>JBCDBY010000065.1:0-16881 GCA_039182715.1 Planctomycetota bacterium
CACGAACTTCTCTAGGAGAGAACTATGCCTGGCCCGATGGAACAGAAGAGTGACGAGCAGCTGAGGAAAGAACGACTCCACTTCTACCGCGAGGAGATGTCGGAGATCAACTCGACGCTGCGCAGCTTCCTTTCGCGCGCGAAGGCGGCGTCCGCCTTCCTGGTCGACAAGGACGGCCACCTCATTACCCGCGAGGGCATGGACGACCGCATCGACATCGATTCGATCTGCGGACTGGTCGCCGGTGCCTTCGCCGCCACCAAGCAGATGGCGCTCATCCTCGGTGAGAACACGTTCCTGAACCTGTTCCACCAGGGCAAGCGCGCCAACATCCAGGTGACGCTCGTCGGCGACCGCACCATCCTTGCGGTCGTGTTCGACGACTCCACCACGATCGGGATGGTGCGTCTCTACCTCGCCGAGGCGGCGAGCACGCTGACGACCATCTTCAACCGCATCATGCAGCGGCAGCAGGCCGCCATGGGCGGTTAGCCTGCATCATTCATGACCACGCGGGAGAGACGGAGGGGAACCGCCGCTGAGCCGCCGCGCAGGTCGACACGACGCGCTCTTGCCTTCTCGACGCGCCCTTCTGGGCGAGGACGGATCGTCGAGATCGAGGAATCCCGAGGAAGCCGTGGCGGAAGTCACTGCGACGAGGGATGACGCGGAGATCGGCGATCCGGACCGGCCAGAACCCGCGGGGTTATGAATGAGGCAGGTTAGAGCCCCGGCAGCAGTTTCGATTCATGGGGTGCACCCTCCCGCCAGGCGGGGTGCACCCTGTGGTACATCTCCTTCCCGTCGAGCGCCGTCATCAGGCGATCGAACAGCTCGAGATGATCGAGCTGGCTCTTGTGCTCCAGGAAGGCGCGCCGCTTCAGGTCCCCCAGTTCCCACAGGTCGATCCACGTCGTGGCCGGCAGCGGCGGGTCGGGCTCGCGCGGCGCATGCGCGCGCTCCACGTCCGGAAACGACGCCGCATACAGGGACGCCGTCCCCCGCGCCCGATTCGACCAGCGCCACGCGGCGATGTGATCCGGGTGCCCGCTCGCCCCTTCCGGCCCGAAGGTCAGGATGACGTTCGGCCGAAAGTCGCGCACGGTGGCGGCCACGATCGCAGCCCCCTCGTCGTCGGGAATCGCGTCGAGCCCGCCGTCGGGAAGCGCGGGCTGCACCGGCTCGCCGATGCCCAGAACCGCGCACGCACGCTGCAACTCCTCGCGCCGCCATGCGCCGAGTTCCGCGGGCTCCACGAGATCGCCGGTCCGACCGGCCTGCCCGTCGGTGAGGCAAAGCAGCCGCACCGCATCGCCGCGCCGTGCATGCAGCGCGAGCGCCCCGCCGAAGGTGAAGGATTCGTCGTCGGGATGCGCCGTCACGGCGAGCACGCGGACCATGCGCGCATGGTCGCATGGTTTTCCGCAGGCGATTTGTCTAGGATGCGCGCTCGGAGTGAAGAAGAGTCGTGTCGGGTGAAGTGGAGGCAACCCGCGCGGCAAGCCAGGGACGTGTTCTGCTGATCGAGGACGAGCCGGTCGTCCGGTCTGCACTGCGCAACCAGCTTGCCCGTGAGGGATTCGAAGTCGAAGAGGCGGATTGCGCCGCGCGTGCGCTCGCATGCGCGGAGGGCGAGGCGCCGACGCTCGTGCTGCTCGACCTCCAGCTTCCCGACGGCCACGGCCTCGATCTGCTGCCGCAGTTTCGCCGACGCTGGCCCGCCGTGCCGGTCATCGTGATGACGGGACACGGTTCGATCGAGATTGCGGTCGAGGCGATGCGCCAGGGCGCCGCCTACTTCGTCGAGAAGCCGATCCACTTCAGCGAACTCGTCGTCTCCATCCAGCAGGCGGTCGACACCGGGCGCCTGCGCGAGCAGGTCGCCGAGGACCAGGCACGGCGCAGCGAGCGCTACGCGTTCGAGAACATCATCGCGGAAAGCCCGGCGATGCAGCGCGTGCTCGAGCAGGCGCGCATCGTCGTGCGCGAGTCGCGTCCCACGACGATTCTGGTGCTCGGCGAAAGCGGAACCGGCAAGGGCATGCTCGCGAGCGCGATGCACTACGCCTCCACCCGCGCGGACAAGCCGTTCCTCAAGGTGACCTGCTCCGCCATTCCCGAGACCCTGCTCGAGGCGGAGCTGTTCGGCCACGAGCGCGGCGCGTTCACCGACGCGAAGGAGCGTCGACGCGGCGTGTTCGAGGCGGCGGACGGCGGCACCGTTTTCCTCGACGAGATCGGCGACATGCCGCCGGCGCTGCAGGCGAAGCTGCTCGGCGTCCTCGAGGACAAGAGTTTCCGCCGCATCGGCAGCCAGTCGCCCATCCACGTCGACGTGCGCGTCGTCGCGGCGACGCACCGCAACCTCAACGAACGCGTCGAGGGCGGGCTCTTCCGGCAGGACCTCTACTACCGGCTCAACGTCGTGCCGCTCACGCTTCCGCCGCTGCGCGAACGGCGCGAGGACATCCTCCCGCTCGCGCGCCACTTCATCGACGAGCTCAACCGCTCGCTCGGGCGGCGCTTCACCGGCATCGCGCCGGAGGCGGAGGCGCGCCTGTTGGGACACAGCTGGATGGGCAACGTGCGCGAACTGCGCAACGTGATCGAACGCGCCATGCTCTTCGCGAGCAGCGGCCGGCTCGAGGCGGCCGATCTCTTTCTCGACAGCGGCATGCAGGCTTCGTCGGTCGAGGCGTCGCACTCCTACACGCTGCCGCCGGACGGCATCAATCTCGAGAAGCACGAGCAGGAGCTGGTGCGACAGGCGATGGCGCGTACCGGCAACAACCAGAGCCGCGCCGCCACGCTCCTCGGCCTCTCCCGCGACCAGATCCGCTACCGCCTCGAGAAAATGGGGTTGCTCGGGAAGCGCTAACGTCGAACGTCCCACGTCAAACGTTCAACGTCCTCAGTACAGCTGCCCGCCGTTCGGCACCCGCTTCGTCGGCATCACCAGGACCGGCTCGCCGTCGTCGCCGGGGAAGCCGAGTACCAGGCACTCGCTCATGTACGGACCGATCTGCTTCGGCTCCGTGCCGACCCAGGCGGCGACTTGTCGACCGATCAACTCTCCGGGCGCGTAGTGCGCGGTGAGCTGCGCGCACGAGCGCTTGATGCCGAGTTCGTCGCCAAAGTCGATGTGCAGACGCAGCGACGGCTTGCGCAGTCCCTCGGCGGGCGCCGCTTTCACGATGGTGCCGACGCGGATGTCGGCGTTCACGGCCGGTAGCCCTCCGCGATCGACGCAAAGGCCTCTGCGTCGACCGGGCGCCCCAGCTCCCGCTCCATGATGCGCGCGACGGGCCCCGCCGCCTCGCCGGCCGCCGCCGCATCGAAGAGCAGGCTGCGCGAGCGACGCGCGAGCACGTCGTCGACGGTACGCGCCATCTCCTCGCGGCAGGCAAAGACGACCTCGCCCTCGGTGAGCGGCAGTTTCGGGTGCAGCGGCTCGCCCGCTTCGATCGAGGGCGCATCGGAGCCATAGACCGAAAGGCGCCCGAACCGCTCGGCGTTCGCATGGAATCCGTGGATCGGCAGATCCTTCGTCGGACAGGCGCGACTCTCGAGGCCGGCGAGCGCGGCCGCCTGATCGACCACGTCTTCCGCCATCTGCCGGTAGGTGGTCCACTTCCCGCCGACGATCGTGAGCATTCCCGAGTCGGGATCGATGACGATGGCGTGCTCGCGCGACATCGCGGCGGTCGATCCGTCCGCCTGCACGAGCGGGCGAATGCCGGCGAAGACGCTGCGGATGTCGGCACGCGTCGCCGGCCGCGCAAGATAGGCGTTCGCCGTCTCGAGAATGAAGTCGATCTCCTGCGACTGCGGGCGCGGCTCCAGCGAGACGTCGTCGATCGGCGTGTCGGTCGTGCCGACCACGGCCACGTCGTACCAGGGAATCGCGAACATGACGCGCCCGTCCGGCGTGTGCGGCACCATGATCGCGCTGTCGCCGGGCAGGAAGCTCTTGTCGAGTACGATGTGCACGCCCTGACTGGCGGCGACGAGCGGCTTGCCGTCGGGGTGGTCGAGCCGCCGCACGCCATCGGAAAACGGTCCGGTGGCGTTGATGACGGCGCGCCCGTGCACGGCGAACTCCTCGCCCGACTCCTCGTCGCGCACGACGACGCCTTCCGCCACGCCGCTCCCGTCCTTGCACAGCGCGACCACCGTCGCGTAGTTGACGACGATCCCGCCCTGCCCCGTCGCCGTGCGGGCGAGCGCCAGTGCCAGTCGCGCGTCGTCGAACTGGCCGTCGTAGTAGAGCGTGCCGCCGCGCAGCCCGTCGCCCCGGATGGAGGGGATTTCCGCCCGCACCTCGTCGGCGTCAAGGTGCCGCGAGGTTCCGAAGCCGTACTTGCCGGCGAGCAGGTCGTAGACCTTGAGCCCGATGCCGTAGAAGGGCGACTCCCACCACTCGTAGCTGGGCACGATGAAGGCGAGGTCGTGGACGAGGTGCGGTGCGTTGCGACGCATGCGCCCGCGCTCGCGCAGCGCCTCCATCACCAGCGACACGTTGCCCTGCTGGAGATAGCGCACGCCGCCGTGCACCAGCTTCGTGGAGCGGCTCGAGGTCCCCTTCGCGAAGTCGCTGCCCTCGAAGAGCACGACGTCGTAGCCGCGCGCCGCCGCGTCGACCGCGACGCCCAGACCGGTCGCGCCGCCGCCGATGACGATCAGGTCGAAGATGCGGCCGCTCTCGCGCGCCCGCGCCAGCATGTCGTCGCGGTTCATTCCTCCCATCCCTTCGCGCGCTCGACCGCCTCGGCCCAGCGTGCGCGCAGCTCGCGCGCGTCCGACGCGGGCAGCGACGGCTCGAAGACGCGATCGACCACCCGCGCGAGAGCGCCGGTGTCGGCGTACGTGCCTACCGCCAGCCCCGCGAAGAACGCGGCGCCGAACGCCGTCGTCTCGAGCACCTTCGGTCGCTCGACCGGCCGCTGCAGCAGATCCGCCTGGAACTGCATGAGCAGGTCGTTGGCCGAGGCGCCGCCGTCGACGCGCAGGGTGTCGAGTCCATCCATGGCGTCGACGAGGTCGGCGACCTGGAACGCGATGCCTTCGAGGGCCGCGCGCGCGAGATGCGCCTTCGTCGTGCCGCGCGTGATGCCGAAGACGGCGCCACGAGCGCCCGGGTCCCAGTGCGGCGCGCCGAGCCCGGCGAAGGCGGGCACCAGCACGACGCCGCCGGTGTCGTCGACCGAGGCGGCCAGCTCCTCCACCTCCGACGACGACTCGATCACGCCCAGCCCGTCGCGCAGCCACTGCACGACCGCCCCGCCGATGAAGACGCTGCCTTCCAGGGCGTAGGTCGGCACGCCGTCGCGCCGCCAGAGCACCGTGCGCAGCAGGCGATTCTCCGTCTGGGACACCGCGCCGCCCGTGTTGCGCAGCAGGAAACAACCGGTGCCGTACGTGTTCTTGCCGAGTCCCTCGTCGAAACAGCCCTGTCCCGCCGTCGCGCTCTGCTGGTCGCCGATCATGGCCGCGATCGGAATGCCGTTCCACGCCGCGTCGTACGGACCGACGCTATCGACCACCTCCGGCAACAGCGCGCGCGGCACGCGCAACAGCGAAAGAAGCTCGTCGTCCCAATGCTGCGCGTGGATGTCGAAGAGCATGGTGCGCGACGCGTTGCTGGCGTCGGTGATGTGGCGCGTGCCGCCGGAGAGGTTCCACGCGAGCCAGCTGTCGATCGTGCCGAAAGCGAGCTCGTCCGCGCGGTCGCGGGCGCCCTCGACCTCGTCGAGAATCCACGCCACCTTGGTGCCGGAGAAATAGGGATCGAGCAGCAGACCGGTCTTGCGCCGCACCAGCTCGTCGGCGCCCTCGGCCCGCAGGCGCGCGCAGACGTCCGCCGTCCGCCGGTCCTGCCAGACGATCGCGGGATGGATCGGCCGACCGGTGGCGCGCTCCCAGACGACCGTCGTCTCGCGCTGGTTGGTGATCCCCAGTGCGTCGATCGCGAAGCCATCGCACACCTCTTCGGCGACCGCCTGCTGCGTCTCCCAGATCTCGGTCGCGTCGTGCTCGACCCAGCCGGGCCGCGGGAAATGCTGCGTGAACTCCCGCTGCGCGACGCGCACGACCGACCCGTCGGGATCGAAGACGATGGCGCGCGAGCTGGTCGTTCCCTGGTCGAGTGCGAGCAGGTATCCCACGACGCGAGGATACCGCTCACGCGGGTGTCGCGCGCAGGAAGATGTTCTCCGTTTCGTCGTCCGCGGGCGGCCCATCCATGCCATCCGTGATCGCGATCACGTCGAAGCCGCGCGCCGCCACGCGGGCGCCCAGCTCGCTCGCGCACCAGACGCGCGACACGCCCGAGCGATGGCTCGTCTCGTCCCCGCGGGCGACGACGGAGTGGAAGCCGATGCAGTGCCCGTCGCGCGCGGCGAGATCGAGGAATCGTACGAAATAGACCGGCTCTCCCTCGTGCTCCCGCCGCAACAGCGGCAGGTAGGGATCGCGCGCGGCGATCTTGCCCGCGAACGCCTTCATGCCGAGCAGCAGCAGGCCGCCGGGACGGAGCAGGCGACGGATCTCGTCCAGCGCCGCATCGACATCCGCTTCGACGGTGAGCTGCGGCCACATGTTGCCGAGCCCGATGATCGCGTCGTACGGACCGTCCATCGGCGCCGGATCGCCGAGTCGCCAGGCGTGCGTCGGCGCGCCGACCACGCGGTCGGCCTGCGCGCGCATCTCCTCGGACGAGTCGGCCCCTTCCGCGTCGAAGCCCTCCTTGCGCAACGCCGCGACGTGCTGACCGGTGCCGCAGCCGACGTCGAGTACGCGGCGCGCGTCGACCGATCGCAGGTGCTTCATCAGCCCCGGCATCTCGCGCCCGAGACGTCCCGGCCAGTCGACGAAGACGTCGTAGAGACCCGCCATGCGGCCGCGCATCTCGCTCATGCCAGGATCTCCAGCATGCCGGCGGCCATGCGACGCGCCAGCTTCATCTGTCGATCGTCGCTGCCGAAGTTGGTGCTGAAGGTCGGGGTGCGGTTCAGGTCGAAGAGGTGCATCGATCCGTCCACCATCACGTAGTCGAACTTGCCGAAGTCGAATCCGAGCTTCTCGCGGCGCGCGCGCACTTCGGGATCGGGCTCGATCTCCGTGCGGTCGACGATGCCGGCCGCCTTCACGACGGATCGACGGGAGCGGTTGCGAACGGCGTACTCCTCGCTCCCCGCGAACAGGTAGGAGCGCGTGGCGAACAGCTCCCCGTCCCGCTCCGGCATGAACCGCTCGACCCGGTAGTCGGGGTACTTCCAGACCGATGCCGGGACGTCGTCAATCGAGTCGAAGACCGGGTAATGGTCGGAGCGCAGCCGGCGCCACGGATGGAAACCGGACTTCGGATCGTCGCGCCCGGCGAGGAATCGAAAGCTGCGCAGGAGATGATGCTCCCGCAGCGGCCGCCCTTCGAGCCGTCGCTCCGGCTCGCCGCCGCAGTTGAGCTCGGTCTTGAGGATGACCGGCCCTTCGACGCGCTCGCCACGGCGCACGCCGAGGTCGCTGAAGGTCGACTTGGAAATGTCCACGACGTTGCGATTGACGACGCACGGATGCGCGCGCAGCGCCCCGACATAGCGCTCGGGCAACACGGTGAGGTCGACGTGCGGCACGACGAGATCGGCGCTGGCGAGCTGCGCCGGCCCCTTGTGCCATTCGACGACGTGGCCCTTCTCCTCCCACGCGCGCGCGAGCCAGTGGATCGTCCACGCCGGATGGCCCCGACCTTCGTCGTTCTCGTGAAGCAGGACCGCAATCCGGATGCCGGGCACCCCCTCTGTATACTCCGCGGCGGTGCGCATGCGAGTTCCCAGCAAGTGGATCGGCGACATCTACGGACCGGGCGTCGTGCTGGACACGGTGCCCTGCTTCCAGGAGACGCACTGGCTCTTCCGCGAGCGCTGGCGCAACGACACGCTGAGCATGGGACAGCTGACGATCGCGGCCGGCTGCCCGTATATCGCCCATGAGCGCGGCTCCACACCCCGGGCGCTCAAACTGCTCGCGCACGCGGGGTTCGCCCCGGCGGAGCGGCTGCTGCGCTACCGCGACGAGGCGGACTACCGGGCCATCGTGGAGCAGCTGACGGACGAGGGCTACCGCATCGCCGTCAACCACGTGCACGCGCGCGACGTCCTCGCCGACGACCAGCTCTGGATCCCCCGGGACCTGGTCAGCGCGCTCAACGACAAAGGCGAGATCGCGCGGTGGACGTCGGCGCACCCCGCGCGGCGAGCCACGCCGACCCCGCCGGTCGTCATCAAGGTCTCCACGGACGGAACGACCGGCGCCGGCCTCCACGTGCGCGTCTGCCCGGATGCCGACGCCGCACGCCGAGCGGTCGAGGACCTCGCCGGCGCGTCCGCACTCGTCTTCGAGGAGATGCTCGACATCGAGAGCAACTGGTGCGTCCAGTTCGTCATCGACCGCCACGGCGCGATCGAGTCGCTCGGCAGCGCCGAGCAGGTCTGCGACGAGGACGGCAACTGGCTCGGCAACTGGATCGACGGGTCGGCGCCCGACGAGCTGGCGCGCTTGGCGCGCGAGGTCGCGCAGGCGGGCGCCGACGCCGGCTACTTCGGTCTCGTGGGTGTCGACGTCGTCCACGCGCGGGATGGGCGAAACCTGGTGATCGACGCGAACTTCCGCTTCAACGGATCGAGCGTCGCGCTCCTGTTTCGCCACGAGTACGGCGTGGGCCGCTCCCGCGCCTGGGGCTTCGCCGGTTCCTACGCCGAGATGACGAAAGCGGTCGCCGCGCTCGTCGAGGAAGAGCGCTTCCTGCCGTTCGGAAGCTGGGACGACGATGCGCATCCCCGCGTGCTCGGCGTGGCGCATGGGCCGACGCGCGAGCACGCGGAGGAGAGTCTGCGCCTCATGGAGACGCGCGGATTTACAACGTAGCGATGTAGCGGAGCGAGGCCGGATCACGGTCGTCGCAATCACCGCGGAGGATCGCCTCGACGCCGTCCAACGTCTGATCGAGCGGCGTGTGGATCCCGGCGCCCATGTCGCCGGCCGTGAAGAACGGTGTCGTCAGGAACGACTCCAGCCGGTCCGCGCGGCGCGCCTCGACGGACGCCGGTTCGGCGCGCGCCGCCAGCCGGCGACGGGCCGCACCCCACGCGCGGCAGGCGAGGTACTCCAGCAGCACGGCGTCGGTGCGCTCGGCACGCGTCGACTCGAGGAGCGCACGCGCTTCCCCGGACACGCGCGTGTGCCGCTCCGACACCACCACGCGCGACCGCGAGTGGAACGGGTCGACGGCGGGCCAGACCGCGCGAATGGCGAGCAGCGGCGTCGTGTAGATGCGCACGTCGAATGTCTCGTCCGTCGCCGCGTACTCCGGATCGGTCGCCCGATCGCTCAGGATCCACGGAATGTCGAGCACGGTGTCGTCGTCGGCGCGCAGGTCGCGGATGAGCGCCGGCTCCGATCGGTCCGCCTGGTAGAAGATGCGCGGTCCGTCCTGCAGCCGGTGGTGCAGCTCGTGCGTCAGCACCATCTTGCCGGTGCCGGCGGTGCCGAACAGGGCGATGTTGCCGCGCCGGGGCAGCGGGCAGAAAAGGTCGATCGGCTTGATGCCGGTCTCGACGAAACCCTCGCAGGGTTCGCCAAGCGCGGCGACGGCGGCGCGCAGGTCGTCATCGCCGGCCGCCTTCGCCGTATAGGTGCCGGCGCGGGCGGTGCGGTTCACGACCCGCTGGCCGACCGCCGGCGCGTCGCCCGCCAGCAGCAGGCAGCGCACGGCGCCGTCCTCCAGCGTCTGGATGACGCGCAGGCTCGGCTCGGATTCGGGACGCGCGAGCGCGTCGAAGACGTCGGGCTGCGCGTCGGGTTCGAAGCGCGCCTCGACGATGGCGCCGTCGGCGCGGGTGATGGTGCCCACTTCGGGCGTGTCGAATGTCATGGTTCCTCCTTTGAGGAGCTGGCGCGCCGCGTGCAACCGGTTGTTGACCGTGGTGACCGGGAGGCCGAGGAAGCCCGCGACCTCGCGCTGCGGGCAGCCGCGCAGGTAGTGCAGCACGACCACCTCGCGCATCGGCCGGGGGAGCGCGCGGACACGCGCGAGCAGATCGTCGTGCGCCTCGCGCTGCGCGGCGCGCTCCCAGGGCTCGAAGTCGGTGGCCCGCTCGGGCAGGGGCTCGAAACCCCGGTCCCGGCGACGCAACTGGCGATAGCAGCGGTGCCGCACGATGCCGCGGACCCACGCCGCGCGCTTGTCCGGCTCCCGCACCCGGTCCCACGACCGGCCCGCCTCCAAGAACGCCTCCTGGACGGCATCTTCGGCGAGATGGTGATCTCCCAGCAGGGCGAGCGCCGTGCCGTAGGCGAGTTCGCGGTAGCGTTCCAGCTCCATGTTCACCCGCTAGTGCCACGTCGCCGGGCACCGCTTTGGAGAATTTCTACTCGGCGGACAGATTCACGCCCATGCGGCCCGGCGGCAGCGTCTTCTCGAGACGCTTCGCCCCGCGGTAGAGCACGATCGGGATCTCCTGCTTGCCCGCCTGCGCCGCCGCCGCCAGCGCCGCGCGGAGGTCGTCGAGGGAGCGGATCGTCTGGCCGTCGTAGCTCTCGATGTAGTCGCCGCGCTGGATGCCCGCCTTGCGCGCGTTCGTATTCGGCGCCACGCCGGTGATGCGCAGCGAGGGCGGCTCCATGAGCGCGTCCGGCTTGCGGAAGAAGATCGCGTAGGCGCGCACGACGTGCATCGCCTTGTTGATCTCGGCCTGCTTGGGCGCGTCCTCGGCGTCGGGGAATTCGTAGGGCGTCGGCTCGTACCGAATCTCGATCGGCTCACGCGCCTTCATCTGCGGCGTCAGGTCGATCCACCAGGGCCAGACGATGTCGCCCGGCGCCCAGCCGGCGCGCGCGTACTTCCAGGTGCCGAACTGCGGCCGGTTCGGGTTGAGGTAGCAGTCGTCCTTCCAGAGCACGTTCTCGAAGCGCTGCTCGCCCGCCACGATCGTGCGCTTCGACGGCACGAACTCGCCGATCTGCGAGTGTCCGGTGGTCGTCGTGAAGAGCCGCAGCGCGGCGGTCTCCTCGCCGGGCGTGACGCTCTTCGGCTCGAAGAAGTCGCGGAAGTGGTTCTCCTGCGACTTGTACTTCGCGTTGCCGTGCCAGAGCGGCTCGATGCGGTAGGCCTCGAGCGCCGGCTTGCCCGGGTAGTAGTCGAGCGACACGCTCATCATGTAGCCGCGGTTCTTGTAGAAGGTCGTGCCGGCGCGGATCTCGAACTTGCGCTTGCCCTGCAGCCACGGCCGGAAGTGCGTCACGTCCACCTGCCAGTAGCACTCGGTGCGGTACGAGGTGATGAAGGGCACGATGTCCCACTTCTTCCCGTCGTCGTCGTAGATCGAGAGGTGGCCGTTGCGATCCCACTCGTCCCAGTCGGGTCCCGCGTCGTGGATCTCGAGCGTCAGGATGATGCGCCCGAACGCCCAGTTGACCGGCGGGAGCTCGACCTCCTTCTCGAAGAAGGTCTTGGAGTTGTCGGTGAGGACGTGGTTGAAGACCTCGAACCGCTTCGGCGGGCGCGGCTTCGCCGTCACCTCCTCCGCGGTCCGGCGCACGTTGCGCACGGTCATCTTCGTGCCGACGTCGGCGCGCGTACCGCCGCCGATCGCGACGCGCGCCTCGTAGATCGGCACCGACGGAACGAAGTAACGGTCGTAGACCTTGGCGCCCGCCATCTCCACCGTGATCTCCGCCCCCCCGATCACGTGCGCGACCTCGACGCGACACGCCGCCCAATCGCCACGAAACTCCTTCGGCGCCACGCGCTTGACGATCTCGCGCCCGTCCCAGTGCAGCGACACCTCGCGCTCCGGGCGCCCGAGGTAGTTGCCCCACTCGCCGAACGGCTCGGTGTTCTTCGGGTTGTGCACGTCGATGCCGACCGCCAGCGACCGGCGCAGGTTCGGACGCGTCCAGTCCTTCACGAAGGGCGGCGGTCCCTGCTTGCCGTACTCTGCGGTGTTGAGCAGGCAGATCGCGCCGCCGTCGCCGCCCTTGTCGATGTGCAGGTCGAAGGCCAGCTCGAGCCGCCCGGTCATCGCCACGCCGGGGAGGCCGATCGCGTTGGACGCACCCAGCGTTCCGTCGAGGATCGTGTGCACGCCGTCCTCCGTGCGCGGCGAGGGACCGGCGCCGAAACGCGCGTGTTCTTGTGCTGCGAGCGGCGAGACGAGAAGGAGGAGCAGGGCGAGCTTTCGCGGCATGGCCGGGAATTGTACGCTTCTGCCCATGTTGCATCCGCGGGTCCGCTGGGTCCTCGAACGCCTCGGCTGGATGGCGCTCGGCGCGCTGATCCTCCTCATCGCCGTCATCTCGTTCGTGGTCGGCCAACAGCCGGAGCTCCAGGTGTGGCACGTCGCCAAGCTCAAGGAGGAGTTCTCGCGCAAGTCGGAGATCTCGACGATGGAGGAGTACCTCGCGCTGGAGGATCGCCTCTTCGAGGAGCTGCAGCGCAAGGTCTACGACGAAGCGCCGGACGAAACGCGTTCCGACGTGAATCGGTATACGCGGGGCAGTCGCGCCGACCCGACGCGCTGGGAGCGCGACTGGAACCGCACCTTCATCCTGGAGCCCGAGACGCCGCGCGCGGGCGCGCTGCTGATTCACGGCCTCTCGGACTCGCCGTACAGCATGAAGCACATCGCGACGCGCCTGCAGAAGGCGGGGGTGCTCGCGGTCGGCATGCGCATGCCCGGCCACGGCACCGCGCCGGTCGGCCTGACGAACGTACGCTGGGAGGACATGGCGACGGCGGTGCGCATCGGCATGCGCTACCTGCAGGAACGGCTGGGCGACAAGCCGCGCTACCTCATCGGCTACTCCAACGGCGGCGCGCTCTCGGTCGAGTATGCGCTCGCGTCGGTCGAGGACGAATCGCTTCCCTCGGTCTCCGGCGTCGTGCTGCTCTCCCCCATGATCGGCGTCTCGCCCGCCGCGGCCTACGCCATCTGGCAGGAGCGCATCGGGCGCTGGTTCGGGTTCGACAAGCTCGACTGGACCGACCTCTCGGCGGAGTACGACCCCTTCAAGTACGGCAGCTTCGCCGTCAACGCGGGCAACCAGTCGTACCGGCTGACGACCGAGATCGCCGAACGGCTTTCGGACCTCAAGGGAAGCGAAGCCTGGAAACGCCTGCCGCCGGTACTCGCCTTCCAGTCCGCCTCGGACGGCACGGTCTCCGCGCCCGCGCTCATCTCCACACTCATGGAGCAGCTGCACCGCGGCGGCGACCATGAACTGATCATCTTCGACATCAACCGGCGCGCCGAAGCGGGCAAGCTGGTCGATAACGATCCCGGACCCGAGCTGTTCGAGCTGCTGAAGGCGGGCTCGCGGCCCTATGGCCTGGGCCTGATCGTCAACGATGAAACGGAGCCGCGTCGCACGGTTCTGCTCTATGTGGACGAGGACGACACGGAGCCGAGGAGCACGCCGCTCGACGTCCTGTGGCCCGAAGACGTCTTCTCCCTCTCCCACATCGCGCTCCCGTTCCCGCCGGGCGACCCGCTCTACGGGAATCGCAGCGGTGCCCCGAGTCCCGGCGTGCAGCTCGGCGACGCCGCCCTGCGCGGCGAGCGCGGCGTTCTTCGTATCCCGCCCGGGACCATGCTGCGACTCCGCTGGAATCCGTTCTACGACTTCCTGGAGAAGCGGCTTCTCACCTTCCTTAAACTGGAGGGATGAGCATTCCCGAAGAGGTCCGTGCCCACGTCTTCTCGAACCGCAGCGGATCCCTCGCCACGATCAGCGTCGAACCCGGCCTCGAAGGGTTCCCCTTCGGCTCGGTCGTCCCGTACGCACTCGACGAACGCGGCCGACCGCTCGTGTTCGTGTCCGATCTCGCGGAGCACACCCACAACATGGCGGCGGACCCGCGCGTGTCGCTGATGGTTCGCCCGCATGCCGAGGGTGACCCGCAGAGTACCTGGCGCGTCACTCTGATCGGCACGATGCAGAAGCTCGAGCCGAACGACGAGACGGAGCACGGCTACGCCCGCTACGTCGCGCAGGTTCCCAACGCCCCGTCCTATCGCAGCGCCCACAAGTTCGACCTGTGGCGCATGGACGTCGCGCGCATCCGCTTCATCGGCGGCTTCGGAAAGATCCACTGGGTGGAGGCGGTCGACTACCTGCGCGAGCCGGGTCACGCCGGCTACGCCGAGTCGGGCCGCGGCATGGTGGACCACATGAACGAGGATCACGCCGACGCGGTCATGGACTACTGCAAGGGATTGCGGGACGTGCAGCCGGCATCCGCGACGATGACCGGGATCGACGCCGGCGGGTTCTTCGTGCGCACGACGGAGCCCGACGGGCTGCACTACTTCCCGTTCGAGAAGGAAGTCGCCGCGGACGACGCCCGCATGGCGCTCATCGGCATGCTCAAGCGCGCGCGGAAGTCCGCACAATAACGGCGGTCATGTCGTCGTCCTGCGTGGCGCCGTCGGCGAAATCGGCGACGGCTGCGCGCAGGTCCTCGATGAGGGCGGCCGCGCTGCCGCGGTGCGCGGTGACGCGTTCGACGACGTGTTCGTGGCCGAACATCGCACCGTCGCGGTTGCGATGCTCGAAGAACCCGTCCGACAGGAGCACGAGCAGCGAGTCGGGGTCCACCTCGCAGCGGTCCGCCTCGCGGTAGCCGGTGCCGCGCAGGACGCCGAGCGGCGGACCGTGCGCGTGGATCTCCTCCGCCTTCCCGTTCGTGCCGTCGCGGCCGAAGATCGGGCCCTGGCCCGCCGCGATCGTCTCGATCGGATCGGACGGGTCGCGGGACAGCGCGGCGACGGCAAGCGTGACGAACATGCCGCCGGGCAGCTCGCCGACGAGCTGGTCGTTGAGGCGCCCGATCAGCTCATGCAGCGGAAGCGGCTCCGTGAACGTCGCCCGGATGTATGCCCGCGTGGTCGCGGCGATGATCGCCGGCCCGACGCCGTGTCCGGTCACGTCCCCGATCATCGCGTAGGTCGTGCCGTGCGGCGCCTCGAACCAGTCGTAGAAGTCGCCGCCGGTCTCCTCCGCGGGCCGGCTCCAGCCCGCGACGTCGAACCCGGGAACCGCCGGCGGCTCCTTGGGGAAAAGGCTCTGCTGGATCTCGCGCGCGATCTCGAGCTCCTGCTCGACGCGCGCCTGCGCGATCCGGACCTGCTCGAGCTGCACCTCCGCGGTGAGGTCCATCGAGATGCCGAGAAGCCAACGGCGGCCCGACGCCTCGTCGACGAACGGGACTTCGTGCAGCTGCAGGACCTGCGGCGGCCCGTTGTGCGGCTGGAAGTCGACGCGCGGGGAGATTTTCGGGTCGCCGGCGCGCATCGTTTCGCGCGCCAGCTCGAGCAGCTGCGCGCCCTGCGCGGGGTCGGCCGCCACCTCGTGGAACTTCACCTTGAGAATCGAGTCGCGCGACTGCCCGAGCGCGTCGAGCGCCGCCTTGTTCGCCATCCGGTAGCGGCCCTCCTCGTCGATGACGTAGAGGTAGGTCGGCATCAGGTCGAGCACCTTGTGCAGCACCGCGAGCTCGCGCTCCAGTTCGGCGATGCGAATGTGGAGCGGGTGCTTCTCGTCGGACATCGCTACTCCGGAAGGACCTTGTAGATCGCGAAGGGAGCCTTGGGCTCGCCGCCTTCGTGGATGCGCGCGACGGTGAAGTAGAGCACGCGCCCGGCACCCAGCGCGAAGCTGTCGGGCCACGCGATGCGCGGATCGGAGATGAGCGTCTCGATCTTGCCCTCCGGGCTGACGCGGCGGATCTCGTCGTGCTCGAGCGCGCTGATGTAGACGTACCCGTCCGGGCCGAAGAGCAGCCCGTCGCTGGCGCCCGAAGAGGCGACCCGCTGCACGCGGTTGCCGAGCTCCTCCTCGCTCCATCGCCGGTCGCGCAGATCGGCGGTCGCGACGCGGTAGAGCGTGCGGCCGGTGAGCGCCTGGTAGTAGAGCCAGCGGCCGTCGCCGCTCAGCGCGATCCCGTCGGCGTGCACCTGCGGCTTGGTGTCGCCGAGCATCCACGGCTTGCCGCCGATGGTCAGGACGATGTCCTCCGACTGCGCGGAAGGGTGATCGTCGAGCACGCGGCGCGACTCGCCGGAGGTGAGGTCGAGGACGAGCAGGGCGCCGTTGCCCGAGTCGGTGATGTAGGCGGTTCCGGACGAGAGATCGACGCGGACGTCGTTGAGATAGCTGTTCGGCTTGATCACGTCGGAACCGAAGCGGTAGACCTTCTCGACGGTGTCACGCTTGAGGTCGACCACGAAGAGCTTGGGCGCATCCGGCACGACGCCCTCGAAGCGAGGGTTGCCCGGGTCGAGAATCCAGAGGCGGTCGCGGGAGTCGATCCAGAGCGCCTGCACGCAGACGAAATGGTCCGCGGCGGGCTTGCCCGGGCTCCAGCTGTTGAGTTCCTCGTTCGGGAACGGCTCGACGGTGCCGTCCTCCATCAGCTCTCCGACCGCGAACGGCTGCGACTCGGACCAGAGCGGGTAGTTGACGAAGGTGCGGCCCTGCGTGGAGACGGCGATGCCGGTCCAGAGCCGCTCGCTCTCGGCGACGACGACCAGCCGGACTTCGCCGGGGCGCATCCAGGTACGCGAGACCACGCAGGAGGCGAGGAGGAGGAGAGGCAGCAGAAGTAGTTTCATGTTCAATCCCCGAAAACGAGGCGGTCCACAGCGACCTGCTCCGGCTTGTTGCCCGCTTTCTCGTACATGGTTCGAAAGCGCTTCACTTCCGGATGATCGATCTCGAACAGATCGGCGACGAAGCGGGGCGAGATCGCCTGATAGAGCAGCGCGACTTCGATGGAGTACGGCAGCTTCAGGTCGGTCACCGGAACGAGGAACACGACGCGATCGG
>JBCDBY010000066.1:0-16809 GCA_039182715.1 Planctomycetota bacterium
CCGCACAGCATCGTGCTGCTCGACGAGATCGAGAAGGCGCACCCCGAGGTCTTCAACGTGTTGCTGCAGCTCATGGACGAGGGGCGGCTGACCGACGGCCAGGGCCGGACGGTCGACTTCCGCCACACGCTGCTCATCATGACGAGCAACCTCGGCTCGGAGCACGTGGATGCGCCGGAGCAGGAGATGCGCGACCGCATGGAGGAGACGCTCAAGCACGCGTTCCGTCCGGAGTTCATCAACCGCATCGACGAGACGCTCATCTTCCGCCGGCTCACGCAGTCGGAGCTGGCCGAGATCGTGGACATCCAGTTCGCGCGGCTGCAGACGCGGCTCGCGGATCGCGGCATCGGCATCCAGCTGGCGTCCGGGGCGCGCGACGTGCTCGCGGAACGCGGCTACGAGCCGGCCTTCGGCGCGCGGCCGCTCAAGCGCCTCATCCAGAAGGAGATCGAGAACCCGCTGGCGCGGCGCATTCTCGGCGGTGACTTCGGCGAGGGCGACACCATCGAGGTGGAAACCCACGAGGGCGCGTTCACATTCCGTAAAAAGGAGGCATGAGAGCCAGCCTCGTCGTCATCCTGGCCCTGGTCGCGTGCGGCGACCAGGCGCCTAAGATGACGCCCATGACCGAACCGCTGCCGGACTTTCGCAAGCTCTGGAACTTCCAGGACCCCGCCGGGACCGAGAAGGAGTTCCGCGCCCTCCTGCCGCAGGCGGAGGCGAGCGGCGACAAGGAGTACCTGCTCGAACTCAAGACGCAGATCGCGCGCACGTACGGCCTGCGCAAGATGTTCGACGAGGCGCACGCGCTGCTCGACGAGGTGGAGCCGGAGCTCGATGAGACGACGAAGGTGGCGCGCCTGCGCTACCTGCTGGAGCGCGGGCGCGCGTATCGATCGGGGGGCGACCCCGACAAGGCGGGTCCGTTCTTCGAGGAGGCGTGGGAGGTCGGGCAGCCCATCCACCCGGGCCTGGCCGTCGACGCCGCGCACATGATTGCGCTCGTCGCGCCGGCGGAGGAGAAGGAGAGCTGGAACGTGCGCGCGATGGAGTACGCCGAAAAGAGCGGCGACCCCGGCGCGATGCAGTGGCTCGGTGCGCTCTACAACAACATGGGCTGGGATGCGCACGAGGCGAAGGACTACGAGCGCGCGCTGGAGCTGCACCGCAAGTGCTGGGACTGGCACAAGGAGCGCAACACCGGTCGCGGCCAGCGCATCGCCAAGTGGTCGGTCGCCAAACAGCTGCGCATGCTCGGCCGCGGCGACGAGGCGATGCCGCTGCACGAGGAGCTGCTCGTCGAGTACGCGAAGGAAGACCCCGGCGGCGAAGGCTTCGTCCACGAGGAGATCGCCGAACTCAAGCTCGCCGCGGGCGACGCGGAAGGCGCCAAGCCGCACTTCGCAAAGGCGTACGAACTGCTCCACACCATCGATTGGGTGGAGAAGGACCGCCTCGAGCGCATGAAGCAGCTCGGAGGCGATTAGTCCACCGGCGGGAAGATCTGCTCGACGCCACCGTTCGCGGCGTGCACGCGGAGAATCTTCCCGCGGGCAATACCGACGATCGAGCTCCAGTTCGGGAAGAAGCCCACGAAGTCCGGGGGCGCGTTCTCGGCCGGCACGATGCGCGCCGACGCGACGTCGAGCGAGGCCCAGCCGCCTTCTTCGCCGTTCCACGTGCGGAACCAGCCCCCTCGCTGCGACGACGTGAGCTTGAGGGTCGGGTCGACCTCCACCGGCGTCGCGACGTTGGTGTCGAGGTCGAGGATGGCGATGTTGTCTTCCTTATCGAGCCAGAGCACGCGCCCGTCCGGCAGATAGTGGATGATCGCGCCGTCGCGCTCGATCGGGCGGCCTCGCTCCGAGCCGGGCTCGAGGATCTCGTAGCGCGGCTTGTCGTACCGGTCCCTGCGCAGGATCCAGTGGTGTCGCAGGACGATGATTCGCGAAGGCTTCGCCACCCGATAGATCCGCTCTCGGAAGGGGTCTTCGATCGCCTTGTGCCGCTTGCGCCAGACGACGAACCCGAGCCCGGCGCTGCCGACCCGGCGCCAGCCGCGTCGATACTCCGGCACCGCGTTCGTCCAACGTTCGTCCGGGAGTCCCGACCAGCCCTGCGCGACGGCGCGACCTTCGTTCGCGTCGTAGAGCGTGCGCCAGGTTCCGTGGGTTCCCTGGCTTTGGTAGTCGAAGTGGTGGACCAGCGACTGGCTGCCCAGGGAGGTGAAACCGTCCCGTCCGGCGAACGCCGAACCGATCGGCCCGACGGCTTCCCAATCGCCGCTTCCCGCATCGAAGACGATCATGCGGTGCGGCCCTTTGCGCCCGTCGAGCTGCACCATGCGCCCGGTGAGGTAGTAGAAGCGTTCGTTCGAGCTGCGGATCATCTGCTCGAGGTGGAACTCGCGCGACAGCGGGTCGAACGCGTACCACTCCTGCATGCGGTATCCGCCGTAGCCGTACACCGGCACGAAGAACACGAGCAGCACGAGCAGGCCGCGCCAACCGGCCGCGAGGAAGCCGCCGCCGTGCCGATAGCCTCGGATGAACGAGAAGCCGGTCGCGAAGAACGCGCCGATCAGCGTGACGAGAGCGGCGCCTGCGAAGTCGACGAACTCGGGCTTGTACTCCGGGAACCAGAGGTGCGCGAGATAGATCGGGAGCGAGAAGAGCGCCAGCACCAGCGCGCCCGCGGGTACGGCGAGCGCGCCGCGCGGAAGCCAGCAGGAGGCCGCGAAGATCCACGGGACGGCATAGAAACCGAGCGCAACGGGGAACAGCGTTTCGTCGAGCCGAAGCTCGGGCCATCCGGTCAACATCGAGCTCCACACGTACCCGTAGAGCGTGAATCCCGGCACGGTGAGCAGCAGCATCAGAAGCTTGGCGGCGAACACGACGCCGAGTCCCGCGGGCAGCCGGGCGAGGAAGCGCATGCGGTTCCGTCGCACCTCGCCGGCGAACAGATCGGTCGCGAAGGCGAGCACCGCGAGCGCCAGCGAGCCCCAGGTGGCGACGTTGACGAACACTGCGCCACTGCTGCTGTGCGAAGGCAGCAGAAGCTTGGCACCCGCCAGCAGCAGGGGAATCGCGACGGCGATGCCGAGAATGATGGCGCGCGCGTCGCGCCACTCCTTCCAGAGGTATTGCAGGAACGTGCGCATCACGCGTGAGCCTCCATGAGTAGTTCCTTCATACGCTCGGGCATGCGCTCGTCGCCGCCGAGCACCTCGTCGAGCGGGCCGTGGGCGGTGATGCGCCCATCGGAGAGGAGCGCGACGTCGTCGGCGACGCGCGCAGCGACGTCGAGATCGTGCGTCGTGCAGAGCACCGTCTGCTCGCCTTCGCGCAGTGCGCCGATGACGCCGCGCAGCACCTCGGAGCGCGCGACCGCGTCGAGCCCCGCGAACGGCTCGTCGAGCAACAGCAGCTCCGGCTGCGGCGCGAGCGCGGCGACGAGCATCGCTTTCATGCCCTGGCCGCGCGAGAGGCCGCGAAACGGCGTGTCGAGGGGGACCTCGAGTGCATCGACGAGGCGCAACTCCTCGTCCGCGTTCCAGGTCGGGTACTGCGGCGTCAGGAAGCGGTAGAGCTCCGCCGGCGTCATCCACGCGTAGCCGTCCGGCGTGTCCGGCACGTAGCCCGTGGCGCGCCGCGTCGCTTGCGGGCGCCGCAGCGGGTCCTCGCCGCATACCTCGATCGAACCGGCATCCGGTCGCAGGAGGCCAAGACAGAGCCGCATGAAGGTCGACTTGCCCGAGCCGTTGCGGCCGAGCAGCACCGTCACGCGCCCGTTGCGCGGCGTCAGGGAAAAGTCCTGCAGCACGGCGTTGCGTCGAAAGCGCTTGCGGATGTCGCGGGCGGTCAGGGCGGGTCGGTTCATCGTTCCACCTCCTGGGACGTCAGGGAATCGATCCACGCGAGCAGCGCGGACGGGTCGTGCCCGGCGCGATGGGCCGCGCGGGCGGCGCGCCGAAACTCCTCGAGCGTCGACTCGAAGCGCAGGCGGCGCGCGATCGCGGGTCCTTCCGGCGTCACGAACACGCCGCGCCCGTTGCGCCCCTCGACGGCGCCGAGCGCCTCGAGGTCGCGGTAGCAGCGCGCGGCGGTGTTGGGATTGACGAGGGCCTCGGCCGCCAGGCCGCGCACCGAGAGGAGCTTCTCCCCGGGCGCGAGCGTGCCGGCGGCGATGCCATCCAGAATCGCCTCGACCAGCTGCCGCGAAGGCGAAGTGGCGGCGGACGGATCGAACTCGTACGTCATGCAGCCGTACTATCGAACTAGTACGGCGGACACTGAAGCGCGCTCCGTCCCCTCATGGTCTCGATCCGAGACTCCGAAGCGGACTGCGTACACTTCGAGGTCGTTGTAAGCCACTGTGCAGCAGTCGCTTCGGTTCGCCGGGTGCGCCTTTGGGGCGCGCCTTTTGGGTGCGCACGGGGAGAACTCTAGCCCGACTTCTTCGCGGCTTCGGGGGTCGCCTTCTTCTTGGGCGGCGGCGGCAGGTAGCGGTAACCCGAGTTCGGGTTGTCCTTGTCGTAGGCAAAGCCGTCGCGGTCCTTGAGGAACGACACCAGCCGCTCGCTCGGGATGGCGAAGTTGAGGCTCTCCGCGCCGCCGATCTTCAGGTTCACGACGCCGATCACGCGCCCCTGCAGGTCGAACAGCGGGCCGCCCGAGTTGCCCGGGTTGACCGCCGTGGTCGTCTGCAGGTGGGGGAGCCCTTCGATCGCGCGATTGAGCGTCGAGACGATGCCCTCGGAGACGGTGCGCTCCAGGCCGAGCGGGTTGCCGATGGCGTAGACCGGCTGGCCCGCCTTGAGGCTGCGCGAGTCGCCGACGTAGACGAACGGCAGCGGCTTCTCATCCTCGATCTTGAGCAGCGCGAGGTCGTAGTACGCGTTGATCGCGACGATCTTCACGTTCGACGCCTTGCGCCGCTCGATCGCACCGTCCTTGCCGCGCTCGAACAGCACGACCCAGACCTTCGTGTCGCCCTGGATGACGTGATCGTTCGTGACGACGTAGCCGTCCGGCGAAATGATGAAGCCCGAACCGATCGCCTGCGGCGTGCGGATCATCACGACGCCGCCTTCGGTGCGCGTAACGTTTTCGCGCACCGACGCTTCGCCGCGTTCGATCGTGCGGATGAGACCCTGGCGCGTCTCCTTCGTCTTGCCTTCGCTCTTCGCGTCGCCCTTCTTCGCGCTCGCCTTGCGCTCGACGATCTCCTTCTTGGGCACCTCGAGGATCGTGAAGCCGACGTCGACGAAGACCTTGTCGGCCGTCTCCTTGACGACCTTGCCCTCGATGGAGCGGCCGTCGCCGAGTCGAAGCGTTTCGGCCTGTCCGAGGAGGGCGCAGAGGAGGAGGGCGATCACGACACGCATGACCCGCTAGGTTACGATCTCGCGCCATGCGCTGGGGTCTTTTCGTTCTCCTCTTTTCGTCGTTCGTGTCCGCCCAGGAGGAGCCCTACGGCTTCCGCGGCATGGAGATCTACAAGTTCGAGTGGAAGACGACGCGGCTCACGCCCGCCGACCTCGACGGGGACGGGCTCAGCGACCTGCTGCTCGCCAACAACCGCGACGCGAAGATCGAGATCATGCTGCGCCGCAAGGAGCCGGTGCCGATGCGCACGCGGCGCGGCGACCCGATGCCGAACGATCTGGTCGACGACCGCTTCTTCGAGATGCGCGAGATCCTGACGGAGAAGGAGGTCTTCAGCCTCGCCGCCGCCGATCTCAACAACGACGGGCACGTCGACGTCGCCTACTTCGGCAACCCGGCCGAGCTGGTCGTCGTGTACGGCGACGGCACCGGCCACTTCCCGAAGACGACGCGACTGCGCGCCGACGACGGCTCCACGCTGCGGCGCGGTCTCGCCACGGGTGACCTGAACGGCGACGGCCGCACCGACCTTGCGCACGTCGGCAAGGGCTTCACCGCGGTCTGGTACCAAGCCGAGGACGGCACGCTCGGCGAGCCGCGCAAGCTTCCGCACTCCGACAAGGGCGTGGCGGTGCTGCAGCTCGTCGACGTGAACGGCGACAACAAGACCGACCTCGTGCACCTGCTGCCCAGCTCGAAGCGCTCCGTGCGCGTGCGCTACCAGCAGGCGGACGGCACGCTCGGCCCCGTCGTCGCGCTCGCCACCGAGCCGTGGCGCCTCGGCGCGTTCCTCGAGCTCGATGGTGCGCCGGGCGCGGACCTCGCCGTCGTGCAGCGTTCGAGCGGTGTGCTGCGGACCATGAACGTCGTTGCCGGCGTCGCCGCCGAGGGCAATCTCGGCCTCGGCCACCCGCTGCTGTATTCCTTCGAAGGCACGGGCGGCAAGAAGGCGCGCACCATCCGCGTGGGCGATGTGAACGGCGACGGCCGCAACGACGTCGTGGTGAGCGAGCCGGACACGGCGCAGGTCGCGCTCTACCTGCAGGCGGCCGACGGCACGCTGGCCGGGCGCAAGGCGTTTCCGTCGCTCGCGACGATCGAGGACCTCTGTGTCGCCGATCTCGACGGCGACAAGCGTGCGGAGATCGTCGTGCTCTCCAAGGCGGAGGGAACCGTCGGCGTCGCGAAGCTGGGTGAGAACGGCCGCCTGCCCTTCCCGCGGCTGATCGACCTGCCCGGCAAGCCGCTGGCCATCGGCGCCGGACGACTGATGGGCGATGGGCCCATGCAGCTGCTCGTCATCAGCGAGAAGGACAAGAAGCGCACGCTGCACGTGCACGGCGCCGGATCGAAGGCGGCGTTCGCGCTCGAGGGCCTCAAGTCGGGCCCCGACGCGGTGCGCGTGCACGACTTCAACCAGGACGGCAAGCCGGACGTGGTGCTGCTCGATCGATTCGGCAAGGCGCGCGTCTGGAGTCTCGGCGAAAGGGCCGAAACGATCGCCGAGATCAAGGGTGCCGGCGCCGGCGCGGGCATGCTCAACCGCCTGGCGGCCAACGCCGTCTCGTTCGGTGACGTCAACGGCAACGGCAAGGACGAGCTGATCCTCGCCGCGAAGAACTACGCGCGTGCTCTGCGGCTGGGCGCCGACGGCGCGCCGCAGGTGGTCGATCAGGCCAACGGCCGCTCGCCGCGATCGCAGATCAAGGGCGCGGTCACCGCGGACCTGAACGGCGACAAGCAGCCGGAGATCGTCCTCTTCGATCGCGATGGCAACAGCCTCACGATTCTGCAGCGTGACGACGCCGGTGTTTTCGCCGTCGTCGGCAGTGTCGACCTCGGCACGCTGGACTATCGCGGGCTGATGACGACGGATCTGAACGGCGACGGCCGCGACGACCTGCTCGTGGCGGGCCGCACCCGCTTCGCACTGCTGCACGGCGGCGGCCGCGGCGCCGATCTGCGCGAGAAGAACACCTTCGAGCGGCGCCTCGAGTTTTCCTCGTTCGGCTACTTCGAGGTGGGTGACTTCAACGCCGACGGCGGGACCGACGTGGCGATCATCGACCGCGGCAAGCGCGCGATGGTGATCGCCTCCTACAGCGCCAAGGATGGCTTCCGCGAGCGCCTCGCGTGGCCGATCTACGACAAGAAGATGCACGAGAACGAAAAGCAGGGCGGCGGCGCGCGCGAGGTCACGGTGGCCGACTTCGACGGCGACGGTAAACACGACCTCGCCGTGCTCATCCACGATCGCGTCATCGTCTACCTGCAGGGTTGACGCGATTGGCACCATCCTGCCGCGCGCCGTCGCGGCGGGATTGGCGCGCATCTTTTTTTCGCCGCCCGCCATGCGCGATTTGACCGCAATCCGCGTTGGCGCGATGTGACCGACCGGCGTTTTGCCCGTCGGTAGGGTGCATGGACGACCCCCGCACCGGCGAGCTCCTCAAACACGTCGACGATCTGCGCCGCTGGGCGCACCACCGCACGCGCGATCCGCATCTTGCGGAAGATCTCGTGCAGGAAGCGGTGCTCCACGCCCTCGTGCGGCTTCACGAGGTCCGCGAGATGAAGAAGGTGGGCGCGTGGCTCTTCCGCATCGCGGAGCGTCGCCTGGCGGACTGCTACCGGCGCCCGCGCATGGAAGAGCTGCCGGACCGCATCGCCTCGCCCCCGCCCGACCCGGAGCCGGTGCTGCCCCCCGAGCGTGCGGCCGCGCAGGTCAAGCGGGGCCTGCGCCTCCTCCCCGGGCCGCTGCGCCGCGTGGTGCGCCTGCACTATCTGCAGGAGCGCCCGCTCTCGGAAGTCGCGCGCCGGCTGGGGACCTCGGTGGGGGCGGTCAAGTCGCGGCTCTATCGGGCGCGGCGGATGATGCGGGAGTCGCAGCCGTGAGGGGGCTCTCGCTCGCCTGCTGGGGGTTGGCCCGCTGGGGGTTGGCCTGCTGGGGGTTGGCCTGCTGGGGAGCCGCCTGCTGGGCGGCCGACGCGTCCGGCAAAGAGCCGGCCGATGCCTGGACGCAGGCGACATCGCTGACCCGGATCGCGCGCAAGGACCCCGCCCGCGTGCCCGATGCGCTCGCCGCGTGGGACGCGCTCATCCGTGCAAGCGGCAAGGACCGCAAGCAGTTGCCCCGCGCGCGCCGCGGGCGGGCGGGCGTCCTGCGCGCTGCCGGTCGTTGGAAGGAGGCGCTCGCCGAACACGACCGCATCGTCGAAGGCCGCGCCCGGCGCCGCGATCGGGCGCGCGCGCTGTTCGATGGCGCGCGCCTGCTCCAGCGCATGGAGCAGCCGAAGGCGGCGATCCCTCGGCTCGCGCGGCTGCGGGAGGACTACGGCGACGAAGTGCGCTTATGCGCGCAGGCGGCGCTCCTCCAGGGCGAACTCCTGGTTTCGGTCGGGAGCGTGCGCAAGGGCGAACGTGCGTTTCGTTTCGTGGTGGAGAAGTGCCGCGACGAGGACAAGCAGGTCATTCTCGCGTACGACCAGCTCGCCCTGCTGGAGCTGGCGCGCGGTCGGCGCAAGGCGGCGCAGCGTTGGCTGGAACGCTGCCGCAAGCGATACGAGAAGCGCGCGGCGCGGGATGACCGCAAGGGGCGCTTCCTCGCGCGGCAGCTCGGCGCCATGAAGGCGCCGGTCGCGGCCGCTAGGAGTCCTCGGGCGGAGGACGGCGCTTGAGCATGGTGACGACGTTGCCCTTCTCGTTGAACGTCACCTCATCCATGAACGTCCGCATCAGCAGCACGCCGCGTCCGCTCAACAGCTCGAGGTGGTTCTGTTCGCGCGGGTCGGGCAGCGTGGACGGGTCGAACCCGGCGCCGTCGTCGGCGATCACGAAGCGGGCCGCGTCCTGGTCGATGCGCGCCTCGACGCGGATGCGCCGATGGCAGTAGGGCTCCGTGCGGCTGCGCGCCTCGATGGCGCGATGGTACGCCTCGAGGCCTTCCTCGCGCGCCTCCGACGAGAACTCCAGGTTCCCGTGTTCGAGCGCGTTCTGCAGCGCCTCGGAGAGCGCGATGCCGAGCTGCATGCAGGTCGAGTCGTCGCACCAGCCGAGCTGCATGACCGCGTTCTGGAGGTGCTTGACGAGCGGGCGCACGAGACGCGGTTCGCAGCCGAGCTCGAACTCGCACTGGCTCGACGCCAGCGAGCCGAACAGCTCCTGCTGCGTGCGCCGTTCCTCCGACAGTTCGATGACCTCTTCGACGACCTCGCGCAGGCGCGGGCCGAAGGCGGACTTGGGCAGGTAGCTGGCCGCGCCCGCCCGCAGTGCCTCCATGGCGATGTCTTCATTGCCCTTCGACGTCATCAGGACGACCGGCAGGTCCGGGTGCACCGCCTTGAGGGAGCGCACCAGCTGCAGGCCGTCGGGCTCCGGCATGACGAGGTCGGTCAGGACGATGTCGGGGGGCTCGGTCTGCAGGCGCTCCAGCGCCGCCGCCCCGCTCTCGACCGCTTCGACCTCCAGGTCCTCTCGTTCGGAGAGGATGTGCGTCACCAGATCCCTGTCGATCCGGGAGTCGTCGACGACGAGGACGCGCACCACGTCTCTATCCTAGCAATTCGCGCAGCCGCGGCAGCAGCGCGTCGAAGCTGCCGCGCAGCCGCGCGAGCACCGCCGCGTCGATGTCGTGGTTCTGCGCCGCGCGTTCGAGGGCGAGCGCATCCTCGTGGATTCGGGAGTCCTCCAGGAAGCGCAGCGCCCCCGCGATCGTGTGGGCGAGCCGCCGCATCTCCTTGGGGTCGGTCGTCGCCTCGGCCTGGTCGAGGAGGCGCGGCACTTCGTCGATGACGCCGTAGAGCATGACCTGCACGAGATCGCCGCTGCCAAACTCGCGGTGCGCCGTCGCCACGCCCAGCAGCGTCTCGACATCCTGCAGCTTGAACGGCTTGGTCAGGCATCCGTCGAGGCCCGCGTCACGGCTGCGTTCGACGGCGTCGGGATGGCCGCTGACCGCATAGATCGGGAGGGCGGCGTCGCGCGTGCGCAGCTCGCGGGCGACGTCGAGGCCGTTGCGATCCGGCAATTCGTGGTCGATGACGACGGCGTCGTACCCCTCCGCCGCCAACGCCTCGGCGCCGGTGGAGGCGGGCAGCGCTTCGTGACCAACGCGCCGGATCATGGCGACGAGGACGTCGCGCACCATCTCCGAGTCGTCCACGACCAGTACCCGCATCACGTCCCGCCCAAGGGTACGGGAATCGGCCTCGGAGCGGGACGCTCGGTTCAGACCCCGATGCCGTGGTACGTGAGTCCGCTCGCCTCGGCGAGTTTGCGGTTCCAGACGTTGCGCCCATCGAAGACCACCGGGCTACGCAGCGAGGCGCGAATGCGGTCGAAGTCGGGCGTGCGGAACTCGTTCCACTCGGTGACGAGCAGCAGCGCGTCCGCGCCGTCGAGGATGCCGTACGGATCATCGGAGAGCGTGACGCCCTCGCTGTGGCCGAGCATGCCTTCGGCGACGGCCAGCGCCGCGGGGTCGGTCGCGCGCACCTTCGCGCCGGCGGCGAGCAGGCCGTCGATGATCTCGAGCGCGGGCGCCTCGCGCATGTCGTCGGTACCCGGTTTGAAGGCGAGGCCCCAGAGCGCGAAGGTCTTGTCGAGCAGGCTCTCGCCGAACTGCTTCTTGACCTTGTGAACGAGCTTGCGCTTCTGCTTCTTGTTCACCTCGGTGACGGCGTCGAGCACCATCATCTCCATGCCGTTCTGCTGGCCCGTGTAGTGCAGCGCACGCAGGTCCTTGGGGAAGCAGGAGCCGCCGAATCCCACGCCGGGGAAGAGGAAGTGGCCGCCGATGCGGACGTCCATCGCCATGCCGCGGCGCACCTGTTCGACGTTGGCGCCCACGCGCTCGCACAGCTCGGCCACCTCGTTCATGAACGAGATGCGCGCGGCCAGCATCGCGTTGCTCGCGTACTTGGCCATCTCCGCGCTGGCGGTGTCCATGATGAGCAGGCGGTCGCCGCGACGCATGTAGGGCGCGTAGAGCGCGCGCATCATCTCGATCGCCTGCTCGTCGTCGGTACCGATGATCACGCGATCCGGCTTCATGAAGTCGTCGATCGCCGCGCCCTCCTTGAGGAACTCCGGGTTCGAAACGACGGCGAAGTCGTGATCGGTTTCGGCCGCCACGATCGCGCGCACGCGCTCGGCGGTGCCGACCGGAACGGTCGACTTGTCGATGATCACCTTGCGGCCGTCCATCGCCTGGCCGATCTGCTTCGCGACCGCCTCGACGGCGGAGAGATCGGCGGATCCGTCCTCGTCCGACGGCGTTCCGACCGCGATGAAGATGAGCTGGCCGTCCTTGACGGCGGCGTCGAGGTCGGTGGTGAACTCGAGGCGACCGGCCGCGACGTTCTTGTGGACCAGCGCGTCGAGGCCCGGCTCGTGGATCGGGATCTCGCCCCGCTTGAGGGCATCGATCTTCTCCTCGATCCGATCCACACAGGTGACGTGGTTGCCCGTCGCCGAGAGGCAAGCCCCCGTCACGAGTCCCACGTAGCCGGTTCCGATCACCGTGACGCGCATTCGTTCTCCTTCCGAAGCCCTCTCTATACCCCCGAATCCGGACGCTGCCGAGTGCTGTCCGGCCCGTCGTCCCGCGTTGGTGCAACTACAATGCTCGGGTCCCGAAGCCACCGCGTATGCCCGCCGTTCGAATCGACCGCCCCGCGCGTCGCGTCCACGGCAGACCGTTCGGCGGGTGGACGGAACGCAATGACTAGCCAGGAACCGACCTGCTGGAGCCTCGTCGAGGGCGCGCGCGAAGGACGTGCGGACGCGCGCGCGCGATTCGCCGACGCCTATCTACCGGTGGTACGCGCGTACCTGCTCGCGCGTTGGGGGCGTGGTCCGCTGCGCGAGGGCGTCGACGATGCGGTCCAGGACACGTTCGTGGAGTGCTTTCGCGATGCCGGCGCCCTGTCGCGCGTGTCGGGCGGCGGCCGCAGTCGATTCCGCACGTTCCTCTACGCCGTCGTGCGCAACGTGGCCCGTCGGCGGGAGGAGCGCTGGCAGCGCGACGACCTCCGCCGCTCTCCGCTCGAAGGCGATGGGGAGCATCCGGAAGCACGCGACGCGCGGCTCTCCGTCGCGTTCGATCGCGCCTGGGCCAACGCCATTCTCCAGCGGGCGGTTCAACGCATGCGCGCCGACGCACGGAACGGCACGGACGAGGCGCGTCGCCAGGTCGAGCTCCTTCGTCTGCGTTTCACGGAAGACCTGCCGATTCGCGCCATCGCCGAGCGATGGGACGAGGATCCGGCCTCCGTCCATCGGCTGTACGCCCGCGCCCGAGAGGGCTACAAGCGCTCGTTGATCGTGGAGATGCGATTTGACCAGCCGGAACTCACCGCGGCGGAACTGGAGTCGGCCTGCGTGGGGCTCCTCGGGCTCGTCGGAGACTGACGTGCGATTTCCGACGCGAAAACCGGGTGGGACCGGATTCAGGAGCAGGAGACGCTCATGAACCTGGACAGAAACCCTTCCCAATCCTCTCGCGACGAAGCCTGGGACGACGTGGTGCGGCACGCCTTCGCCGCGGAGCCCGACCGAGCCGCGGCCGGTCTTGACGCGTTTACGCCGTTCGAGCAGCTTCCCGCCGAGCGGGATCGCTACCAGATCGTGGGTGAGATCGCGCGGGGGGGAGTCGGGATCATCTTCCACGCACGCGACCTCCACCTTGGGCGCGACGTCGCCATGAAGATTCTCCACGCGCGCCATGACGAGGACCGCGTGGTGAGCCGTTTCGTTCGGGAAGCCCAGATCGGTAGTCAGCTGCAGCACCCCTCCATCGTGCCGATCTACGAGGTCGGGCGGACCCGGGATGCGCGCCCGTTCTTCACGATGAAGCTGGTTCGCGGCCAGACACTCGCGCGACTGCTCGCGGCTCGAGACGCGTTGACGGACGACCGGATCCGCCACCTGCGAATCTTCGAGAGCATCTGCCAGGCGGTCGCCTATGCGCACGATCGCGGCGTGATCCATCGCGACCTCAAACCGGCGAACGTCATGATCGGTCGATTCGGTGAGGTACAGGTTATCGACTGGGGGTTCGCGAAAGTGATCGGTGAGGTCGAGACCGATGAGGAAGGGCCGATCGAGACCGGAGATGTGGATGCCGCTGCCGTCCAGTCCCGACTCGGCGGGGCGCTCGGGACGCCGTCCTACATGGCGCCGGAGCAGGCTCTCGGGGACCGGCCCGCACTCGATCAGCGCACCGACGTCTTCTGTCTCGGAGGGATTCTCACGGAGATTCTCACCGGCCAACCTCCCGTCGGCGGTTCGAGCGCACAGGAGGCGGTCGCACACGCGAGCGTCGGAGAATTGGGCGAGACGACCACACGCCTCGAGCACAGCGAAGCGGATCCGCTGCTCATCGATCTCGCGCTGCGCTGCCTCCGCCGGCACAAGCGGGATCGGCCGCCCGACGCGCGTGACGTGGCTCGCACGATGACGGGCTACCTCACCGCGGTCGAGGAGCGCACGCGCGCGGCCGAACTGGCGGCTGCGGAACAGCGCGTCCGGGCGGACGAAGAGCGTCGTCGCCGCCGGCTCGGGATCGGGGCCGCCGCGTCGCTGTTCCTGCTGCTCTCCTTTCTCGGCGCCATCGGCGTTGCGGTGTGGGACCGTCGCCGTACGGCGACGCGCGACATCGAGGCTCTCCTGGCGGACGCGGATCGCCGGGTCGCCGCGGCCGAGTGGGCGGCCGCCGCTCGCGCGATGCGCGAGGCGACACTGCGCGGCCAGAGTGCGCCCGTCGACGCGACCATGCGCGACGAGGTCGACGCGCGCCTGGCGATGTACGACGGCGTCCTCGAGCTCATTGCGCTCCGGCTCCGACTCGATCACCATCCCTTCGAGACCAATCGCGCGTACGCCGAGACCTTCCGCCGCGTGATCGGTTCGGAGGATCACCCCTCACCCGAGCAGATCGTGGGGTACGGAAAGGGGCGGCCGGCGACCGTGCGTGCACAGATCGCCCTGTCCCTCGACGACTGGGCCGCGCGGAGCTGGTTGCGTCTGCCGCGAAGGGACTCCGCCGAAGCCGGTGCCGCCATGCTCGGGGCCTCCACGAAGTGGTCGCGACTCGTTGAGGCCGCGCGCGTTCTCGATCCCGATCCCTGGCGTCGCCGGCTTCGTGACGCCACGCTCGCCGGGGACGTCGGACAGCTCTTGACCCTGGCCGCCGAGCTGGAACTCGAGAGCCGGCCGCCCGAAAGCGCCGTCCTGCTCGCTCTCGCGCTCTACCCGCTCCCGGAGCCGGCCGGCTGGCCGGCGACGCTCCGCGTGCTGCAGTGTGGATTCCGGCATCATCCGGGCGACTTCTGGATCAACGGCCTGCTCGTTATGCAGAGCGTCATCCGACCGCAGCGCACGCCCCAGGACCTCGACCGCGCCGTGCGCCATGCCCGCATCCTCGTCTCGATTCGACCGAAGTCGCCACGACCTCGCTTCATTCATGCGTTCGCGCTCCTCCAACGCTGGCGAGGGCCGTCGGCCCAGCCGGGTGACTGGGAGGAGGCGCGCCAGTCGATTCGAGCCGGTCTGTCGCTCGATCCCCGCGATGTCGTCCTGCGCATCGCTTCATTGATGATGGAGGGACGTCGGGACGAGGCGCGGCGCGTCTCGTCGGACCGCTTGCCGGAGGGCGCGTCGATTCCGCAACGCATGCGGAACGAGCTCGAGGCCGTGTTCGCACCGAAGTAGGCGCGCTACCATCGCCACTCGAACCGAACGCGAAAGGCGAGGCCCGGATCGAGATCGTCCTGAAAGACCTCGTTGCCCTCCTCATCGTCAAGGCTGATTTCGTGGGAGAGCGGCGTTCCGACGAGGAATCGCAATCGCCCTCGGCCTTCGGCGAATCTCCACTCGATTCCGATCCCGAGCCCGAACGCCTGCTCGTGGAACACGCCGTTGGGCAGCGCGCCGCCGTCCGCGAGCCGGTAGTCGTGAAACTCGAACAGGCCCGCCAGGAAGATGCGGAGCCCGGGGACCACCTCGTACTCGATCGCAAGCCGCGGGAATCCGAGCAGGATGAACCAGCGCGCACTCGGGCTCCACTCCGCTCCGAAGATCGGAAGCACGAACGTGGAGTTGGTGAAGCGGTCGAACGCGCCCACGCCGAGTCGCAGCGTGAGACCATTGATGGGCTGGAGGCGCACGGCGAGGGTGGCGCCGTAGGTCAGCGAGTCGGAGAAGTCGGCGCGCGTGTCGCCGGCCGGTCCGCCCTGAAATCCGAGCAGGATGCCGAATCGCGGCGTTGCTACGTAGATCGCCTGCAGGCCGAGGGAGAGCGACTGAAACCGGTCGAAGTCGGTGGTGGGGACGTCGAGAGTCCGGCCGTCGCGGATATCGAAGTCGTAGGCGGAGATGCCCCACGAGACGTTCGCCCGCAACAGGATGCGTCCCGGGAGCGGAACCCCGCCGGCCAACTCAAGTCGCGCATGGACCGATCGCATTTCCAGGGCATGGCCGTTCGAACCGGCGTAGGTCGTGGCCTCCAGATACGACTCGAGGCCACGGTGCAGGTCATCGGCCGACGGCGGGGTCTTTTCCGGCTCGGCCGCTGCGAGGGACGCGAGCAGAGCCGTTGCGACGAGTGCTCTCACCGTTGGGACGGGTAGGGGCTGAGGCCCTCGGCGAGGCGGGGCTCCACGTCGCCCGTCCAGCTGTGGGGGGCAGGAATGCCGAAGTCGCCATCGTGCGCGAAGGCGATCACGCGGTAGTCGGGCGTAGCATCCGCGAACTCGCTGGCGGGCACCAACAGAACCACGGATAGACCGGTCAGGATGACGCGCGCCGCGGTGGCGACTTCGTCGACGGTATGGATATCGACTCCGTCTGCGCCCTGGGCCGTGGTGCCGCGGAAGGCCTCGAGGCGCCAGTTTCGTGCGCTCGACCAGGTCACGCGGTACCAGCGATCCGCACCGGTGAAGTAGTTCTCGCTCTCCTCCTCGTAGTTGTTGGTACCGACCCCGTCGGCATCGAACGCGAACGCGTACTCATACAGCAAGGTCTCGTCGGCGACTTCGATCGGGACTTCGGATACGACCGCGAGATGGACGGCGTGGTAGGGCCCCGCGAGGGCCGGCTCCGCCAGGTCGGCGATGACGCCGTAGCCGCGCGGGCCGTCCCCCTCCGGATAGAACAGCGCGACGTCGGCGAGCTGGCCTCCGTCGAGGTTCATTGTCACAAGTCCATGGGCTTCGATCTCGGTGTCGAGCAGCGGAGGGACCTTGCGCGGCACGGATGGATCCCAATGGGAAACGAGGACGCCATTCGGGGATTCCGTCAGGCTTTCCTCGAAGGCGACCTCGACGTCCTCGAGATTGAGCTGCGCGATGTTGCGAATGACCGTGCGGGCATCGGCGCCGAGATCGGCCTCGTCCTCGTCGTCCCCGCCGCCGCAGGC
>JBCDBY010000067.1:0-16745 GCA_039182715.1 Planctomycetota bacterium
GCGACCCACGGCGAAGGAGACGATCGATTCCGGCGGGTGGGAAGCCCGTCCGGCGGTGAGGAGAACCGATGGTGAAAAAGTCCCGTACCCCCAAGACGATGCCGGAGGCGACGACCGACGCGAAGAAGCGCAAGGAGAGCCTCGACTTCGCGCTTGGTCAGATCGAGAAGAACTTCGGCGAGGGTTCGATCATGCGCCTGGGCGATACCAAGGCGCTCGCCGTCGAAGGCATCGGGACCGGCGCGCTGTCGCTGGACGTTTCGCTGGGCGGCATGGGCGTCCCGCGCGGCCGCATCATCGAGATCTACGGCCCGGAGGCGTCGGGTAAGACCACGCTCTGCTCGCACATCGTCGCCAACGCGCAGAAGACGGGCGGCGTGTGCGCTTTCATCGATGCGGAGAACGCCTACGACCCCGCCTACGCACGCCGGATCGGCGTCAACCTCGACGAGCTGCTCGTGTCGCAGCCGGACACGGGCGAACAGGCGCTCGAGATCGCCGAAACGCTCGTGCGCTCCGCTGCGGTCGACGTGGTGGTGGTCGACTCGGTCGCCGCGCTCGTACCCAAGGCGGAAATCGAGGGCGAGATGGGCGACTCGCACGTCGGCCTGCAGGCGCGCCTGATGAGCCAGGCGCTGCGCAAGCTGACCGGCGTCGTGGCGCGCTCGAAGACCTGCTTCGTCTTCACCAACCAGCTGCGCGAGAAGATCGGCGTCATGTTCGGTAGCCCCGAGACGACGCCGGGCGGTCGCGCGCTCAAGTACTACGCCTCGGTGCGCATCGACCTGCGCCGCATCGGTTCCATCAAGAACGGCGACACCATCGTCGGCAACCGCGTGCGCGCCAAGGTGGTCAAGAACAAGATCGCGCCGCCGTTCCGCACGACCGAGTTCGACATCCTCTTCAACGAGGGCATCAGCGCGACCGGCGACCTGCTCGATCTCGCCGTGAACACCGGCGTGGTCTCCAAGCAGGGCAGCTGGTTCAGCCACGGCAAGATGCGCCTGGGCCAGGGCCGCGAGCGCGTCCGCGACTTCCTCACCGAGAACGAGGATGTGCTGACCAACATCACCCACGAGGTGAAGGTCGCGCTCGGCATCATCAAGACCGAGGAGGGGAATCCGGAAGGGACCCCGGCGAACGAGGCGGCCGAGACCCGCAACGCCGAAGCGAACTAGACACGTCCACAGCCAAAGTGTCTTCGGGCTCCGGATGGGCCTGACGACCTCCTTCACGCATGGGACGGTCGACCCGCGAGGGTCGGCCGTCTCCCTTTTTCGCGCTGCTCAAGGGGCGCCCCCGTTCGATGAGCGCTTCTTCACTTGGGCTCTTGAAGTGCGTCGAGTCGGCGGACGTCGGCTCGCCAGCGAGGGGACAAAAGCAGGCGACGGCTGATCTCGGCCGGCAGGTCGGCCTGCACGCGAGTGAAGAAGTCGCGCAGCGCATCGTCCGAGCGGCGGCTTCGCCGTTCTTGACGAAACGCCGCGTTGTAGGCATTCATGAGGAGCGACAGTTCCTCGACGGGGGGAATGGTGCCGAGGGGGCCAACAATGTCTTCTCCGACCTCTTTCAGGGCTCCCAAGGTGCGAGACGGAAGGCCGAGCTCGTCGTGGAACGCGAAGTACCAATCGTGAAAGCGATCTCGGAACGCCGAGGCGTTGACGTACGCCGCCGGCGCAGCTGGGACGTCGGACCCGGGGCGCGCCGTCGGCGCCGACGCGAGATGTCTCCGCTCGGCCCGGGCGAGAATCAGACGATAGTCGGACGCGGGGAGTTCCCGGGACAACCGCGTGAAAAACTGGCGCTCGACGTCATCGAGTCGGGAGCGTCGCTCGACCTCGGTTTCGTCGCCTTCCATCCGATCGCCGAGCCAGCGTAGGTACGAGTCCTCCGCCGCCGCAAGAAGCTCCCGGCGCTGTTGCACGGCACCGAGTAGTCGAAGCAGGGTCTTGCGTTGCGGAACGCGTGCCAACGTCCAGCAGTGGATTCCCAGCTGCTCGAGGTCTTCGTCGCTCGCGTCGGGAAGATCCCAGATCGGTTTGTGCACGGCGTACCAGGTCTCGAACCGGTCGAATCCGAACGGATCGTCGCGGAAGTAGTGCGTGGGCTCGGTGGGAGATCGGACGATCTTGCCGCGAGCAGGAACTTGGTCCGTCGCGCGAACCCGTGGGCTGCGTCGCTCACCGTGGTTGGGTGCAGGAAGTGCGGGGCCGGCCTGCTCGGATTGGTCGGGGCCCGGCCGGACCATGCGCTCGGCGTGCACGGATCGATTTGGGGAGCCCCCCGGCTCGTACCCCAATCCGATCAGCAGGCCCGCGGCGAAGAACGCGACGCAACTCAGGGCAGCGACGGGCAACCGCATGGGATCAGTCTAAGCCCGGGAACCGAACCCTCTCGCCCCGCCGAAGACTCGTTCCCTAGCGAACGGCTTCGATGAGTTCGTATCCCTCTGCACGGCCTCGCCACTCGCGCGAATAAATCAACGTCCGCCACAAGAGCGGGGGCCACGTTTCGCGAAGGCGGACGAGGCAACCACGCCAGTCGGGCTCCCCGTCGGGGTCTCGCAGGAGCTGGCGGTGCACCGGGTCATAGGCGGCAATCAGCTGGCGTAATGCGGCCGGGCGCGGGATGTCATCGAGTGGAGCGATGAAGCGTGACTCCAGATTGCGGAGGATCGCGGCATCGAGATCCGGCAATGCGAGCTCGCTGCGGTAGGCCTCGTACCAGTCTTCGAACCGCCGGACGAAAGCGGACGTGTTGCCGTAGGGATCCGCGCCGGCGCGGGTTCCGCGAGGAGCGGGGGGTGCGGCCGCGAGACCCTCCACGACGATGTCGTCGTCCCAGTGGTCCCGGACGACGAGACGGTAGTCGGAAGGCGCCAGTTCCCGGGCCAACCGTTCGAAGAGCGCCATGCTCTCCGCGGACTCCAATCGACTGAACTGCGCGGCTTGGTCGAGGCGAGCGGGGGCGCTGTTCTCCAAGTGCCCGTTGAGTTCGCGCCACTCCGCTTCCTTCGTCTCCCGCTTGACCCTCTCGGCCTGCCGGGACCGGAGCGCCTCGATGAGAGCCAGGAGAGTGTCGCGTTGCGGAATCCGACCGAGCGTGTGGCAGAACATCTCCAACTCGTCCTGCAAGGCGGAATCGATGGCCGGAAGATGCCAAACCGGAGCGTGGATCTCGTACCAGTCCCGCATGCTCCCATGCCGAAAGCGGCCCTCGGGAAGCCAGAGCGGTCTCGACGCGCCGGATTCCGGTCGCCGACGGACGTGAGCGCGCGATGGTGCCGTGTCCGAAGCGGCCGGAAGCGCGGCCGGAACCCGCGTCGGGATCTCTCCCCTGTGCGAGGCCGTCGCGGGTTGCGAACGTGTGGGCGGGGCCTCGGTTCGTCGCGCATGGGTTGCGGACTCTCGCTCCCAGGTCAAGCCGACGAGAAGCCCACCTCCGAAAGCCGCCAGCACGAAGAGGCCGAGGATAGGGGCACGCACGACCTCAGTCTACGCGCCAGAACTGAACCTCTCCCGGCCGCAGCCCTACAATCCTGCGCCATGTCCATCTCCCCGAACGAGCTCCGGGAGGCGTATCTCTCCCACTTCGAGTCCAAGGGCCACACGCGCTGGCCGAGCGACTCCCTCGTGCCCACGAACGATCCGACGTTGCTGTTCACCGGCGCGGGCATGAACCAGTTCAAGGAGATGTTCCTCGGCATCGGCAACCTGCCCTTCTCGCGCGCGGCGACGTCGCAGAAGTGTTTTCGCACCGGCGACCTCGACAACGTCGGGCGCACCTACTACCACCAGACCTTCTTCGAGATGCTGGGCAATTTCAGCTTCGGCGACTACTTCAAGAAGGAGGCGATCGCGTGGCAGTGGGAGTTCCTGACGAAGGTCGTCGGTCTGCCGGAAGAGAAACTCTGGGTCTCCGTCTACCAGGACGACGACGAGGCGTACGCCATCTGGCGGGACGAAATCGGCTTCCCCGAGTCGAAGATCTGGCGCCTCGGCGCCAAGGACAACTTCTGGCCGGCCGACGCGCCCGAGAAGGGCCCCAACGGACCGTGCGGCCCCTGCTCCGAGATCTTCTACGACTTCGGCAGTCCGGGCGAAGAGGGGGACCCCGAAGCGTCGCGCTACTGCGAGATTGGCAACATCGTCTTCACGCAGTTCGATCGCCGCGGCGTCAACCAGCTCGAGCCGCTCGCGCAGCGCAATATCGACACCGGCATGGGCTTCGAGCGCATCCTCGCCGTGCTCCACGGCGTCCGCAGCAACTTCGAGACGCCGCTCTTCCTTCCCATCATCGAGCGGGTCGCTGCCATCGCCGGCATGCAGTACAGCTACGAGCATCCGATGGGGCAGCAGTTCCGCCGCATCGCCGAGCACACGCGCGCCGCCTGCTTCCTCATCGCCGACGGCGTGAAGCCCGGCAACGAGGGCCGCGGCTACGTCTGCCGCCGCATCCTGCGCCGCGCCGTTCGTGACGGGATCGCGCTCGGCATCGATCGGCCCTTCCTGCACGACCTCGTCGACACCGTCGTCGAGATCATGGGGGAGCCCTATCCCGAGGTCGTCCAGGCACGCGACGCCGCGCACGCGTTCATCCGCGCCGAGGAAGAGAAGTTCCGCGAGACCTACCACACCGGCATCACGCTGCTCGAGAACGAGATCGCCAAGCTCGGCGACTCGAAGCAGCTGCCCGGCGACACCGCGTTCGAGCTCTACGACTCGCACGGCTTCCCGCTCGAGCTCTCCGAGGAGATCTGCGCCGAGCAGGGGCTCACGGTCGATCGTGAAGGTTTCGACACCTGCATGGAGCAGCAGCGGCGACGCAGTCGCGAAGGCTCCGCCATCGTCGACGAGCTCTTCGTCGCCTCCGCCATCACGGAGATCAAGAAGGAAGCCCCGGAGACGGAGTTCCTCGGCTACGGCGAGACCGAGGCGGAGTCCGTCATCGTCGCACTGCTCGACGGCGAGCACGCGCACGATTCGCTCGCCGCCGGCGACGGCGTCGCCCAGGTCGTGACGCGCGCCACGCCGTTCTACGCGCAGTCGGGCGGCCAGGTGGGCGACACCGGCGTGATCGAAGGACCGCACGGCAAGTTCGTGGTCGCCGATACGCAGAAGAACGAAGGCTACTTCGTCCACACCGGCCGCCTCGTCGAGGGCGCGCTGGCGAAGGGCGAGACGGTGACGCTCAAGGTCGATCGCGCGCGCCGCGCCGCCATCACCCGCAACCACACCGCCACGCACCTGCTGCACGCCGCGCTGCGGACCGTGCTCGGAACGCATGTCACCCAGGCCGGCTCGCTCGTCGATCCGGAGCGTTTGCGCTTCGACTTCACGCATCCGCAGGCGGTGCGCCCGGACGAGCTCGAGGCGATCGAGAGCTGGGTCAACGACGAGGTCTTCCGCAACTCGTCCGTCGACACGCAGCTCATGGACATCGAGTCCGCCCGTGCGTCGGGCGCGATGGCGCTCTTCGGCGAGAAGTACGCCGATCGCGTGCGCGTCGTGACCGTCGGCGAGCACTCCAAGGAGCTGTGCGGCGGCATTCACGTCGGCACCAGCGCGGAGATCGGGAGTGCGTTGCTGACCGGCGAGTCGTCGGTCGCCAGCGGCGTGCGCCGCATCGAGATGGTCAGCGGCGCCGGCACCCTGGCCCTCGCCCGCGGCCACCGCTCGACGCTCCGGGAGCTCTCCGGTTCGCTCAAGACGCGCGCCGAGGAGTTGCCCGAGCGCATCACCGGTCTGCAGACCGAGTTGCGCGACCTGCGTCGTGCCGAGGACGAACGCAAGAAGCAGGAGGGGCTCGGAGCGGTCGAAGGCCTGCTCGCGGGCGGCGTCGAGTCGAACGGCATCTGGGTGGTGGTCGGCGCGGCCGAGACCGATGATGCGTCCGCCCTGCGCTCGCTGGCCGATGCCGTACGGGCCCAGCGCCCCGACTCCGTCATCGTGCTGGCCGGGACCGCCGGGGGAGCCGTCGCGCTCCTCACCACCGCCTCCGACGCCGCCGTCAAGGCGGGCATCAAGTCGGGCGACGTGCTGCGCGGTCTCGCGACCGAACTGGGCGGGAAGGGCGGCGGCAAGCCGCAAATGGCCCAGGGTCGCGCTCCCAGCGCGGACGGACTCGAGGCGGCGCTGACCAAGACGCGAAATGCCGTGGTGGAGGCGCTCTCCCTTCGTTGACAGTCCCCTCCGGCGCGATTATTTTGCGCAGCTTGGTTTCTGGCCCCCGATGAGGGTTTTCGGAGCTCCACCCAATGGCTGTCCCCAAGAGAAAGAAGTCCCACGCGCGGGTTCGCACCCGTCGCGCCCACCACGCGCTGTCCGCGCCCCAGCTGCGGCCCTGTCCGCGTTGCGGCAACCGGACGCTCCCGCACCGCGTTTGCTCGCAGTGCGGCTACTACAGCGAAAAGTTCGCCGTCGAGGTCGAGGAGTAGCACGGGTTGCGACTCGCCATCGACGCGATGGGCGGGGACCACGCGCCCCGCGAACTGGTCGCTGGTGCCGTCGAAGCGGCGCGCCAGGACGAAAACCTCGAAGTCCAGCTGGTCGGCCCCGAAGAGGTCGTCCAGGCGGAGCTGTCGCAGCTCGATGACGTCCCCTCCGGGATCCGCGTCGTCCATGCGGGCGGCGTCATCTCGATGGACGACAAGCCGGTCGAGGCGCTCAAGCGCTGCCCGGACGCCAGCATCCTGAAAGCGATGCAGCTGGTCGGCACGCGCGAGGCGGACGCGGTCATCGGCGCCGGCTCGACCGGCGCGGTTGTCGCCGCCGCCACCATGGCGCTCAAGCGACTGCCCGGCGTGCGCCGCCCCGGCATCGCGGTGCCCCTGCCGGCCCTCAACGAGAAGGGCGTCGCGCTGCTTCTCGACGCCGGCGCGAACCCCGCCTGCCGCCCGCACCACCTCGCGCAGTACGCGGTGATGGGGGCCAACTACTACAAGTCCGCGTGGGGCACCGACAACCCGCGCGTCGGCCTCGTCTCCATCGGCGAGGAAGAGGCCAAGGGCAACGACTTCACGCGCGAGTCGGCGACGGCCATCCGAACGACCGACGTGAACTTCATGGGCAACGTCGAGTCGCGTGGCCTGTTCGGCGGCGACTGCGAAGTTGCCGTGGCCGACGGGTTTGTCGGCAACATTATTTTGAAGACCGGCGAAGGCGTGGCCGAACTGCTGCTGGGGCGGGTGAAGTCGGTGATCGGCTCCAGCGACCCCAAGTCGTTCCTGAACATCGCGAAGTCGTTCGACTACGCCTCGTTCGGGGGCGCGCCGTTGCTCGGCGTCGACGGCACCGTGATCGTCTGTCACGGCCGCTCCGATCGTCGCGCCATCTCCAACGCCATTCTGGTTGCCGCTCGCGCGGTCGCCGGCCACGTGAACGACAACATCGTGGCGGGACTCGCGCGTCAGCGGGAAGCCTAGGACACCCAACGTGAGTATCGGTCTCCTCTGCCCGGGCCAAGGGGCCCAAAAGGTCGGCATGGGCGTGCTGTGGGCCGAACGGTCCCCGGGCGCGCGTGCGATCTTCGATCGTGCGAACGAAGCGCTCGGCTACGACCTGTACGCGCTCTGCGCGGAAGGTCCCGCCGACCGCCTCACCCGCACCGACGTCTGCCAGCCCGCGATTCTCGCGACCAGCGCCGCCTGTCTCGCCGCCGGCGAGGAGGAGGGCCGCCTCGATCGCAGCCAGCTGGGCGCGGCGCTGGGGCTCAGCCTCGGCGAGTACACCGCGCTCTATGCGGCCGGCGTGCTCGCCCTCGAGGATGCGCTCAAGCTCGTCCACCTGCGCGGGACCGCCATGCAGGAGGCGAGCAACGAGCCGCCCTCCGGCATGACCAGCATTCTCGGCGCGACGCGCGAAGAGGCCGACGAGGTCTGCACCGCGGCGACCGCCGAGGGCGGCGTCTGCGTGGTGGCGAACCTGAACGCGCCCGGCCAGGTCGTCATCTCCGGTGACAAGCCCGCGCTCGATCGCGCCGAAGCGATCGCGGCCGAGAAGGGCTTCCGCCGCGCGATTCGCCTCGAGGTCGCCGGCGCGTTTCATTCGCCGCTCATGGAGCCGGCCCGCGCGCGCCTCGAGGAGGCGATCGCCGGCTGCGCGTTCCAGACGGCGCAGTTCCCGGTCTACGGCAACGTCGATGCGTCGCCCGACACCGACCCGGACGCGCTGCGCGGCAAGCTCATTCGCCAGCTCACCTCGCCGGTCCTGTTCGCGGACTCGATCCAGCGGGCGATGGACGACGGCGTTCGCTCCTTCGTGGAGCTCAGCCCGGGCCGCGTGTTGACCGGGCTCGTGAAGAAGGTCGAACGGAAATTCCCGCTCACCGCAGCGGAGGGAGATTGGGATCAATGAGTCAGTTCGACGGCAAGGTTGCCCTGGTGACCGGCGGTTCGCGCGGCATCGGCCGGGCGATCGTGGAGATGTTCCTGGCCGAGGGCGCGAAGGTCGCGCTGACGGCCACGACCCAGGAGCGCGCCGACGAAGCGGCCGCCTCGCTCGAGGCGGGTGAGAACGCCAAGGGCTACGCGGGCGCCGCCAAGGACGTGGCCAAGGCGGTCGTGGCGGACTTCGGCCGCGTCGACGCGCTGGTCTGCAACGCCGGCATCACCCGCGACCAGCTCGCGCTCGGCATGCCCGAGGAGGACTGGCGCTCGGTGCTCGACGTCAACCTCACCGGCACCTTCGAGATGATCCAGGCCCTTTACCGCACGTTCATGAAGCAGCGCAGCGGGCGGATCATCACGATGTCCTCGGTGGTCGGCCTGACCGGCAATGCGGGCCAGAGCAACTACGCGGCGAGCAAGGGCGGCGTGATCTCGCTGACCCGCTCGATCGCCAAGGAGCTCGGCTCCCGCAACGTCACCGCCAACGTGATCTGCCCCGGCTTCATCGCCACGGACATGACCAACGTGCTGGGCGACGAAGCGTCCCAGATGGCCGCCAAGGCCTGCCCGCTCCGTCGGGTGGGCACGCCGCAAGACATCGCGGAGGTCGTGAAATTCCTCGCCTCGGATGGGGCTTCCTACGTCACGGGGCAGGTTCTGTCCGTGGACGGCGGGATGACCATCGGCGGGGGCTGGTAGGCATTTCGCCCGACCCGTATCCTGTTACGCCATTCGCGCGCCGGGGTTCGGCGCACACCCTTCAGGGGAGGAAGACCCAAAATGTCCGACGAAAACAAGAAGATCGAAGAGCGCGTCATCGAAATCGTGTGCGAGCAGATGGGCGCGAGCCGCGACAAGATCACGCCCGAAACCTCCTTCATCCAGGATCTCGGTGCCGACTCCCTCGACACCGTCGAGCTGGTCATGGAGTTCGAGGACGAGTTCGATCTCAACATCCCCGACGAGGACGCGGAGAAGATCCAGACCGTCGGCGACGCCATCAAGTACATCGACGAGAACTCGAAGTAGGCTGGCTGCATGACCCAACGCCGCGTCGTCATCACGGGCCTCGGAATCCAGTGCGCCATCGGCAACGATGTCGAGACCGCCTGGAACGCCGCCAAGGCCGGCCAGAGCGGCGCGGCACGGGTCAGCCTTTTCGATCCCTCCCGCATCGGCGCCCAGAACGCCTGTGAGGTCAAGGACTTCGATCCGAACGCGATCTTCGGTCGCGACGCCAAGAAGCTCGACCGCGTGGCGCAGTTCGCCGTGGTCGCGGCCGACGAGGCGGTGAAGGATTCGGGCATCGACTTCGAGAAGGCCGACCGGGACCGTTGCGGCGTGATCGCCGGCTCGGGGATCGGCGGTCTCTCCACGATCGAGGAGCAGCATCTGGTGCTGCTCGACAAGGGACCGCGCCGCGTCACGCCGCACTTCATCCCGAAGCTGATGGTGAACGCGCTCGCGGGCCAGATCTCCATTCGCCACGGCCTGCGCGGCGCCAGCTACATCACGGCGTCGGCATGCGCATCGGCGTCCCACGCGATCGGTCTCGCCATGCGCGCGATCCGCGGCGGCGAACTCGACGTCTGCGTGACCGGCGGCGCGGAAGCGACCATCACCGAACTGGCGATGGCCGGCTTCTCGAACATGAAGGCGATGTCGACGCGCAACGACGACCCGCAGCGCGCTTCGCGTCCCTTCGACAAGGACCGCGACGGATTCGTCATCGGCGAAGGCGCCGGCATCCTGGTGTTCGAGGATCTCGAGCATGCGCTCGCGCGCGGCGCGAAGATCTACGCGGAGATCAAGGGCTTCGGCATGACGTCCGACGCCTACCACATCACCGCTCCGACGCCGGAGGGCACCGGCCCCGCGAACGCGATGCGCATGGCGCTCGAGGACGCGCAGGTCGACCCCGAGCGCGTCAACTACATCAACGCCCACGGCACCTCGACCCCGCTCAACGACGCGGCGGAGACCAAGGCGATCCGCACCGTCTTCGACGCGCACGCCGACAAGCTGGCGGTTTCGTCCAGCAAGTCGATGGTCGGCCACCTGCTGGGCGGATCGGGCGGCGTGGAGATGGTGCTGTGCGCCCGCTCCATCCTCGAGAGCGTCGTGCATCCGACGATCAACTACGAAACGCCGGATCCCGACTGCGATCTCGACTACGTGCCCAACGAGTCGCGCGAGCTCGCCGTCGACCACATGCTCTGCAACTCGCTCGGCTTCGGCGGCCACAACGTGTCGCTCTGCGCCGCGCGCTACGACGGCTGATCGATCGGGATGGCCGCCGCGGATCGGGGACTGCGGGCGCGCCTGGAGGCGGCCGGGCAGTCCTGGCTGGCCCAGCACCTGGAATCCTTGCCGGAAGCGGACGGGCAGCGGCTTCGGGGACAGCTGCAGCAGATCGACTTCCGGCTCGTGGCGTCGATCCGCGCCGGCGAGGGCCTCGCGGAACCGGCGCGGGGCGCCATCGAGCCCATGGGGTTCGTGCCCGCCGCCGACCGCCACGCGGACACCTCCGCCGCCACGCGGGGTCGCGAGGCGCTCGCGCGCGGCGAGGTCGCCTGCGTCATTCTCGCCGGCGGTCAGGCGAGCCGGCTGCAGTTCGACGGCCCGAAGGGCAACTTTCCGATCGGCCCGCGCACGGATCGCTCGCTCTTCCGCATCCTGGTCGAGCAGGTATTGCGCGCCGGCCGGGACCACGGCGCCATTCCGCCGCTGGCGATCACGACCTCGTCGACGACCGACGCCGCGATTCGCGCCTTCTTCGAGGAGCAGGACTGTTTCGCCTATCCGCGCGATACGCTGCGCTTCGCCTGCCAGGCGCAGCTGCCGGCGCTCGACGAGCAGGGGCGCTTTCTGCTCGCGGAGATCGATCGCGTCTTCACCAACCCGGACGGCCACGGCGGTGCGCTCAAGGCGCTCGAGACGCACGGCGTCCTGGAGGACTGGGAGTCGCAGGGCATCCGCGCCGTCGCCTGCTGTCAGGTCGACAACCCGTTGCTGCGCGTGGTCGATGCCGACTTCATCGGGCGACTGTTCGACTCGGGCTTCCCGCTGGTCACGAAGATCGTGGCCAAGACACGTCCGGAGGAGAAGGTCGGGGTCGTCGCGCGCGTCGACGGACGCCCGGCGATCGTCGAGTACTCCGACATCTCCGACGAGGACGCGGCGCGCCGGGACGAGGATGGTGGACTCACCTACCGCCTCGGTTCCATTGCCGTGCACGTCTTTCGCCTCGACTTCCTGCGGCGCGCCCTGCGCGAGGCGCTGCCGCTGCACGTCGCGCGCAAGCAGATCCCGTGCGTCTCCCTCACGGGCGAGCCGCAGCGGGTGCCGGGCACCAAGTACGAGCGGTTCCTGTTCGACCTGTTCCCGGCGGCGCAGGATCTCGTCGTCTGCGAGGTCGAACGCGCCCGTGAGTTCGAGCCGCTCAAGAACGCCGAGGGGGACCATTCCCCGCCGGTGGTGCGCGACGCGCTCGATGCGCAATACCGCCGCTGGCACGAGGAGGCGGGGGTCGCCCCGCCGGAGGAATCCCCGCTCGAACTCTCGCCGCTCGACGTGCTGGGTCCGCAGGATCTCGTAGACTCGGACGGGTGATCCCCCTCGCGGTCCTCTGTGGCGGCCCCTCGCTCGAGCACGAGATCTCCCTGCGCACCGGTCACGAGGTGCTGGAGCATCTCGACCGCACCCGTTTCGCCCCGATCGCCGTGCGCATCGAGAAGAACGGCGACTGGAACGTCGACGGCGAGGCGGTGGGCGACGCGCTGGCGGGCGTCCAGGCGCTTCGCGACCGCGGCATCGACACCTGCTTCCTCGCGCTCCACGGACCCTTCGGGGAGGACGGCCGCGTCCAGGCGTTCCTCGAGACGAGTCGGCTGCGCTACACGGGGAGCGGGCCGACCGCCTGCGCCGTCAGCGGCGACAAGATCCACGCCAAGCGCATCGCCGCGACCCACGGCATTCGCATGGCCGACGACCTCCTCGTCCCCCCGGGCCGCGTCGACGAGATCGAAAGCCGGCTCGGCTATCCGTGCGTCGTGAAGGATCCGGTGCAGGGTTCCACGCTCGGCATGGAGATCACCGCGGACCGCGATGCGCTCACCGGAGCGATCGAACGTCTGGGGAAGCACTGCGATCGACTCCTCGTGGAGCGCAGCGTGCCGGGTCGCGAATTCACCGTCGCGGTCCTCGACCTGCCGCCCGACGGACCGCGGGTCCTGCCTCTCGTCGAAATCGTGGCGCGCGACGGCTACTTCGACTTCGAGGAGAAGTACTCGGAAAGCGGCGCCGAGGAGATCTGCCCTGCGCCGATCGAAGGCCCGGCGGCCGAACGCATGAGCGCTTGGGCGCTCACCGCGCACATCGCGTTCGGCATGCGGCAGATGTCGCGCACCGACTTCCGCCTGCCGCCCGAAGGCGATCCGGTCTTCCTGGAGACGAACTCCATTCCCGGACTGACCGCGCGCTCGCTGTATCCGATGGCGGCGGCGGAAGCGGGCATTTCGTTTCCCGAGCTCCTGACCCGGCTGATCGACGACGCACGACGATGAGCGAACGCACGATCCTGCACGTCGACATGGACGCCTTCTACGCGTCGGTCGAGCAGCGGGAGCAGCCGGAGCTGCGCGGCCAGCCGGTCATCGTCGGGGGACCGCGGGACGCGCGCGGCGTCGTGAGCGCGGCCTCCTACGAGGCGCGACGCTTCGGTGTCCACAGCGCGATGCCGCTGCGCGTTGCCGCGCGGCTCTGTCCGCGGGGTCACTTCGTGCCGGTGCGCATGCGGCTCTATCAGGAGGTCAGCCGTGCGGTCTTCGCGATCTTCGAGCGCTACTCGCCCCTGGTCGAGCCGCTGTCGGTCGACGAGGCGTTTCTCGACCTCACCGGCGCCGAGCGGCTCTTCGGCGGCGGGGCGGAGGCGGGCGAGGCACTGCGCCGCGACATCCACGCGGAACTCGACCTGACCGCATCCGTCGGCGTGGCGCCGAACAAGTTCCTGGCGAAGCTGGCGAGCGACCTCGACAAGCCGGACGGGCTCACGGTCGTGCCGCGCGAGGACATCGAGGGCTTCCTGGCGCCGCTGCCGGTGGAGCGCATGTGGGGGGTGGGTCCGAAGGCGGCGGAACGGCTGCACAAGCTCGGCATCCGCACCTTCGGCGACCTGCGCGCCTACTCCATCCGCGGGCTCCGCGACCTCTTCGGCACGCACGCCGACAAGCTGCACGACCTCGCCGCCGGTCGCGATACGCGCTCGGTGAGCGGCATCGGTGCGCCCAAGTCGGTCGGGCATGAGACCACGTTCTCCGAGGACGTCGACGAGGAGGAGACGCTCCACGCCACGCTCGTCGCGCTCACCGACGCCGTTGCGGCGCGCGTGCGGGCGCACGGCCTCAAGGCGCGCACGGTCACGCTCAAGGTGCGCGACAGCCGCTTCAAGACCATCACGCGCCGCCGCACGCTCACCGCGCCCACCTGCGTGACGGGGACGCTCTTGCGGGCGATTCTCGACCTTTGGGAGACCGAGGTGTCGCGGCAGGCCGCCATCCGGCTGCTGGGCGTTTCGACCAGCGGGTTCAGCGCGCAGGGGATGCTCTTCGGCGAGGAGGGCGAAGCGGAGGGCTCGCGCGTCGACGCGGCGGTGGACGACGTGCGGAATCGCTACGGCAAAAGCGCACTTCGGCGCGGCTCGACCTTGGAATAGCGGGCTACACTGCGTTTGGCTCGGCGTTCGCTGCCGGTCCTGATTCCCCATGCGACGCGTTCTCACCGTTCTCATCCTGCTCACGGCCGCCACCGCGATCATCGCGCTTTTCATCATCCTGGCGCAGGAGCCGCCCAAGCCGAGACTGGAAGAAGTACCGGAGCCGCCCGCGGTCGTTCCCACGCCGGTGGATTCGATCCAGGGCGCCATCCGCAACTCCGGCACGCTGCGCGGGAAGGTGGTCTATGCGGACGGGCGGCCCGCACCCGGCGCGAGCGTCATTGCCCTTGCGCCCTACCTGCAGGCGAACGACGGTCCCGGCGGCGAGGAGCTGCCCCTGTGGGGCGAGATGATCGAGCGCAAGCGGTTTCGCACCGGGACCGACGGAACCTTCGTTCTCGAAGACCTGCCGCCCGACTACTGGAACCTCTGGGTCGAGAAGAAGGGCTACGGCTTCACCACGGTGCCACGCACCGACTTCAAGAAGAACCACACGATCACGCTCTATCCCGCCTGCTCGGTGACGGGGCGGGTCGAGTACGAGGACGGCACCCCCGCGTCCGACGTGCGGATCGAGTACACGCCGCAGGGCACGCACTCGGAGATCTTTTCGCGTTACCGGCTCAAGTCGTACTACACGACGACGCGCAAGGACGGCACGTTCACCTACACCGGACTGCCGCCCGGCAAGTTCACCGTCGAGGTCTATCCCGACGATCATCTCCCGGCGCCCTATAGCGCCGAGCCGCCGCTGCAGCCCGGCGAGAACCGCGTGCTGCGCAAGCGCATCCTCGATCGCGGCTTCGGCATGACGGTTCACGTCCGTTGGCGTGGAAGCGGCGAGCCGGTCGACGGCATCGAGGTGAACGCGCGACCGATCGGCGACCCGATGCCGCGCACCACGAGCGGGCGACGCGGTCGCACCGACGCGACCGGAACGATTCGCTTCAGCGGGCTCGGCGGCCAGGTGATCAAGAAGCCGCGCTTTCTCGTCACCGCCAACATCGGCGGCGAGATTGTCATGCCCGAGGAGGGCGGCAGCGTCGAGCCCGACTCGACCGTCACGATTCTCGCGCGCCGCAAGGCGGAGATCGTCGGCACCGTGCTGGGTCCGAACGGCGATCCGCTGCCGCGCTTCTTCATCGAGTTCGACGCGGACGGCTTCATCACCAGCCAGCTCAACAAGTGGGTCACCAATCCGGAGAAGGGTCGCTTCAGCGTCGAGGGAATTCCGGAGGGCACGTACGAGATGACTGTACGGTTCCCCGGGCTCATCGATCGCAAGGTCCGCGTGACCGCCGTCGCCGGCCGAACGGTCGACGCCGGCACGATCCAGCTCCGCGAAGGGGCCGAGATCTACGGCAGCGTGCGTCGCGACTCCAACAAGGAGATCGAGGGCATCGTGCGGGTCGTGGTGGCCCGCAAGGGCACCGCGCGCGGCAGCGAGGCGATCGCCTGGACGACGGTGGGGCGCGCGGTGGTCCAGTCCGACGGCAGCTACCGCATCAAGGGGCTGCCCCCCGGCGACTTCTTCATCCAGCCGACGTCGGACTCCAACCTGAGCACGACCGAGCCGGAGCCGATCCGCGTCGCGTCGGCGACCGATGTGGTGCGCAAGGACCTGGTGATCTACGGATCGGGATTCGTGGACCTGAAGTACTGGGACATGATCGAAGGGGCGCGCCGGCAGGTGGTCCCGGTGCCGACATTCCTGCGGCGGAAGGCGGATGGCGAGGAATCCGTCTGGAAGGGCAACGCGACCCGCTTCCGGCCGGGCACGTATGAGCTGATCGTCGAGTTGAAAGGGAAAGACGGCGTCCCCAAGCGATACACCGTCCAGACGCTGACGGTTCAAGAGGACGAGACCACGGGGCCGATAGAGATCTCGCTCTTCGAGATCCGCGATGCCCAGTGATTCCTCCAGCAAGACGAACAACAAGAACGGCCGCAAAGCCGCCGACAAGGTCAGCGGCGACGAACGCCGCATCCTTCCCGAACGTCGCGGCCGCAAGGACCGCCGCGCTGCGGCCGACCGCCGGAGCGAGGACAAGCCGGTCGCGGTCGAGCGCCGCGGAGGCAACGAGCGCCGCAAGTCCGAGGGCGAACGCCGCAAAGTCGAGCGCCGGATCAACGAATATCCGCTGCAGCCCGAGGTGCTCGAATTCATCAACGCGGTCAACGAATTCAAGAGCACGCACCAGAAGCCGTTCCCGACGTGGACCGAGATCTTCCAGATCTTCAAGGACCTCGGGTACACCCGCGAATAGCGTCTGCTCCGGTAGAATCTGCGGCTTATGAAATCGAAAGCCGCCGCGGCATTTGCCGTCACCGCGAAGACCGACGCCCTCGTCCTGTTCCGCACCGCCGACAAGCGGGCGCTCAAGGAGATTTCCGTCCCCGACGCCGCGCTTCAGGAGGCCGCTCGCGCCGCGATCGCGGACGGCGAGTTCGGCGGTGGCGCCGGCGAGACCCTCTACCTCCGGGGCGGGCGCGATGGACGCCGGCTGCTGGTCGTCGGCTGCGGGGAGAGCGCGAGCGGCGATGCGCTCCGTCAGGCCGGCGCGACCGCGGCGCAGACGCTCGACAAGAAGGGGCTCGCCCGGGCGACCTTCCTGATGTCGGGCGAGGATGACGATGCGCGCGCGC
>JBCDBY010000068.1:0-16546 GCA_039182715.1 Planctomycetota bacterium
CCGACGTCAAGGCGACCGTCGCCCAGTTCGAGCGTGAGCACAAGGCGGTCCGCGTCTACCTGGAGGACGCGTACGCCTACGCCGTTTTCCCCGCCGTCGGCAAGGGCGGCATGGGCGTCGGCGGCGCGTTCGGGCGCGGCCAGGTCTATCGCAACGGCCGACGGATCGGCTACGCCAAGCTCACCTCCGCCTCGATCGGGCTCCAGCTCGGCGGCCAGTCCTTCTCGGAGATCATCTTCTTCGAGGACAAGGCGTCGTTCGAGCGCTTCCGGAACGGCGAGCTCGCCTTCGACGCCAACGCGTCCGCCGTCGCCGCGGAGACCGGCGTCGCCGCTCGCGTCGACTACGAGAATGGCGTGGCCGTCTTCGTCATCTCCGAGGCGGGGCTGATGTTCGAGGCGTCGATCGGAGGCCAGATGTTCGACTACGTCTCCGGCTAGCCTGCATCATTCATGACCCCGCGGGTTCTGGCCGGTCCGGATCGCCGAGTTCCGCGTCATCCCTCGTCGCAGTGACTTCCGCCACGGCTTCCTCGGGATTCCTCGATCTCGACGATCCGTCCTCGCCCAGAAAAGCGCGTCGAGAAGGCGAGAGCGCGTGGCGTCGCCTTGCACGGCAATGCAGCGGCGATTCCCCTCCGTAGCTCCCGCGCGGTCATGAATCATGCAGGCTGGCGCCGCGGCCATTGCTTCTCCTTTCCCCGCGGAGAGCCTAGGGTTCGGGCAGGAGGACTCTCATGCGAATGATTGGAATGATCGGGCTGCTCGCCCTGATCGGATGCAACACGGCGCCGACGTCGGAGACCGACAAGAAGGCGCAGGCCAGCGAGGTCGAGTCGACCATCGCGAAGTTCGAGAAGGAACAGGCCGCGGTGAAGGTGTACATGGAAGACGCCCACGCCTACGCCGTATTTCCCACCGTCGGCAAGGGCGGGATGGGTGTCGGCGGCGCGTTCGGGCGCGGCCAGGTCTTTCAGGGCGGCAAGCAGATCGGCTACGCCAAGCTGACGTCGGCCTCGATCGGCTTCCAGCTCGGCGGGCAGTCGTTCTCGGAGATCATCTTCTTCCAGGACAAAGCTGCCTTCGACCGGTTCAAGAGCGGTGAGTTCGGCTTCGATGCGAACGCCTCGGCCGTCGCCGCGACCGCCGGCGCCGCCGCGAAGGCGGACTACAAGGACGGCGTCGCCGTCTTCGTCATGTCCGACGCCGGCCTCATGTACGAGGCGTCCATCGGCGGACAGAAGTTCGACTACGAAGCCAAGTAGTCGCCGATCCGGCTTCGGCCGAACTCCGCACGGACGCGCGCGTACGCCGCGTCCGTGCGGCTCTCGTCGACGGCGCCCATCGCCGCGACGAAGCCGTCCTCGTCCTCGACCAGGACACCTGTGTCGCCCACCACCTCGGGCACGCCGCCCGCACGTCGCGCGATGACCGGGATGCGGCTCGCCATCGCCTCGAGCAGCACGAGTCCGAATGCGTCCCGGCGCGACGCGAACACGAAGCAGTCGAATGCGGGCAGCAGGCGCGCCGCATCGGGGATGTGCCCGGGGAGATGGACGCGCGGCGCGGCCAGCTCGTCGCGCCGCGGGCCGTCGCCGATCAGCACGAGGTGCGATGCGTCCTGCAGTCGCGCGTGCGCCCGGACCAGCGTCGCCGGGTCCTTCGTCTCGCTGAGCTTGCCGATACTCCCGTAGACGAACGCGTCGTCCGGCACGCCCAGCTCGCGGCGCGCCGCGTCCCGCGCGAGCCGTCGCGATGCGAGAGCGTCCACGTCGATGGAGTTCGGCACCACGCCCACACGGTCGTCCGGCGCGCACAGCCCCTGCTCGCGGATGCGATCTCGCAGGAACCCGGAGACCGTGACGAAGTCGAATCGACCGTGAAACCGTCGCTTCGCCCGGCGCCGCTTCTTCCACGCGACGAAGGAGCTCGTCGTGCGCGCGCCGTGCACCACGTAGACCGGCCGCGGCCCGGGCAGGCCCGCCGCCAGCTCCGCCGCGCGGTTGCGATGGCAGAGCAGCGCGTCGTGCCCGAGCGTGTCGAGAAACCCGGCGAGCTGCCGGCGTGCACGCGTGTGGCCGCCGAGCGGTTCGGACTCCGGCAGGTCGAGGCAGACACCGTCCGGACCCGGCCGGAAGAGATAGACGGTCGTCAGGTCGCTCCCGAGCGCGCGGGCGTACTCACGCGCCACCGCGTCGACCGACGTATCCGGCGCGGGAACGAGCTGGACCGCCTTCACCGGTTGAGCGCCTCGAACTCGCGCGCGACACGTTCGTCGGTGAACGTCAGCTTGAGGCGATCCTCGTCGTCTTCCACGGCGAGCGCGAGCGGGCGGCGCTTGAACCAGCCCATCACGAGCCAACCGACGGCCAGGAAGATCGGGATCTGAACCAGCGTCCAGACGGAGCCGAAGCCACCCAGCATGAGCAGGGCGGACGCGACCACGAACCCGCCGAGGATCAGGCCGATGATCCACCAGTCGCGTTGATCGACGGTGCGCTGCAGATCCTCCACGCACCGGTGGCATGCGGGCGCCTCCACGACGCGCTCCGTCTCGTTCTCCTCGTCGTCGCTCCAGCTCACCTCGTATCGCACGCGATGGTTGGCGTCGGACAGCCCGCACGCCACGCAGCGATCGGGCCATCGCAGCGTCTTGTCAGCCGGGAGAGAGACCTCGTACATCTACTTGGCGAGCACCTTCAGCAGCTCGCCCTTGGCCATCATGTGCGGCGCCATGTTGATCGGCATCTGCTGCACCATGGTGATCAGGATGGCATCCGGCTCCGGAAGAATCGTGAAGACCGTGCTCGCCGCGCCCGCCCAGCCGTACTCGCCGTGCTGCAGCGGCGGGTCCTTCGCGACGAAGACCGAGACGCCGAGACCGAATCCCGTGCCAGGCATCGGCATGGGCCCGAAGCGGATCGGAATGAGCTTCTCCTCGAGCTGGTTGGTGCGCATCGCCTGCACCGTCTCGGCCTTGAGGATGCGCTTGCCCTCGAACTCGCCGCCGTTGCGCAGCATGAGCGCGAAGCGCAGGTAGTCGCCGGCGGTCGAGACCAGCCCGCCGCCGCCCGAGAAGAAGGTGGCCGGCTTGCCGTAGCGGCTCGTGGCGGGCGCATCGACGACCTCGAGCCGGCGGCCGTAGTTGGCGCCGAGGCGGTCGATCTTCTCCTTCGGCACGTGGAACCCCGTGTCCACCATCTTGAGCGGCACGAAGATCCGCTCCCGCATGAAGGTATCGAGCGGCTGCTTCGCAACCGCCTCGACGACGGCGCCGAGCACGTCGGTCGAGACGCCGTAGTGCCAGCGCGCGCCCGGCTCCATGACGAGCGGAATCTGCTGCAGGCGGCCGACCATGGCGGCGAGATCCGGAGAGCCCAGCACCTTGAGCCGCCGATACTTCAGGTCAACGGGCGACGCGCCCCAGCCATACGTGAATCCCGCCGTATGCGTGAAGAGATCTCTCACGGTGGGGGCGCGCGCGGGCTTGCCCTCGTTCGCGGTTTTGCCCTGGACCTTGAGATCCTTCAGGGCCGGCAGGTACTTCGCGATCGGCGCGTCGAGCTCGAGCTTGCCCTCGTCGACGAGGATGAGCGCGGCCACCGCGGTCACCGGCTTGCTCATCGAGTAGATGCGGAAGATCGTGTCTTCCTTCATCGGCTTGCCGGGCGCCGCCTCGCCGAAGAGCTTGAGATGCGTGCGTTGGCCCTTCTCGGCGACGACCACGATGCCGCCTGCGGTCATCTTGCGCGCCACGAGACCGTCCAGCGTCTTGTCGAGCGCGGCGAAGCGCGCCTCCTCCGCGTGGACGACGGTCGCGAGGAGCAGGGTGGCGATCAGCTTGTGCACGGCTCCACGTTACCAAGCGGTTTCCGCGGCCCCCGAATCACGCGAATGGGGCCTGATACCGCGTGGTAGAACTACCAGCGATCCATACGGAGGAATGGCACACATGAGCGGAACAACCCGATCCAGCGAACGAGGCATGGGCGCCGGCGTCCTCGTCGGCATCCTGGCGCTTCTCGTCATCGGTGGCGTCGGCTTCTACCTGTGGAGCGATCCGTTCCGCACGAAGACGAACGAGGCGTTCAAGCAGATGAGCGAGTGGACGCCCGAGAACATCGCCAAGGACCCGATCAACTACCTCAACTTCTGCGAGGAGCAGACCAACCTCGCGCTCGAAAAGCTGAAGACGTCGGAGATCTCGATCGCGCAGAAGCGCGGCCAGCTCGTGGAGATGCGCTCCGAGGCGGACGGCAAGATCAAGGTCGGCGACAAGGCGCTGGCCGAGCTCAAGGCCGCCTACACGGCCGCCGCCGCGGCCGCCGCGTTCCCGGTGACCTGGAGCGGCAAGGAGTACGACAAGGAGTCGTGCCAGAAGCAGATCATCGGCCTCGACCGCCAGGTGAAGAGCCAGCGGTCGCTGCACGTCAAGATCGACGGGTCGATCAAGAAGCTCGACATCCAGAAGCAGCGCGTCATCGATCAGCGCGCCGAGGCGCGCAAGCAGCTCACCGAGATCCAGTCGCAGCGCGAGGTGCTGAAGGTGCAGCAGATCACCGACGACCTGACCACTCAGCTCGTCGACATGAAGAGCGTCCTGCAGACGGTGATCGCCACGGCGGACGAGTCGAGCGACATGAAGACCCTCGACGACCTCGCCGCCGAGTCCGCCTCCAGCGTCGATCAGGAGGAGTTCGACGCGATCATGAACGAGAAGTAGAGGGTGGAGGGAGCTGAGAGCGCGGAGGTTTCGCGCTGAGCCGGCTGAGGCGCGCTGAGAACGCTGAGAACAAAAAGAAGGGCGGCGGATCGTTCCGTTGCCCCTTTTTTTCCCCTCAGCGATCTCAGCGGAACTCAGTTTCCTCAGCGCGATAACTCTGCGCCCTCAGCCCCCTCCGGCTCTCGCACGCCCTACGGCCGCGGCGACTCACAGTTCCAGCAGATGTCGAAGTTCCCGTCGACCTCCGCCCCGCAGTTCGCGCACGTCCACGGCTCCCCCGCCGGCCCCGGGCCCGCGTCGTAGCGCTCGCAGACCGCGCGCGCGCGCTCCTCGTCGGCGGCGTTGACCAGGATGCGCGGGTTGACCATCGGGCCGATGCCGACCTCACCGAGTGCGCTTTGCAGCGTCTCGTTGATGATCTCGGCCACGATGCCTTCGGCCTCGAGGTGGGCCCTGACCTCGTGCGCGATGCGCGTATTGCGCGCCACGTAGACGTCGACGAAGTCCTTGCTCATGCATCCACCCTACCCTGTTGGTGGGATCTTCATTCGCTGGCGCTACGCTTGGGATATGCGAATCGGCATCGTCGGCTGCGGCTTCGTCGGAAGCACCGCCGCCTACTCCCTCGCCCTGTTCGGCATTCCCAGTGAGCTGGTGCTCGTCGACGCGAACGCGGAATGCGCGCTCGCGCACGCGGAAGACATCCAGCACGCCACCCCGTTTGCCCACAACGTCCGCATCGAAGCGGGGCCGATCGAACGACTCGCGGGCTGCCGCATCGTCGTGATCGCGGCCGGCGTCGGACAGAAGCCCGGCGAGACCCGACTCGAGTTGCTCGGACGCAATGCGGACGTCTTCCGCGCGATCATCCCGCCCATCCGCACGGCGGCACCCGACGCGCTGCTGGTCATCGCGACCAACCCGGTCGACCTCATGACGCAGATCGCCACGCGGGTCGCCGATCTGCCGCCGGAGCGCGTCATCGGCTCGGGCACCATCCTCGACACCGCCCGCTATCGCGCCCTGCTCGGCGCGCAGCTCGAGGTCGCGCCGAAGTCCGTGCACGCCTACGTCCTCGGCGAGCACGGCGACTCCGAAGTGCTCGTCTGGTCGAGTGCGCGCGTGGGCGGGCTCAAGGTTGCGCAGTACGCGAAGCAGTTCGGCTTCGAGGTCACCGACGACGTCCGCGCGCGCATCGACGAGGGCGTGCGCCGCGCCGCCTACACCATCATCGAGGGCAAGGGCGCCACGTATTTCGGGATCGGCGCGGGCCTCGCGCGCATCTGCCGCGCGATCGTCGCGGACGAGCGCACGGTGCAGACCCTGAGTGTCGTGAACCCGAACATCGAAGGCGTCGCCGACGTGGCGCTCTCGCTCCCCCGTGTGCTGGGCAAGGAGGGCATTCGGGCCACCATGGAGCCGAAGATGGATGAAGCGGAGCACGACGCGCTGCGCCGGAGCGCGCAGGTCCTGCGGGCGTCGCTGGACGAACTCGGCTTCTGAGGCGCGGAGAATGAAAGATGTCACGCGGAGGCGCGGAGGCACCGCGGGGGGGCGGAGAGAATCGAGGTGCGTGCTCCTGCCGCATCCCCTACGAACGCTCTGTTCGATCACGAGATCGCGCTGACCCGGACGAGCGAAGACGCTCTCGGCGTCTCCGCGTAGCCTCCGCGCTTCCGCGCGCCATTCTCAGCGCCTCCGCTCACTCCCCCTGCGTCCCCGGTAGACTGTACGACTCATGCGAGCCCTGGCCGTCCTCCTCCTGCTGACCCCCTTCGCGTCCGCGCAGACCTTCGAGCAGCGCTATCAGGAGTTCAGCAAGTACATCCGGCGCCCGACGCTCAACAAGCGCGTGAAGGGCATCGAGTTCCTCGCGGCGTCGGGCGACGTGCGCGCGCTGACCACGCTCGCGAAGGTCTACGGCAAGCCGCCGGCCGAGCCGAAGGACCAGACGCGCTACATCACCGCGTCGATCGCGTGGGACCGTTTCGGCGAGCCGGAGCACGTCGATGCCTGGGAGGCGTGGCGCACGAAGTTCAAGAAGCCGCGCGACGCGTGGCTCTGGTATCGCGCGCTCGACGTCGTCACCATCAACCGCGGTCCCGAGACCGCGATGCGCGTGATCAAGGGCAAGAAGGACAACCTGTTCCTGCGCATGGCCGCGCTGCACTCGGTCGGCGTCTTCCACGAGCCGGTCATCCTGCCGCTCATCTCCGAGCTGCTCGACAAGACCAAGGCGCGCGGCCTCGAGCGTTCGCTGCTGGTGGAGGCGTGCGGACGCGCGCTCGTGCGCCAGGTCAACGAACAGGGCACGGACGAGTACCGCCGCGCCGCGCTCAAGCTGATGAAGCAGTTCGACCTCAAGGAGACGCCGGCGCGCACGCGCTGGGTGCTCGCGCGCTGTTTCGCCCGTATCTTCAAGACCGAGCAGGTCTATCTCGACTCGAGCGAGCCGTGGCGCATCCTGCTGCGCGCCGAGGACGCCAAGCGCGTCAAGATCGACCCGCGCTACGCGCCGCCCAAGCGCCCGAGCTTCGTGGGCATCGAGGCGACCGGCAAGCGCATCGTCTACGTCATCGACATGTCGGACTCGATGTGCACCCCGCTCAACCCGCGGGAGAAGCAGAACATCGGCCCGGTCAGCGGCACGCGCGAAAAGGACGACGAGAAGAAGAAGGGCGATGCCAACCCGCTCAAGGGCGAGCAGGGGCTCGACTGGAAGAAGATCAAGAACCGCTTCGACGCGGCGCGCGAGTACCTGATCCGTTCGCTCAAGAGCCTGGAGCCGGACATGGAGTACTGCGTGATCTGGTTCGGCAGCGACGCCGACTACTTCCGCAGCACGCCCGGCCTCATGAAGGCGACGCAGGGCCAGGTGATGAAGACCATCGGCGAGCTTCGCGCCATCCGGCCCGGCCCCAAGGGCGGCAACCGCCCGCACGGCACGCTGAAGGGCAACACGAACATCCACGGCGGCTTCCTGCGCGCCTTCGCGCTGCGTGGCAAGACCAAGGCGAAGCGCCACGCGTACGTCGATGCGAAGACGTTCGACACCGGTGCCGACACCATCTTCCTGCTTTCGGACGGAGACCCGAGCTGGGACGACTGGGCCGGTACGGACTCGCGCGACCAGGGCGATCGCGTCGGCGACCCGGAGATGGGCGGCGGCGGCAACCAGAACGCCACCTCGCTCAACTTCCCCGGCCCCTACGCGCGCAACCGACACCTGCTCGAGGATCTGCAGCGCATGAACCTCTTCCGGCAGGTGGAGGTCCACTGCATCGGCATCGGCGAGGCGAGCCGCGGCTACCTCAGCTCACTGGCCAACGCCGGCCTCGGCCGCGTGCGCATGATCGGCAAGGGTCCGAGCCACCGCGGCACCAAGCGGCAGGACGAGAAGAAGCAGTAGGAGCGAGTCCTCGTAGAGCGGGAGACTTCGACACGTCTCGCCCGAGTCGTCAGTTGTCAGTCGTCAGTTTTCAGTAGTCAGTCGGCAAGCGAACCACGATCGCCCCGCCCGTCGCGCACTGACCACTGACCACTGACCACTGACCACTGACCACTGACCACTGACCACTGACCACTGACCACTGACCACTGACCACTGACCACTGACCACTGATCACTGACAACTCCTGACGGAGGACTCTAGAGCTTCTCGGTATCACCCACGCGCGATACGTCGACCGCGACCGGGTTGCCCGCGGGGCCGCGCTCGAAGATGTCGCCGAACTGCGTGCCCCACTCGATCTCCTCCGCCTTGAACGAGGTGCGCGCGTGCACCGTCTTGGACTCGTCCTCGTCCATGCCGGTCAGCATGACAAGCAGCTCGAGGTCGCGGTCGACCGCGTGCTCATGCGTCCAGCGGTGCAGCGGGCTGGCGTCGTCCAGCGCATGGACGAGCGTCCAGCTGAGAGGGAAGAAGGAGACGTGGTTGCATTCGAGCGGGAGTTCGATGTACCGGCGCGCCGTCTGGCCGCGCTCGGTCTCGAGGTAGCTGGCGATGACGCGTGCGTGCAGGTCGATGATCTCGTTGCGGCGCCGGTTGGCGATGCGCACCATGATGCCGCGCCCCTCGCCGTAGGGCGCGACGACGGCGCTTTCGCTCACGGCGAGGTCTGCGAACGGCCGCGAAAACCGCGCGAAGATGAGCCCGGTGAAGAGCGCGTAGACCAGCAGCCCGACGAACGCCTCCAGCGTCATGACCATGTTGGCGGCGAGCCCGACCGGCCGGAGGTGTCCATATCCCACGGTGCTCAGCGTCTGCACGCTCATCGCGAACGCCTGCAGGTAGGCACCGTGCTCGCGCGTGTCGGGCGGTCCCTCGATCGCCCCCGGGCCGCAGGCGACGTAGAGCGTCGCGAAGATCGAGTTGAGCCCGAGGAAGAGCACCAGCAGCAGCAGCAGGAACCAGTGCCATCGCATCGCGAGGAGCGAGTGATAAAGGCTCAGGAACGCGCGCCAGCCGAGGCCGGTGCGCCGCACGGTGAAGGTGCCGTCGCGATTCAGCAGGCGCGTGCCCTTCTCCGTCGCGACGGTCGAGCCGAATCCGAATTCCCTGAACTGGCGCTTGTGCTTGCTCATGTCCCGAGGAGGGTACCGCGCAGGAAGGCGCGGACCTCGTCGGGATTCCCGGTGCGCAGCAGGCGCTGCCGGACGGCGTCGAACAGGCCGCCGGCGCGGAACTGGCGCACGAGCTGCTTGAAGCGGCCGAGAGCGCGCTCCGGGTGACGGCCCGTCGTGAGGCCGTCCAGGTAGGCAAGCGCGAAACGAGCCGCCTCGGTGCGCGTGGCCGGCGGCGCGCCCTGCGCCTCGTTGAAGAGGAAGGGGTTCGCGAGCGCGGCGCGCCCCACCATCACCATGTCGCAGCCGGTCACCATCATCATCTCGTGCGCGTCGGCGGCCGATTCGACGCCGCCGTTGCCGACGAACACGACACCGGGATAGCGCGCGTGCACGCGCTGCGCGGCCTGCGCCAGCCACTCCCAGCGCGCCGGTGTCTCGTAGCTGTCGATGCGGCGGCGCGCGTGCAGCGTGATGAGCTGCACGCCGGCGTCGCCCGCGGCGTCGATCAGCTCGTCCAGACGCGTGTCGTCGCGCACGCCGACGCGCAGCTTCGCGCTGACCGGACGGTCCGTCGCCCCGACCGCCGCCGCACAGATCGCGTGCAGCCGCGCGGGATCGTCGAGCAGCGCCGAGCCCGCGCCCTTGCCGAAGACGCGCTTGACCGGGCAACCGAAGTTGAGGTCGATCCAGATCGCGCCGGCCGCCTCCGCTTCGGCGATGGTTTCGGCGACCCATTCGGGGCCGGCCGCCATGAGTTGCAGCGCCACCGGCGCTCCATCCCGCGAAACGTCCAGCTCCCGGCCGATCTTGTCGCGTCGCACCGCGTGGTTGGTCACGCGCACGAACTCGGTGCTCGCTCCGCCCACGCCCCGCAGCTCCAGCACGAGCGCGCGAAAGAGCGGATCGGTGATCCCCTCCATGGGCGCCAGCAGCATCCGGTTGGGGAACTCGACCACCCTCCCGCCTCCGGTCCCGCGGAGCTCCAGCGAATCGAGAACCGAAGGTACGACCCCTTTCACGGTCGCAAGCGTAATAGAATTCGCGCCATGCACGAGCCCTTGCCCGCCGACCGCCTGCGTTGGCACTGCGACCCCGACTCCCTGCCCTTCGAGACCACCGAAGAGGTCGAGCCGCTGCCCGGCGTCGTCGGCCAGGGTTCCGCCGTCGAGGCGCTGCAGTTCGGCATCGAATGCAGCGCACCGGGCCAGAACATCTTCGTGCGCGGCCTCGGCGGCACCGGCCGCATGCGGCTCGTGCGGCGCATGCTGGAGGAGCTCAAGCCGGCCTGCGACGTCAAGCTCGACCGCTGCTACGTGCACAACTTCAAGGAGCCGAACTGCCCGCGGCTCATCTCGCTGCCCGCCGGGCGCGCGCGCGCCTTCCGCCGGCGCATGCACGACTTCGCGGAGTTCCTGCGCGACGGGCTGCCCGAGGCGCTGAACTCCGAGTCGATCAAGCAGCGCCGCGAGGCGATCGAGAAGATGGGCAACGATCGCATCAAGACGATCACCGACCCGTTCGAGACTTCGCTCAAGGAGGCGAACCTCGCGCTCGTCACGATGCAGATGGGACCGGTGGCGCAGACCGCCATCTTCCCGATGGTCGAGAACCAGCCGCTGCCGCCGGAGCAGTACGAGGCGCTGCGCAGCGAGGGGAAGATCACCGACGCGGAACACGAGGAGATCGAGAAGCGGCGGGACGAGTTCAGCCGCGAGCTGGAGACGATCACCGAGGAGGTACGCAAGCTCCGGCGCCGCACGGCGGCCGCGCTGCACTCCATCCTGGAGGGCACCGCACGCGCCCTGATGCACGAGGTGGCGCGCGAGATCCTCGTCGAGTTTCCCGGCGACGACGTGCAGACGTTTCTCTCCGAGGTCGTCGACGACGTGGCGGAGAACCAGCTCACGCGCGCGCCCGACGAACCGTTCGATCCGGTTTCGCTGTACGGCGTCAACGTCATCGCCGAGAACGAGGAGGGCGAGGGCTGCCCGATCGTGGTCGAGAACACGCCCACGCTCAACAACCTGCTCGGCACCATCGATCGCGAGTTCAACGCGCGCGGGCAGGCGACGACCGACTACCGCCTGATCCGCGGAGGCTCGCTGCTGCAGGCGGACGGCGGCTATCTGGTGCTCGAAGCGCGCGACGTGCTGAGCGAGCCCGCGGCGTGGAAGTACCTGCTGCGCACGCTCCGCACCGGCGCGCTCGACATCGTGCCCGCCGAGTTCGGCACCATCTTCGTCGGTCCCACGATCAAGCCGGAGCCGATCCCGATCCGCGTGCGCGTCATTCTGATCGGCGACGCGCGCCTCTACTACATGCTCGACCAGTACGACGAGGACTTCCGCAACCTGTTCAAGGTGCTCGCCGACTTCGAGACCGAGATCCCGCGCGAGCCGGAGGGCGTGCAGCAGTACGCCGGCGCGATCGCGCGCATGGCGAGTGACGGGCGCTTCCCGCACTTCCACAAGGGCGCGGTCGCGGCGCTGCTCGAGCACGGCGCGCGCATTGCCGCCAACCAGAACAAGGTCACCACGCGCGCGGCGCGCATCGTCGACATTGGCGAGGAGGCCGCCTTCCTGGCACAACGAAACGGTTCCGACTACGTCCAGGCGGAGCACGTCGAGTCGGCGGTGAGCGCGACCAAACGGCGCGCCGAACTGCCGTCGCGGCGCTTCCGCGAGCTGCTGCGGAGCGGCACCATCCACGTGCAGACGCAGGGCAAGGTGGTCGGCCAGGTGAACGGCCTCGCCGTCATCCAGGCAGGCATGCTCACCTACGGCTTCCCGGCCCGCATCACGGCGTCGATCGGTGCCGGCAGCGCGGGCATCGTCGACATCGAGGGCAAGGCGTCGCTCTCCGGCCCGATCCATGCCAAGGGCTTTCAGATCCTCGGCGGCCTGCTGCGCCACCTGCTGCAGCTCGACCACCCGCTCGCCTTCTCCGCCTCGCTCGCCTTCGAGCAGAGCTACGGCGGCATCGACGGCGACTCGGCGTCGGGCGCGGAAATCTGCTGCCTGCTGAGCGCGCTGACCGGCATCCCCCTGCGGCAGGACGTCGCCATGACCGGCGCCATCGACCAGGTCGGCCACATCCAGGCGATCGGCGGGGTGAACGAGAAGATCGAGGGCTTCTTCGATACCTGTGCCGACGCCGGACTGACCGGCACGCAGGGCGTGATCATTCCGAGGTCGAACGCGTCGGACCTGATGCTGCGCGACGACGTCGTCGCCGCCTGCCGCGAGGGGCAGTTCCGCATCTGGGCAGTGGAGTGGGTGAGCGAAGCGCTCGAGATCTTCACCGGGCGCCCGGCCGGGACCCGCGACGAGGAGGGCCACTTCCCGGACGATTCGATCCTCGGCCAGGCGGTGGCGAAGGCGACCGAGTACTGGGTCATGTCGCTTCAGAGTCCGGGCACCTACTTCGTCGAAGAGGGAGAGGAGCCCGAGGCCGAGACGTAAGCCTCGTTCTGACAGGCATTTACAACGGCAGCGGGGGAAATGTGTGCCCCGGGCGTCGATTAGGCTATGCTTCCAATCGAGTTAGCCATGCCTAATCAGACGCAGCCGACCTCGGCCCGCGAGGACTACCTCAAGGCGATCTTCCACCTCACGCAGGAGGGCGTGCCGGCGACGACTTCAGCGCTGGCGGACCGCCTCGGCGTGCGCGATCCGTCCGCCTCCGCCATGCTCAAGCGCCTGGCGCAGGATGGGCTGGTGGAACGGCCGCCGCGCGGAGGAGCGCAGCTCACCGAGGCGGGCCGCCTCGCCACCATGCGGGTGGTCCGTCGCCACCGCGTGCTCGAAACCTTCCTGGTCGAGATCCTCAACCTCGACTGGGCCGACGTGCACGACGAGGCGGAGGTGCTCGAGCACCACCTGTCCGACCGCATTCTCGACGCGATGGATCACGTGCTCGGCCACCCGGTGGAAGACCCCCACGGCCACCCGATCCCCGAGAGCGACGGGAGCCTGCGCACGCGCGCGCTCACGCCGCTCGAGGCGATGCCGGTCGACGCGATCGGCACGGTGCGCGAGCTGCGCGGCGAGGAGCCGGAGCGGCTGCGGCGCTGGAAGACGCTCGGGCTCGTGCCCGGCGCCCGCTGCGCGATGCTCGCGCGGCAGGAACTGGAAGACGTCATGCGCCTCCGCGTGAGCGGAGAGGAATTCGTGAGTGGCACCGAGGGACTGACCGGTGTCTACGTGGAGTTGGATCGATGAAACATCTTTGGCTTGTTCTTCTGCTGTGTGTCGCGTGCGGCTCGGACCCGAAGCCGGTCGACGGCGTGCACGTCGTTGCGACGACCGGCATGGTGGCCGATCTCGCGCGCATCATCGGCGGCGAGCGCGTCACCGTCGAGGCGCTCATGGGGCCCGGCGTCGACCCGCACCTCTACCAGGCAACGCCGTCCGACGTGAAGAAGCTGCGGAACGCGAAACTGGTGCTCTACAACGGCAAGGGGCTCGAGGGCAAGATGGCCGACGTGCTCATCAAGCTCGCCCGCAAGACGCACGTCGTGGCGGTGTCGGAGGAGATCGACGCGGGCGTCCTGCTCAAGGACGAGAGCGAACATTGGGATCCGCACGTGTGGCTCGACGTCTCGCTCTGGGCGCGCTGCGCGCTGGTGGTCGGCGAGGCGCTGGCCGAGGTCGACCCGGTGATGGCCGGGGACCATCGCGCCGCCGCGAAGAAGTTCGCAGCACAGCTGCAGGACGAGCTGCATCCGTGGGTAAAGCAGCAGGTCGAGACCGTGCCGGCGGGACGGCGGGTGCTGATCACGTCGCACGACGCGTTCCAGTACTTCGGCCGCGCCTACGGCGTCGAGGTCCGCGGCCTGCAGGGCATCAGCACCACGTCGGTTGCCGGCGTGAAGGACGTCGAGGACATGGTCAACCTGATCACCAGCCGCGGCATCAAGGCGATCTTCGTCGAGTCCTCGGTCCCGCCCAAAGCGATCGAGGCGGTGCAGGAGGGCGTGCGCGCCAAGGGCGGCGAGGTCACGATCGGCGGCGAACTCTACAGCGATGCCATGGGTTCGGAGCCTCCCACCGATACGTACGTCGGCATGATTCGCCACAACGTCGAGACGTTCGTGAAGAGCCTGCAGTGAGCACCGCGCTGGAGTTCCACGACCTGACGGTCGCCTACCACACCAAGCCGGTGCTCTGGGACGTCGACCTCTCGGTGCCGACGGGCCGGCTGGTGGCGATCGTGGGGCCCAACGGCGCGGGCAAGAGCACGCTCATGAAGGCGGCGCTCGACCTCGTTCCGCTCGCGTCCGGTTACGTGCGCATCTTCGGCCAGCACTACGAGGAGTCGCGCGGGCGCGTGGCGTACGTGCCGCAGCGCGAGTCGGTCGACTGGGACTTTCCGGCGACGGTCTTCGACGTGGTGATGATGGGGCGCTATGGCCGGCTCGGCTGGTTCCGGCGGCCGGGCCGCGGCGATCGCAACGCCGCGATGGAGGCGCTCGAGAAGGTCGGCATGGCGGAGTTCGCGGACCGGCAGATCAGTCGGCTTTCGGGCGGCCAGCAGCAGCGTACCTTCCTGGCGCGCGCGCTCGTCCAGGACGCCGAGCTCTACATGATGGACGAGCCCTTCGCCGGCGTGGACGCGGTGACGGAACGCGCCATCGTGCAGCTGCTGCGCGACCTGCAGCAGAAGGGGCGGACCGTCGTCTGCGTGCACCACGACCTGCAGACCGCGCCGGAGTACTACGACTGGCTCGTGCTGCTCAACATGCGCCTCGTCGCGGCCGGCCCGATGGAGGAGGTCTTCGTGACGGAGAACCTGCACCGCACGTACGGCGGGCGGCTCTCCATTCTCGAGCAGGCGGCGACCTCGCTGCTGCGCGGCCAGAAAGGCGCGCGCGCGTGAGCGCGACGCTCGTCACCGTCCTCTGCGGCGCCATGCTGCTGGGCGCCGTGGCGGGCGCGCTCGGCTGCTTCGCCGTCCTCAAGCGGCACAGCCTGCTCGGCGACGCGCTGGCGCACGCGGCGCTGCCGGGCGTCTGCCTCGCCTACATGTTCGGGCTCACGGCCGGGCTCGATCCGCGACACCCGCTGCTGCTGTTCGGGGGCGCGCTGGCGACCGCGTGGCTCGGCACGGTGATGATCATGGGCATCGCGCGCACGACGCGGCTCAAGTACGACGCGGCGATCGGCATCGTGCTCTCGGTCTTCTTCGGCGCGGGCATCGTGCTGCTCACCTACCTGCAGAAGAACGGAGGCGCGCAGCAGGCGGGACTGGACAAGTTCCTCTTCGGCCAGGCGGCGGCGCTGTCGCGCGGCGACGTCTGGACCATGGCGGTCTTCGGCGCGATCGTGCTCGGGGTCGTCGTGCTCTGCTTCCGTCCGTTCAAGCTGGTCGTGTTCAACGCGGAGCACGCGGGCAGCCTGGGCCTGCCGGTGCGCCGCTACGAGCTGTTGCTGGTCACGCTCATCGTGGTCGCGGTCGTCCTCGGGCTGCGCACGGTCGGCGTCGTGCTCATCGCCGCGCTGCTCGTCACGCCGGCGGCGGCGGCGCGCCAATGGACCGAGAAGCTCTCGGTCATGGTGCTGCTCGCCGCGCTCTTCGGGATGGCGGCGGGCGGACTGGGCGCCTATCTCTCCGCGCAGAGCGCGCGCATGCCGACCGGTCCGCTCATTGTCCTCTCCGCCACGGCGCTGCTGCTCGTCTCGCTGCTGCTTTCACCGCGGCGCGGGCTGCTGTGGGCCTGGGTGCGGCGGCGGCGCAACCGTGAGCGCGTCCGCATCGAGAACCTGCTCAAGGACATGTGGAGACTCGGCGAGATGGACCAGCGCTACACGGCGCCGCGTGCGGTGAGCGACGTGCTCGCGGTCCGCGGCGCGGCGCTGCGGGCGATTCGCGAGGCACGCGAGAGCCGGTTCCTGACGCAGGAGGGCACGCAGGTGCGGCTCACCGAGCGGGGGCTGGAGCGCGCGGCGCGCATCGTGCGCAACCACCGCATCTGGGAGCTCTACCTCTCGAACCGGCTCGACCTCGCGGACGACCACCTGCACCGCGACGCCGAGGACATGGAGCACGCGCTCGACGACGAGGTGCTGGAGCAGATCGACGAGGCTCTGGGACGGCCGGCGCAGGATCCGCACGGTCGACCGATTCCGCGCGGGGTGCCGGCGTGAGCGACGACCTGATCGTCATCGGCACCGGGATCGCGGCGGCGGTGGCTTGCGCGATTCCCGGCTGCTTCCTCGTGCTGCGCGGCATCTCGCTGGTGGGCGACGCGATCAGCCAC
>JBCDBY010000069.1:0-16447 GCA_039182715.1 Planctomycetota bacterium
CGTGCGTAGACGTCGTCGACCTTGGCGCGCGCGCCGATCCAGCTGACGGTCAGCTCGTCGTGATGCGCGATCGCTCCCCCGCCCGTCGGGCGGCGCACCGGCACGAACCCCTCCGGGATCGCGTGCTCGTCGAGTTTCTGGAAGAAGCCGAGGCTGTACCCGGGCGGGTCCCAGGCGTAGAAGCGCAGGGTCGGCGTGCCCGCGCGGAGGATCGCTTCGTCGACGGCGAGGTTCCACGCGGGATGAGCGGCTTTCGTTCGGAGCAGGCGCACCGCTATGCTCTACCAGATCCATGGCGAAAGAGCCCTTCCGCGGATTCGCGGGCTTCGAAGATTTCATCGGCGCGTTCGGCTACCACGAGCGGGCCGAGGGCGTCCTGCTGGTTGCCAATCGGCGCGTGATCGACGGCGAGGAGACGGTCGTGTGGGACCTGCCCGGGGGGCGCGTCGAGGCGGGCGAGACGCTGCGCGAGGCGTTGCGGCGCGAGTGGCAGGAAGAGTGCGGCCTCGCGGTGGAATCGCACGAGATGCTCTTCGTCGCGGAGGGCGAGCGCGTGCGCGAAGGGCGCCGTACCGGCGTCTGGCGCAGCTTCTTCTTTCGCGTGACCGGCGAGGGCCCCATCGACATCGCGGCCGAGCCCGACATCGTCGACTATCGGTTCGTGCCGCGCGCGGGGCTGCCGCCGCTGCTCGACGCGCCCTACCATCGCGGCTTCGTCGAGTGGCTCGACACGGGCGCGCCCTACGTCTTCGACCGTTGGGAAGACTGACGGCGCCGCAGCGCCTCCTTGCGCTTGCGCGCGTGGGGTCGCGACTCGACCAGCACGGCGGCGCGTCGCGCATCCGGCGGCAGGTCGTAGTAGACGGGTTCGTGCTGCTTGGCCACCATCTCGCGCGCCGCCTTCTTTCCCTCGTTGATCTCATCCTGCGCCAGCGAACCGCCCTTGTAGTGCAGGATGAGGCCGTGCGGCCGCAGCAGCGGCTCGGCGGCGCGCGTCACCTTGCCGAGCCGGCCGACGGCGCGCGCCACCACGAGGTCACAGCCCCGGTCGAGCGCGGGCACCTGGTGGATCGCTTCGCGCGCGTCGAGCGGAACCACGTAGACGTTCTCGAGGCCGAGCGCCTCGGCGGTCGCCTCGAGGTAGTCGCACTTCTTCTGGCGCCGCTCGATGAGCGCGAGATCCCAGTGCGGAAAGTGGCGCGCGAGCACGAATCCGGGGAAGCCGCCGCCAGCGCCGAAGTCGGCCACCATCGCCTTCTCGTCGAGCCCGCGCAGGCCCTCCACGACGAGGAAGGGCAGCATCGAGTCGAGGACGTGCTTGATCCAGAAGTCGGCCGGCTCGGTCAGCCGCGTCAGGTTGAGCTGCTCGTTGGCGGCGACGAGACGCCCTCGCAGCTCTTCGAAGAAGGCGATGTCCTCGTCGCTCGGGTCGTACCCGGCGGCGTCGAGCAGCTGCTGTGTCGCGGAATCCACCGCGTGAGGGTAAACGCTATGCTGGCCGTCGATGAGGATCGAGCACCTGGTGCGCATCGCCGCGGCGGCGGCGCGGGGCGAGAGCGGCCGGTTGCCGGATCTCTACCGGCAGGCGCACGCCAGCGGCATCGGCTACGGCGATCTCGCCGAAACGACGCTCCAGGTCTTTCTGTTCGCCGGATACCCGCGCACGATCGTCGCCTTTCAGGCGCTGCAGGGGGCGGTCGCCGCGGAGTCGCCGCCCCGCGAGCAGGGCATCGACTTCCGCGAGCGGGGACTGGTGGTCTTTCGCGAGGTCTACGGGCGGCACGCGGACACCGTGCTTGAGATCCTCGACGGATTGCATCCGGACTTCGCCCGCTACGTCATCCACGACGCGTACGGGCAGGTGCTGGGACGTCCGTTCCTGCCGCTGGTGGAGCGGGAGCTCCTTGCGGTGGCCATGCTCGCGGCACTCGACCTCCCGGATCAGCTCAAGGCGCACGTGCGGGGGGCCCGCAACGCCGGAGCGACCGATGGGCAGATCGATTTAGCCTTGGCTATCGACTAATTTAGCTTCGTCGAAGATATAAAAGGAGGGCGTATTCTGCGCGTGCACGGCGCGCGCGAGAGCCGCCGGGTCGCGCGCCACGTGGACGCCGCGAGGCGCCTTGCCTCCGAACATCGCGACGGCGACGGTCTCCCGCTTCCAGCGGGCCGGAATGCGGTCTCCGGCGCGCAGGATGGCGATGACCAGCCGACCTTCCCGCGGGGCAGGCAGCGGCGGATCGAAGGCGATGCCGGAGAGGTCGGGGAGGCCGTGGACGCGCAGGCGCACGGTGCCCAGCCGCGTCTCGTACAGCTCGCGTCCAAGCGGGTGCGTGCGGAATCGACGCTCGAACTCCTTCAGGTGTTCGGGGTCGTCCCGGCGGCAGAGCTCGGCGAGAGCGCGGATGGCGACCTCGCCGTCGCCCGCGTCCGCATAGAGCTTGCGCAGCGCCGGGACCGCGACCGCGTCGGGCTCGACGTAACTGCGCCAGAGCTGGACCGTGTGCAGGTGCGGGCTGGTCGGCCAACCGCTGACGAACTCGCCGGCCGTGCGGCGGATCAGCGCGGCGACCGGTCTGCTCTCCTCGTTGCCCAGCCGGTAGAGGCTGGCGATGCGCACGCGCTCGCGGGCCGCCTCGTGGGCGTCGCGCGCGTCGCCGTTCTCGAGAAGATAGCGCGCGAGCCGCGCCATGATCCGGTCGTAGTGGCCGTAGAGGCGCGCTTGAATCTGTTCCGGCTCCCAAAGGCGCTCGTCGAGGTCGAGCGCGGCCTGCGTGATGATCGCTTCCGCCATGAGTCGGCGCATGCTGTTCGCGGGCTGGGTCGAGAAGGGGTCGATCTCCTGCGGCTCGATGGCGGGCAGGTCGTCGAGCAACGCGCGGGCGCGTCGGAACGCCGGACTCTTGCGGATCGCGTCGAAGTCGGGGTCGGCGTCGAGATGCTTCGTGTTGCGCCATCCTCGCTGGATGGAAAGCTCGAGCCAGGTCGCGGCGCGCGCGGCGTTGCCCTGCAGCGCGTGCGCGCAAGCGATGTTGTAGTAGGGGCGGGGGTTGTCGCCGAAGATCGCAATCTGCCGCTCGAAGGCGGCGCGTGCGGCGTCGAAGTCCTTCTTTTCGAAGGCCTCGAAGCCCATCCGCTCGGCCTCGAGGAACCGATCCGCCCTCTCCTGCGCGTGGATGGGAGCCGCCAGCAGGAGCAGTAGGGTCGCCGCGTGCCTCATGGCCATACGGTACCTGCCGCGTGCGGGCAGCTCGCGCGGCAAATATATCGTCGAGAGGGCCTCTCGAGCCGCGTTTACCATCCTTGAGGATGGTTCGACTGCTCGCCGTGATCGTCTTGTTCGCGTCGCTTCCGCTGGAGGCGGCGCCGAGTCTCGATGCGCGCGTCGGAAAGGCGGTCGATCGCGGGCAGACGTTTCTGCTGAGCCGTTTCGATCGGGACAAGGGTTGGGGCGAAGCGCGCGGAACCGGAACCTACTCCGATGTCGGGCAGCCCTACCTCTATCCGGCCGGCGTGACGGCGTTCGTCGTGTACGCGCTGCTCAAGGCGGGCACGCCGCCGGACGACAAGCGCATCCGTCGCTCGATCTCCATCCTGCGGCTGCGTCATCGTCGGCCACCGATCGCCTACGAGATCTCGATGCTGCTGCTCGCCGTGGCGGAGTGGGGCGGCGCGGCGCGCTCGCCCGACTTTCGCGAACCGAAGTATCGGGCCGAACGCAGCACGCACAAGTACAAGAAGCCGAAGTCGTCGCCGATCAAACGCGAGACCTGGACGTGGATCACCGAGCTGACGAAGAAGCTGATCACGTTCCAGTCGGAAGCGGGCGGCTGGCGCTACTACCCGAAGGACTTCCACTCGGGCGGGCGCGAGGATGTCTCCTCGACGCAGTTCGCGCTGCTTGCGCTGGCGACCGCGTCGCGCGTTGGCTACGACGTGCCGCCGGAGGTGTTTCGCAAGGCGCGCGACTACCTGCTGAAGGTGCAGGACGTCGACGGCCCGCTCGTGCCGCGCGCGGTGCACGTGCCGGATGGCGAGGCGGACGCGCAGGATCGCGCACGCGGGTTCGCCTACATCCGCGGTGCGAAGGCGGCGCCGCACTGGGCCACGACCAACGGCGGGATGACGGCGGCGGGCGTCGCGAGCCTGTTGCTGGTGCGCGCCGAACTCGGGCCGGACGAGCGGGTGGAGCAGGCAATCCTCGACGGGTTCGCGTGGCTGGGTCGCTACTTCTCGGTGCGGGTCAATCCGGGGCGTGCGCCGTTCCTCGGCGGCAGCTACCACTACACCTACCTGTACGCGCTCGAGCGCTGCGGCGACCTTGCCGGACGCGAGGTGATCGGCGGTCGGAGCTGGTACGCCGAAGGCGCGCGCGTGCTGCTCGATCGCCAGTCCGAGAACGGCGCGTTCCCGGACCCGACGAGCATGAACCCGAAGGACGTCCTCGGCACCGCCTTCGCGCTGCTCTTCCTCACCCGCGCCAGCCGCCCCGTCTCCGGCAGCTAACCCCCTTTCTGATGCACCTCTTCCATCAGGGAAGTGGCGTAAGTGCCAAGCTGGCAGTGGTTTATACGCGCCAAGGTGCGGAATGAATCCCGCAGTCGAGCGGGCGGGCCGGCACGCCGATACGAATGCATGGACTTCGGCTGGATGATCTTCGCGACCACGTTCGTGGTGATGCTCGTCTGGACCGCGCTCAACGGGGACGAGCGCAGGAAGCGCATCGCCAAGGGGGCGGGCCAGGTGCGCGGGCAGTTGCGCGCCTTCTACAGTCCGCGCCACGTGCTCGATCCGTTCGAACTCGCGGAGTACCCGCAGCTCGACGCCGGTTTCTACGAACGCGTATGCGGCGAGTTCGGCGCGCTCGGCTATCGGTTTCTGCATGACGTCGAGGACAAGACGATGTCCGATGCGACCGGCATGCTGAATTGCTACCGCGTGATGAGCGACGGGCACGGCACGACGCGCGTCGCGGGCGCGCACATGCGCGTGAACGGGTGGCAGCGCTGGGTTGCACCGTTGTTCGGCGTGCCGCGTGACATCTTCGCCGTCGAGTTCCTGAGCGAGTTGGAAGACGGCTCGTTTCTCATGACCAACAATATCGCGGGCGTGCCGGCAGGCATGCCTCTGCCCGACACGTGGGCGTGCGAGAAGTTCCCGCTCGACACGCCGTGGGATGCGTTGCATGCGCGTCATCGCGATCGTCTGCGGGCGGCGGCGAGTCCGCCGCTGCGGTTGTTCCGTGAGGAGGACGTGCTCGCTTCGTACGACCGTCAGTGGCAGTCGGCCTCGGACTGGTGGCACGCGCGCGGCGGATCCATGTCGAGGGACGAGTGGCGCACTTTGACCGGCACGGAGTCGAGGCTGAGCGAAGACCTGTACGAGGAACTCACCGTTCCCGGAGCCAGCGAACGAAGCGACGCTCGAACTCTCTGAGGTCGAAGCCGAAGGTTTCGATCAGCGCATCGTCGAGCGATGTCCCGGATCCGTAACGCTTGAGCAGCGCAGCGCAGCGGCGCGGGAACCCGGTGGTGAGGTACTCCGCGAGCGCGTAGCTGACGAGTGACTCGTCCGCGGTGATGCCGTTCACGTCCTTGCCGAGGAGCGTCGCGAAGTCAGGGGCCTTCTTTTCGTCGTAGAGCCGCCGCACGAGCCGCGGCCAGTCGGTCTTCACGAACTTCGTTCCGCGGTCCTGCGACTCGCGGGTCTTGCGGTCCTGCGCATAACGGCCCTTCTGGCCCGAGATCGCCATGCGGACACCGGCGAGCTGGTAGGTGAGGTAGGACCCGAACCCTTCCCAGGCCCAGCCCTGTTGCACCGTGAGGCCGAAGCGCTGCTTGAGGTAGAGCCCGAACACCGCGCGCATGGCGACGTCGCGCCGCCACGCCGGACGCGTACTCCAGGCCACGAAGGCGAGCTTGCCCGGCACCCACGAGCCGTTCATCGCGAGGACGAACTTGCGCTCCTCGTCTCCGTACGCGGGGTGCGCCTGCAGCGCTTGGGTCTGCTCGTCGCGGAGCACATAGAGCGTGAGGCCGCGCGGCGCGTTTCCGCGCAGTCCGAAGGTGTGGAGAAGCATCGGGTGCGCCGCCTCGCAGAGAAACGCGAGTTCGACGAGTTCCTTGTCGGGCACGGTGCCGAGCACGCGCCAGCTCTGGCTCTTCCAGGAGTGGGCGAACGGCAGCCCGAAGGCGCGGTCGTCGTCGGTGACGCCGCCCTTGCGGGCGGGTCGCACCTTGCGCCGCAGGTCGCGGACGAGTTCCTCGATCTCCTTCGCCCGCTCGGCGCTGCGCGTCGTTTCGCCGAGGACCCACGCGTCACCGCGCTTGACCTCGTCGTGCAGCTCGCGCACGCGCACGTCTTCCGGCGCGACCGCGAGCAGATCGGCCCGGGCGCGCCGACGTTGGCTCGCCTTCGTGTCGGGCGCGGCGAGGGCCGCCAGCGTGTCGCGCACGAATCGGTCGGCGAGCGCCTCGTACCCATTGCGCGCTTCTTCGAGTGCATCGCCTTCGCGATCCTTCGGCCGTCGATACTTGCCCTTGCGCACCCAGCGCAGCTGCTTCTTGTCCCACTTGTACCGGAGGCGCTTGCGGGCGTACTCGTGCTGCGGGTCGAAGTGCAGCAGCAGCACGTACGCGTCGTCGCGTTGGCCGCGAAGGTTCTTGCCGTCGCACCACGCGGCGAAGGCGGCGAGGTCGGTTTCGAAGCGGGTGCGAGCCTCGTCGAGCGGCGAGGCCATCAGCAGCAGGAGCAGGAGCGGCACGCGCTCAGCGTATCAGCGTGCGTCGAGCAGGAAGACGTGGGTGGGGCGCGACGGCGCGAGGCCGCGCGTGGCGACGTGGACCTCGACGATGTGACGGCCCTTGCGGAGCACGCCCGCGTGGACGCGCCTCTTCGTCGGCACGATGACCTGCGGCCACGCGCCTCCCTTCTGCTCGAGGACGAGCGCGATGCGAATGCGCCTGTTCTTGCGGTCGACGACGGCCTTGGCCGACTCGATGGTGCAGCCCGGATTGGGAAGCGCGAAGGCGAGCTCGATGTCGACTGTCTGCGGGCATCCGCCTGCGCGCATGCGCACGCTCGCGCGCATGTCGGTCGAGGCGATCTCGACGCGCGTCGCGGTGTCGGGACCGGGCTTCGCGCCGACCGCGAGAGCGGAGAGGAGAAGGGCGACGATCGATTTCATCTCCCCGGGTTGGACGGAATCCAACCCGGGGAGTTCGATGCGTACCCGCTACGAGTTCGGCGTGTAGACCGCGAACATGCCGCCGACCGAGTCCGCGTGCACGGACATGCGGCCCACGTTGGGCACGGTCATCGGCTCGACGACCGTCTTGCCGCCCAGCTCGGTCGCCTTGGCCGCGTACGCGTCGACGTCGTCGACATGGACGTAGGAGAGCCAGCTGGAAGGGCCGGGCTGTTCCGCCGGCTTCTGCATGATGCCCGCTTCGCCGAACTCGCCGCGGTTGAGGATGCGATAGAGGCCCATCTCGCCCATATCCATTTCCTGCACGGAGAGCCCGAAAACTTCGCCGTAGAACTGGGCGGCCTGCTTGGGATCCGTTGCGTGCAGCTCCTCCCAGATGAAGTGGCCGTGGGGCGGGCCCTTCTCGTATTCTGGGCGCGCGTCGTGCTCGCTCTCGTAGGGGCAGACGACGCCGCCGGTCGGGTCGCGCACGATCGCGAACTTGCCGATCGTGGGGATGGGCGTGGCCGGCATGACAACCTGGCCTCCTGCCATGAGTACCCGCTGCATGGCCGCGTCGATCTCGTCGACCATGAAGTAGCTGATCCAGTGCGGCGGCGCGCCCGTCTCGGGATCGAGCTGCATGAAGCCGCCGATCGTCTCGCCGGCGTTCTTCATCATCTTGTAGGGCTCGGGCATGCCCTCACCCTGCCACTCCTCGATCTCCCACCCGAACAGCTTCGTGTAGAAGTCGATCGACTTGTCGACGTCCGGCGTCACGCAGTCGTGCCAGACCACTCTCCCGCTTTGACTCATCCATTCCTCCTCGCGGCTTCCGCCGACGGACTCGAGACCGTGCCCGCTCCCCATCCTAGCCTGCCCCAACCGGGGCGCACTTCTGATGCACCTCTTCCATCCACTGGCGCGAGTAAGTGCATATAGGTTCAAGACTTGGGGCGATTGGTCTGCGGAATCGATCCCGCATGGCGCTTAGAGGCCTGCCGACGTCAGCAACTCGTCCAGGCGCCTCGAGCCCTTCGTGCTGTCGAGCCGAAGCCGTGTCTTCGCGAACCGGACCATGGCGTCGTCGAGCCGGGTGTTTCCGTGGTTCTGGACCACATGTCGTCGTAGCGCTTCCCGGGAGAGACCGAAACGGTCCAAGCTGCGACGCAACAGCGGGATGTCGCTCGGTGCCGACGTGCTCCACCAGGCGGCCGAGCTGCGCGCGTACTCCTCGGCGCGTTGCACCATGCCGGCTTTGACCGGATTGCGGTGGTCATACGCGATGACGGCCACGAGGTGCCGAGCCGTTCGCACCAGCCGCCGATCGTGCGCGCCACACCAGAAGTGCCCCTCCAGCTCGAGCTCGGTCTGGACCTTGTGCGCGACGTAGAGCGAGTAGGAGCGGACGAACTGGCCGACGACGTTGTGCTTGCAGTGGCCTCGCGGGTAGCGATATCGGTGACGGCAGTTCGTCAGCCGGGTCGTGTGGGCGCGGAACTGGCTCGGCTCGGGCGACTGCACGACGAGGTGGATGTGATTGGACATCACGACGTACGCGATCACGTCCACGCCGAATCGGCGGGCGGCGAAGGCGATCGCCTCGATCACGATCCGATACGCGAACTCGGGGTGGAGATGCCAGATTCTCCAGTTCACGCGTTGGGTGATGTGCCAGATGGCGTTGGCATAGTCGGCGGGTTTTCTCATCTCTACCCGTACCGACGGATGGCGGTTACGCGTGCGGGATCGATTCCGCACTTCGGACGCTCTAAGTCCCTGCAGCACAGAGCGTTAAAAAAAATCTCTGATGGAAGAGGTGCATCAGAAGGGCTTGGGGATTCACGAATCGTGCCAAGTGGGGCGTGCTACGTGGGGCGTGTCCCGTGAGGTGTGCCGGGCTGGTCGGGGCTTGCCAGGCGTACCGGGTTGGCTAGAGGTCGAGGAGGCGGCGGGCGGCTTGGGTGGGCGGGATGCGGTTTTCGCGGACGGCCCGTTCCAGGCCCGCCGTCTCGGCTTGTACCGCCTGCTTCGACCAGAAGCGCTCGCGGATCGACTCCTCGATCTCTTCGCGCCACCACTGGACCAGCTGGTCGCCTCGGCGGCGGGCAATGTCGACTGCGTTGCGGTGCGCCTCGATGGACTTCCAGACCTCGTCGAGGCCGGACCTCTCGCGGGCGCTGGCGAGCAGGGCGGGCGGGGTCCAGCCGTCGTGTTTGCGCGCGCGGTACTTGAGCGCGGCGAGGTATTGCTGCTGCGCGTCGCGGGCGAAAGGGAGCAGCTCGCCGTCGGCCTTGTTGACGACGACGGCGTCGGCGATCTCCAGCACGCCCCGCTTGATGCCCTGCAGCTCGTCGCCGGCCCCGGGCTGCATCAGCAGCAGGAAGAAGTCGACCATGTCGTCGACCATCGTCTCGGACTGGCCGACGCCCACCGTCTCGACGATGACGACGTCAAAGCCCGCCGCCTCGCACAGCAGCACGCTCTCGCGCGTGCGGCGGCCGACGCCGCGGAAGGTCGGGGCGCTGGGGGAGGGGCGAATGTAGGCGCGCTCGTGTTGGGCAAGCTCCTGCATGCGGCTCTTGTCGCCGAGGATGCTGCCGAGGCCGCGGACGCTGGCCGGATCGACCGCCAGCACCGCGACACGCCGGCCCGCCTCGCACAGCATGCAGCCGAACGCCTCGATGAAGGTGCTCTTGCCCACGCCGGGCGAGCCCGAGATCGCGATGCGCGTCGAACCGCCCGTCTTCGGGGCGATACGCGCGAGCAGCTCCTGCGCCTCGTCCCGGTCCTGTAATCGCGTGCTCTCCACGAGCGTGATCGCGCGTGCGAGCAGCGTGCGGTCGCCGGCGAGCACGCCGCGCTCGAGCTCGTCGAGCGACGGCGGCGTCATGCGTCGCCCTCGAGCGCGTCGAGGATCTCGCCGGCCGCCTCGGCGATGATCGTGCCCGGCCCGAAGACGGCGGCGGCGCCCAGCTCCTTCAGCTTCGGTACGTCCTGCGGCGGGACCACGCCGCCGACCACGACCAGGATGTCGCCGCGGCCGAGTCGCTCCAGCTCCGCGCGCAACTGCGGCACCAGCGTGAGGTGCCCGGCCGCCAGCGAGCTTGCGCCCACCACGTGCACGTCGTTCTCGACCGCCTGGCGCGCGGTCTCCTCCGGCGTCTGGAAGAGCGAGCCGATATCGACGTCGAAGCCGAGGTCGGCGAAGGAGGTCGCGATCACCTTCTGTCCGCGATCGTGGCCGTCCTGGCCCATCTTGGCGACGAGGATGCGGGGCCGTCGCCCCGTCTGCTCGGCGAACGCACCCACCCGCGCGCGCACCTGCTCGACGTCGTCGCCCATCTCGGCACTGTACACACCGGTCACCGACCGGATCTCCGCGCGATGCCGCCCGAACGCACTCTCCATCGCATCAGACATCTCGCCGACGGTCGCCATCGCGCGCGCCGCCTCGACGCAGAGCGCGAGCAGGTTGCCTTTGCCGCCGTCCGCGCACGCGGTGAGCGCCTCGAGCGCGGCGGTCGTTTTCGCCTCGTCGCGTTCCGCGCGCACGCGCTTGAGGCGCGCGATCTGCGCGTCCCGCACCATGTCGTTGTCGACCGCGAGCACCGGAACGTCCTCGGCGTGGTCCGGCCGGTACTTGTTCACGCCCACGATGACCTGCCGCCCGGAGTCGATGCGCGCCTGCGTGCGCGCCGCCGCCTCCTCGATGCGCAGCTTCGGCACGCCCTGCTCGATCGCCTTGGTCATGCCGCCGAGCCGCTCGATCTCGTCGATGTGCACGCGTGCCTGCGCCTCGAGTTCGTCGGTGAGCTTCTCGATGACCTCCGAGCCGCCCCAGGGGTCGGCGGGACGTACCGTGCCCGACTCGAGCTGCAGCTGCAGCTGCGTGTTGCGGGCGATGCGTGCGCTGAAATCGGTCGGCAGCGCGAGCGCCTCGTCGAGCGAATTGGTGTGCAGCGACTGCGTGCCGCCCTGTGTTGCCGCCATTGCCTCGACGCAGGTGCGCACGACGTTGTTGTAGACGTCCTGCGCCGCCAGCGACCAGCCGCTCGTCTGGCAGTGCGTGCGCAGCATGGTCGACTTCGGGTTCTTCGGCCCGAATGGCTCGATCAGGCGCGCCCAGAGACGGCGCGCCGCGCGCAGCTTGGCGACCTCGCGATAGAAGTCCATGCCGATCGCGAAGAAGAACGAGATGCGCGGGGCGAAGGCGTCGATGTCGAGGCCCGCCGCGATGCCGGTCTTCACGTACTCGACGCCGTCGGCCAGCGTATACGCGAGCTCGAGGTCGAGCGTCGCGCCCGCCTCCTGCATGTGATAGCCCGACACCGAAATCGAGTTGAACTTCGGCATGTGCTGCGACGTGTAGCCGAAGATGTCCGCCACGATCCGCATCGACGCCTGCGGCGGATAGATGTACGTGTTGCGGACCATGAACTCCTTGAGGATGTCGTTCTGGATGGTCCCGGCGAGCTGCTCGGGCGCAACGCCCTGCTCCTCCGCCGCCACGATGTAGAGCGCGAGGATCGGCAGCACCGCGCCGTTCATCGTCATCGACACGCTCACGCGATCGAGCGGGCTGCCGTCGAACAGGATGCGCATGTCGGCGATCGAGTCGATCGCCACGCCCCCCATCCCCACGGCGCCCGCGACGCGCGGGTGGTCGCTGTCGTATCCGCGGTGCGTGGCGAGGTCGAACGCCACCGAAAGCCCCGCCTGCCCCGCGGCGAGGTTGCGGCGATAGAAGGCGTTGCTCTCCTCGGCGGTGGAGAACCCGGCATACTGCCGGATCGTCCACGGCCGCGTGACGTACATGGTCGGGTACGGCCCGCGTGTGAAGGGGAACTCGCCCGGCCTGCTCATGCGCGCAGCTCCCGGAGGAACGCGAGCCGGTCCATCTTCGGGTCGAGTTCTCGCACGACGCGCGCCGCGCCGGGGATCTCGACGTCGCCCGGGCCGACCACGCAGGCGATGGATGCCCCGCTCGCCGCGAATCCGTCCGGGCCGTCCCCTTCGACGACGGTGAACCCGCCGGTGACGAACAGGTTGCGGGCGAACGCGGCCGTCTTGCCGTGCTCCTTCGGCGTCCCCAGCTTGCAGAGGTAGATCGGCGCCGCGGGCGCGTCGCGCAGCGACTCGTACGGCGAAGCGTCGGTCGGCTCGCCCGGCCCGAGCGGCGTCTCCCCGGCGAGCGGGAAGTGGGTGACGCCGACGATCGGCTCATCACCCGCCGCGCGCTTCGACGGGCCACGGCGCGCCCGTTCCACGATCTCCTTCGTGAGCCAGTCGAGGTAGTAGGAACCGCGCGCGGCATCGGTGAACGCGTGGAGCTGGGCTTCGTCCCGCAGGACGAGCTGCGTGTTGCGCGCGATACGCCGGCCGAGGTCGCTCGGCGCGTCGCCCGCGGCGTCGTACCCCCAGACGGTAATGGCGTCCGCGCCACCGACCGCGGCGGCGAACGCCTGCGTCGTCTGCCGCATGATGTTCGTCCAGGGGTCGTAGCGCGTCAGCGTCGCGTAGTCGCCGACGGCGTGCACGAACGGCGTCCGGCCGGTGCGCTCGAACCAGAGCACGCGCGCCGCCCGCACCTTCGCCATCGCGTGGAACACGTCGCGGCCGAGCGTCACGCGCAGCTCCTCGACGTCGTCCGCGCAGGTCAGCAGCTCGTCGAACGTGGCCACGCGGGTCGATGCGTCGACGACCGGGCAGCCGGGTACGGCGAGCGTGTCCGGCCCCACGTACCAGAGGCTGTCCGCGCCGCCCGCGATCTCGGCCGCCGCCTGCGCCGCGTCGTGCACGCGCGGCCGGATCTGCCACGCCCCTTCGCGCGCCGGCACGTCGATGTCCACCGGCTCGGTGTAGAGCGGCTCGATCGGAATGCCGTCGGGCCCCACCCACGCAAGATCAGACCAGGTGAGGTCGCTCACATGTTCCGGCGGTACTGGCCGCCGACCTCGTAGAGGGCGTGGGTCAGATCGCCGAGCGAGCAGACCTTGGACGCCTCGAGCAGCGCCTCGAAGGTGTTGCCGTTCTCCACCGCGGCCTTCTGCAGCATCGCGAGGGCATCCGTGCGTCGCTCCTCGTAGTGCGCCTGCACCGCCTTGCGGCTCTCGATGGCGTACTGCTTCTCGTCCTCGCGCGAGCGGATCACCTCCGCCGGCGTGACGGTGGGAGAGCCCTGCGGATCGAGGAAGGTGTTCACGCCCACGATCGGCAGCGCACCGCTGTGCTTCAGCGACTCGTAGTGCAGCGACTCCTCCTGGATCTTGCTGCGCTGGTACATGCGCTCCATCGCACCGAGCACGCCGCCGCGCTCGGAGAGCGAGCGGAACTCGCTCAGCACCGCCTCCTCGACGAGGTCGGTCAGCTCCTCGATCACGAAGCTGCCCTGCAGCGGGTTCTCGTTCTTCGCGAGCCCCAGCTCCTTGTTGATGATGAGCTGGATCGCGAGCGCGCGCCGCACCGATTCCTCGGTCGGCGTCGTGATCGCCTCGTCGTAGGCGTTGGTGTGCAGCGAGTTGCAGTTGTCGTAGATCGCGTAGAGCGCCTGCAGCGTCGTCCGGATGTCGTTGAACGCGATCTCCTGCGCGTGCAGCGAGCGGCCCGACGTCTGGATGTGGTACTTCAGCTTCTGCGAGCGCTCGTTGGCGCCGTAGGTGTGCCGCATCGCGCGCGCCCAGATGCGCCGCGCCACGCGACCGATCACCGAGTACTCCGGGTCGAGTCCGTTGCTGAAGAAGAAGCTCAGGTTGGGCGCGAACTCGTCGATGTGCATGCCCCGCGAGAGGTAGTACTCGACGTAGGTGAAACCGTTCGCCAGCGTGAACGCCAGCTGCGAGATCGGGTTCGCGCCCGCCTCGGCGATGTGATACCCGCTGATCGAGACGGAGTAGAAGTTGCGCACCTTGCGGTCGATGAACGACTGCTGGATGTCGCCCATCATGCGCAGCGCGAACTCGGTCGAGAAGATGCAGGTGTTCTGCGCCTGGTCCTCCTTGAGGATGTCGGCCTGCACCGTGCCGCGCACGCGGCTCATCGTCTCGGTGCGGATCTTCTCGTAGATCTCGCGCTCCAGCACCTGGTCGCCGGTCACGCCGAGCAGCATCAGGCCGAGGCCGTCGTTGCCTTCGGGCAACTCGCCCTGGTAACGCGGCCGCTCGCGACCCTCGTAGAGCTTCGCGATCTTCACCTCGACCTCGTCCTCGAGGCCGTTCTGCTTGATGTAGAACTCGCACTGCTGGTCGACCGCCGCGTTCATGAAGAACGCGAGCAGCATCGGCGCGGGGCCGTTGATCGTCATCGAGACCGACGTCGTCGGGTTGCTGAGGTCGAAGCCGGAGTAGAGCTTCTTGGCGTCGTCGAGCGTGCAGATCGATACGCCCGCATTGCCCACCTTGCCGTAGATGTCGGGTCGTTCGGCCGGATCCTCGCCGTAGAGCGTGACCGAGTCGAACGCGGTCGACAGACGCGCCGCCGGCTGGCCGCGCGACACGTAGTGGAAGCGCTTGTTGGTGCGCTCCGGCCCGCCCTCGCCCGCGAACATGCGGGCCGGGTCCTCGCCCGACCGCTTGAGCGGGAAGACGCCCGCGGTGAACGGGTAGAAGCCGGGGAACCCTTCGCGCAGCATCCAGCGAAGCAGGTCGCCCCAGTCCTCGTACTGCGGGATGCAGAGCTTGGGAATGCGGAGCCCCGAGAGCGACGTTGTGAAGAGCGGCTGCTCGATGATGCGGTCGCGCACCTTGTAGCGGAAGACATCCGCCTCGGTGCGCTTCTTGATCGCCGGCCACTCGAGCAGCAGCTGGCGACACTCGTGGTCGAGCGTCGCCTCGAGCTCGTTGTAGATGCCGATCAGTTCACCCACGTACTCCGGCTCGCCCTCGACCTTCTTGGTGAGCTCCACCGTCGTCTCGGTGTCGTGCACCATGTAGCTCGTTTGGCCGATGCGTTCGCGCAGCAGGTCAACGGTCCCGCGCAGCCGGTACAGACGGCGGGCAATCGCGACCTGCTCGGCGATGAGCCGCTCGTTCGCCTCGCTGTGCTCCACGATCTCGGCGAGGTAGCGCGTACGGTCCGGCGGGATGATCGGATGCTTCTCGCGCATCTTCTCGGTGATCTCGAAGCTCGAGGCGAGATCGGCGCCGGTGCGCTCCACCAGCACGTCCATCAGCTTCTTGTAGAGCACGTTCATGCCGGGGTCGTTGAACTGCGAGGCGATCGTGCCGTAGATCGGCAGGCTCTCGTCGTCCGCCTCGAACAGCATGTGGTTGCGCTTGTACTGCTTGCGCACGTCGCGCATCGCGTCGAGCGAGCCGCGCTTGTCGAACTTGTTGATCGCCACCACGTCGGCGAAGTCGAGCATGTCGATCTTCTCGAGCTGCGTCTGCGCGCCGAACTCGGCGGTCATGACGTAGAGCGAGACGTCGGAGTGCTCGGTGATCTCGGTGTCGGACTGACCGATGCCGCTCGTCTCGACGATGATCAGGTCATAGCCGGCCGCCTTGCAGATGTCGATCGCCTGCTGCACGTGCGCGCTCAGCGCGAGGTTCGCCTGGCGCGTCGCGAGCGAGCGCATGTAGACGCGCTTCGAGTCGATCGCGTTCATGCGGATGCGGTCGCCGAGCAGCGCACCGCCCGACTTGCGCTTGGACGGGTCGACGGAGATGACCGCGATGGTCTTCTCGTCGAAGTCGCGCAGGAAGCGTCGGACGAGTTCGTCGACGAGCGACGACTTGCCCGCGCCGCCGGTTCCGGTGATGCCGAGCACCGGCACGGTCCGGTCGCCGAGGATCTCCTTCACCGCCGCGGCGAGGGCCGTGCCCTTCTCGACATCGTTCTCCGCCGTGGTGACCAGTCGACCGATGACCGACGGGTCGCGTTCGACCTTGCCGTTCAGCTCCGCGGTGCCGGGGGCGAAATCGCAGCGCTGCAGGAGGTCGTTGATCATGCCCTGCAGGCCGAGCTCGCGGCCGTCGTCGGGCGAGTAGATGCGGTCGATGCCGTAGGCGTGCAGGTCGGCGATCTCGCTGGGCAGGATCGTGCCGCCGCCGCCGCCGAACAGGCGGATGTTCGCGCCGCGCTCGGCCAGCAGGTCGTGCATGTACTTGAAGAACTCGACGTGGCCGCCCTGGTAGGAGGTGATCGCGATGCCCTGGGCATCCTCCTGGATGGCGCAGTCGACGATCTCCTGGACGGAGCGATTGTGTCCGAGGTGGATGACCTCGGCGCCCGACGCCTGCAGAATGCGGCGCATGATGTTGA
>JBCDBY010000070.1:0-16445 GCA_039182715.1 Planctomycetota bacterium
AGAGCATCACCCTCGTGGTGAGCTCGGCGCGAAGCGATCCGCAGAACCCGCTTGCACCCGATCTGGTTTCGGAGCAGGTCCCCTTCGAGGTCGCGCTGCTCAGCTACTCGGGCACCGGCACCGTGGTCACGATCACCGACGACCTCAACAAGCTCAATGAGGACCCGGCCAACCCGAATCGCGAGGCGTTCGTGCGCGTCCAGGCGATCTTCGACTACCAGGACGGTATCCAGTCCGCCCTCGGCCCGTTCGCGGCCATCGACGAGGTGACCCTCAACTACAACTTCAACTAGAAAGCGTTCTTACAGCGCAGATCGAATGCGCGCTTCCAGCCCAACCCAGTCACCAGCACCCGGAAGCGAGTTTCGGCAGACCCTGCGCGGTAAGCGAGGCCAGCGCACCCGGTAACGGTGTGACGCTGGCCTCTTTTTTTGCCCTGCCAGGCGGATTTTCCGATGGCAACCGGACTTTTTCGTACCGCACACGAGGTTTTCGGCAACAACGAAACCGCACACCGGGTAACCTTTACGGCGGTTGGGTGTGACGCGGCGGGCTTACGCAACTCGCTTCGTCCAAGGCAAGAAAAACTCGGAGGGCGACGGCTTGGGCCGAGCTTCCGAACGGGTGCAGACCTTCCGAGAGAGTTTTACGAGGGAGAGTGCTATGCATCTGACACGTGGGTGGGCCGCGGTTCTGCTGGGTGCGTTGCTTTCCGCCTGTAGCGGCGGAGGCAGTGGAGCCAGTGGCGACTTCGCCCTGATCGAATTCCTGGAGAGCGGGCAGAACAACATCCCGCGCAACCGCCAGATCCGATTCCGGTTCTCGGCGCCGGTGAAGCAGGACCAGGACCTGTTCACCCGGCTCAAGATCCAGAACGTGATCTCGGGCCCGAGTTCAAACTTCGCGCGCGCAGCGGGCTTTTACACGCTGAGCGGCGACATCGTCCTGTTCACGCCGCGCCTGCCGAACAAGGAGGACCGCTCCGATGCGGGCTTCCGCGCCAACGGCAACTACGTTGTCTTCATCAGCGGCGGACCGGACGGCCTGCAGTCGACGTCGGGCGAGACGATCCCGACGCAGCAGGAGTTCATCTTCGAGACCAACGAGTTCTTCGAGGATGTCGTGCCGTCGCAGCCGCCCCGCTCGCTGGTCACCCTCGGCCTCGTCGCCATCGACACGAGCGAGGTGCAGCAGGTTCCCGATCGCGGCCTCGACGTGCCCGACGACGTCAACACGGCGTTCGACGTCTCGCGCGTCGATCCGCGCCCGACCGAGCTGGCGCTGCTCGACAGTGCGACGCTCATCGCGGCCGGCCGCGTGATTCGGCCCGGTGGCGGCACCGCCCCCGACTACGCCACGCCCTGGCAGTTCGATCTTCGCGTGAGCGAGCCGATCGATCCGGCCGAGGTCAACACGTCCAACATCCAGATGTTCGAGGTCTTCTCGAACGCGACGACGTCGCCCGAGACCGAGCCGGCCGCGGCGCCCCCGGGCTACTTCGGGGATGCGGTCAACTTCGCGGTCTCGATCGAGGTCTCCACCTTCCAGACCGTCGATACCGAGGGCAACCTCGATACGCGCATCCGCATCCGGCCGCTGGGCACGCTCGTGGACAACACGCGCTACCGCATCCAGCTTTCCGGCAGCATCCTCGGCCTCGACTTCCGCAAGACCTTCGCGGGCGACAACGGCCTGACCGGTGACGGCCAGACCTTCGCCGACGGCGAGCTGGTCGAGGAGCAGGGCGGGTTCGGCTACGTGACCGAGTTCATCGTCTCCAACGAGGCGCCCATTCGCGCCTCGCGCACGGTCGAGTACGACCCGAGCTCGGACGGCATCAACCCCGAGACGGGCCAGACCACGCTTGATCCGGAGAACGGCTCGAACACCGCGCTCTACAACCCGGCCGAGTTGCCGGGCACCGCGCTGGGCGTGCTGAGCGCCTTCGGCAACGCGAGCAACGGCGATCTCGGCATCTCCGCGAACACGACGATCAACACCGGCGATACGCCGAACGAGCCGCTCGGCAACCCGTTCCAGGTCATCGACCTCGATGCCGAGAACAACCACCTCGAAGACACCCGTCCGGGCCAGCTCGTCGCCTGGGACTCGCTCGAGCCGTTCGAGCTGAACCTCTCGAACCTGACCGTGTCGAGCGCCGCGACGCTGCGCATCATCGGCGTGAACCCGATTCTCTTCCGGGTTTCGGGCCTGACCCAGATCAACGGACAGATCGACCTCAGCGGCGGCAACGGCGGCAACGGCGGCAGCCCGGCGGCGAACGGCGGTACGGCCGGCGCCGGCGGACACCCCGGCGGCAGCTCGCGGCGCGGCGTCCAGGCGTCGTCCGTGGGATGCAACCCGCAGTTCGTGCAGAACTGCCTCAACTTCGACGTCTTCCTCGATGGCTGCAACACGGCCAGCAACGGCTTCCCCTACTCCGAGCACGGCAACGGACCGGGCCGCGGCATGGGTGGCGGTGAGGCGCTGTTCAACAGCGGCAACGGACTCCAGCCGACGACCTCGTCCGGTCTCGGCTCGGGCACCGGCGGCGGTGGCGCATCCCATGCGCGGATCGGCGGCCGAGGCCAGGACATCCAGAGCGCCGGCGACCAGGCCGGGACGCCGGGCAACGGCGGCTGCGGGACCTCGTTCTTCAACTATCGCAACTCCGGTGTCATCGGCGTGCGCGGCGAGCCGGGTACGCCCTACGGCGACCGCTTCGTTCAGGACGTCACCATCGGCGGCTCGGGCGGCGGCTCGGGCGGTGCGATTCACGAGCGATCGACGTTCAGCTCGAACCAGGCCGGCGGCGCCGGCGGTGGTGGCGGCGGTTCGCTCACCATCATTTCGCGCGGCTCCATCCTCGCGACCGGCGGCGTCATCAACGCCGACGGCGGCAACGGCGGTCGTGGCGGCATCTCCGGCCAGTCGGTCTCCTTCCAGTCGGTTTCCGGCGCGGGCGGCGGCGGCTCGGGCGGCACGATTGCGCTCATCAGCGGCGACGACCTCGTCCTGACCGGCGCGACGATCACGACCAACGGTGGTCTCGGCGGCCTCGCCGCGAACACCGGCTCCGGTCTCTCCTGCACGGCGTGCAACGTCGGTGGCGCGGGCGGCGACGGATTCATCTTCCTGATGGATGCCGACGGCCGCGTGACCGGGTTCAACCCGAGCGATCCGGGCGAGTACGACGGCGACGACCGTGGCGTCCTGACCATCATCACGTTCGACGCCTCGCGCTTCGAGACGATGGCGGCGATCACGGAGCTCTTCCCGATGACGGCGGCCAACCCGGCGTACGAGAACTACCCCGACACCACGGCCGACCTCGTCGGACTCGTGAACCCGGGGCAGACCATTCAGCTCGTCTTCAGCTCGGCTCGCAGCGACCCGCTCAACCCGAAGTCGCCGGAGCTCACGACGGAGCAGACGCCTTTCGAGGTGGCGCTCCTGAGCTACTCCGGCACGGGCACGGTGGTCACGATTACCGACGACCTCAACAAGCTCAACGAGGACCCGGCCAACCCGAACCGCGAAGCGTTCGTGCGGGTGCAGGCGCTCTTCGAGTACGCGAACGGCATCGAATCGGCGCTTGGCCCCTTCGCCGCGATCGACGAGGTGACGCTCAACTACAACTTCAACTAGACAGTTCTTACGAGCACAGCGTTCTTATCGCGCGGATTCGTCCGCACGCTTCCTGCCCAACCCAGTCACCAGCACCCGGGAGCAGCGGCCGGAAATACTTGCGCGGTAAGGGGAGCCAGCCCGCCCGAACGGCGGCGCTGGCTCCCGTTTTTTTGGGACCGTCCCCATCGCTCCGGAAATCCGCCTCACAGCCGGATTTTCACGATTGAGCGAACGAATTGGGGCGCCCGCCCCCCGATTCGCTCCTCAAAAACCCCTTGGGTACTGCCGAAACGAGCCTTAGAGTTTTCTTCGGTGACTTGAAGCGGCGTAACGCACCGCTTCGAACAAACAGATCGGCGACGTAACGCACCGCCGGATCCGTTGGGCAATCAGCTTCGGCAAGAAGGACACGCATACGCGCGATCAGGGTCGTGTCGTATGCGGACTTAACCGAGGGAGTGTTTCCGAATGAAGATGTATGGCAAGTTCATCGCCGCGATCATGGGCGTCGTCCTGACGGCCTGTGGCGGCGGGGGAAGCTCGAGCGGCGACGGTGACTTCGCGCTGATCGAGTTCCTGGAGAGCGGGCAGAACAATATCCCGCGCAACCGCCAGATCCGTTTCCGGTTCTCGGCGCCGGTGAGAGAGGGTCAGGACCTCTTCACCCGCCTCAAGATCCAGAACGTGATCCAGGGCCCGAGCTCGAACTTCGCACGCGCGGCGGGTGACTATCTCGTCAGCGGCGAGGTCGTGCTGTTCACGCCGCGCCTGCCGACGCGCTCGGACCGTTCCGACGCGGGCTTCCGCGCCGGCGGCAACTACACCGTCTTCCTGAGCGGTGGTCCGGATGGCCTCGAGTCGACGTCGGGAGACAAGATCCCGAATCAGCAGGAGTTCATCTTCGAGACCAACGAGTTCTTCGAGGACGTGACCCCGTCCGATCCGCCCCGCTCCGAGTTCACGCTCGGCCTCGTGGCGATCGACCCGACGGGCGTGCAGGAGCTGCCGGACCGCGGCCTCGACGTCCCCGAAGACGTCAACACCGCCTTCGACATCTCGCGTGTCGACCCGCGTCCGGTCGAGCTGGCGCTCGTGGACAACGCGACGCTGATCAGCAGCGGCCGCGTGATCAAGCCGGGTGGCGGCACCGCCCCGGACTTCGCCGAGCCGTGGTTCTTCGATCTTCGCGTGAGCGAGCCGATCGACCCGGCCACCATCAACTCGAGCACGGTGCGCCTGGTCGAGGTGTTCGCGGATGCGACCACCTCCGCCGAGGGTGCGCCCCCGGTCGCGCCGGTTGGCTACTTCGGCACGCCGGTGGACTTCAGCGTTTCGATCTCGGTCGAGGCGGTGCAGACCGTCGACTCCTTCGGGAACCTCGACGTCCGCATCCGCATTCGCCCGATCCAGACGCTCGTGGACAACACGCGCTACCGCCTCTCCATTTCCGGTGAGGTGCTCGGCATCGACTTCCGCAAGACGTTCGCCGGCGAGAACGGCCTGACCGGCGACGGCCAGACCTTCGCCGACGGCGAGCTGGTCGAGGAGCAGGGTGGCTTCGGTTACGTCACCGAGTTCATCGTCTCCAACGAGGCGCCCATTCGCGCCTCGCGCACGCTCAGCTACGACCCGTCGGTCGATGGCATCAACCCGGAGAACGGCCAGACGACGCTCGACATCGAGAACGGCGTCAACACCGCGCTCTACAACCCGGCGGCCGCACCCGGCAGCGCGCTCGGCGTGCTCAGCGCGTTCGGTAACGGCTCCGACGGCGACTTCGCCGTTTCGGCCGACACCACGCTCAACACGGGTGACACGCCCAACGAGCCGCTCGGCAACCCGTTCCAGGTTCTCGACCGGAACCCGGACGACGACTACCTCGAGGCCGTGACGGCGGAGCTCGTGGAGTGGGACTCGCTCGAGCCGTTCGAGCTCAGCGTTTCGAACCTGACGATTTCCAGCGCCGCGACGCTGCGCGTCATCGGCGTGAACCCGGTGCTCTTCCGCGTGTCCGGCCTGACGCAGATCGCCGGCACGATCAGCCTTGACGGCGGCGACGGCGGCAATGGCGGCACCCCCACCGCGGTGGGCGGCACGGCCGGCGCCGGCGGTCACCCGGGTGGTCGCTCGATCGCGGGCGCCTCGAACTGCTCCAACACGAGCGGTCTCACCGGCAGCTGCGCGAACTTCGACGTCTTCCTCAACAACTGCTTCAACGCCAACACGCTCTTCCCGGCCTCGCTCAACGGCGAGGGCCCCGGCCGCGGCTTCGCGGGCGGTGAGGGCATGTTCGACTCCGGTAACGGCCTGCAGCCGTCCGGCACGACGGGCCTGCGTCCGGGTACGGGCGGTGGTGGCGCTTCGCACGGCCGTCTCGGCAGCACCGGTCAGGACATCCTGAACGCCGGTGGCGCAGTCGGCACGCCCGGCAACGGCGCCTGCGGCACGGGCTTCATCCAGGTCCGCAACGCCGGCATCATCGGCATCCGCGGCGAGCCCGGCACGACCTATGGCGACCGCGTGGTGGCCGACATCACGATTGGTGGCTCGGGCGGTGGCGCCGGCGGCGCCATCCATGAGCGGTCGACGTTCAGCTCGAACCAGTCGGGCGGCGGCGGCGGCGGTGGCGGCGGCTCGCTGACCATCATTTCGCGCGGCTCCATCCTCGCGACCGGCGGCGTGGTTCGCGCCAACGGTGGTGACGGCGGCCGTGGCGGCATCGCCGGCCAGTCGGCCTCGTTCCAGTCGGTCTCCGGCGCGGGCGGCGGCGGCTCGGGCGGCACCATCGCGCTCATCAGCGGTGACGATCTCGTGCTCACCGGCGCCACCATCGAGGCGCTCGGCGGCGCGGGCGGCGCGGCAGCCAACAGCAACACGCCGCAGACCTGCACCGCGTGCAACGTCGGCGGCGCGGGCGGCGACGGCTTCATCTTCCTGATGGATGCCGACGGCAACATGACCGGCTTCCGTCCCGAAACGCCCGGCGAGTACGACGACGACGATCGTGGCGTGCTCACCATCAGCTCGTTCGACGCCTCGCGCTTCGAGAGCATGGCGGCGGTCACCGAGCTCTTCCCGATGTCGGCGGCCAACCCCGCCTACGAGAACTACCCGGCGAACTCGGCCGACATCGTCGGTCTCGCCAACCCGGGCCAGGAGATCAGCGTGATCGTCAGCTCGGCGCGCAGCAACCCGGATGATCCGGCCAACCCGGATCTGACCAGCGAGCTCGCACCGTTCACCGTCGCGCTTCTCGATCACAACGGCGGCGCCACGCGCCTCACGATCATCGATGACCTGTCCAAGCTCAACGAGGATCCGAACAACCCGAACCGAGAGGCCTTCGTGCGCGTGCGCGCGGAGTTCGAGTACTCCGACGGGATCCAGGCTGCCCTGGGCCCGTTCGCAGCCATCGACGAAGTCACCCTGAACTACACGTTTAATGGCTAAGCAGACACACTGAGTTAGCACCCTAGCGAACTCACATCTCGAATTGTCCGGCCCGCCGCGTTCCCACGCGGCGGGCCTTTTTTTGTGCGGATCCGCTCGAAAGCCGGGCCATTCCGCACGGCGGGACCGCTCCTCCGGCGAGCGCGACGGCGCAAGCTCGTGCCGCCCCGGGACTTACGGCGACCGACGGTTTTTGGTTTCCCTGACGATCTCGATCGGTACGCTTCTTGATCTAAGCAAGCCGCTGGCACGTGCCCGGGTACTGGGTTGGGCAGGCTGACAGCGCCCCCACGCGGGGTTCTCGCGCAGGGTCTTGCCGACCGCCCGCCCGCCTCCTCGGAGCGCGGGCGGCGCGCGTCGCCTTCTTCGTCGCGCGCCGTCCCGATCCCGTTTCTTCCTGTTGCTGGCGCGCCGGGACTCCGCCATAGTGGCCCGTATGAGCGCAGAGAGCGGACACCACTTCGTCGCCATCGTCGGCGGCGCGGTCTCCGGCTCGGTGGCCGCCGAGATCCTCGCGGACGCCGGTGTCGAGGTCGCCGTCATCGAACAGCATGAGCGCCCCTACGGCAAGATCGAGGACGGCCTCCCGCGCTGGCACGCAGTGCAGCGCAAGAAGGAGTACGGCAAGGTCGCCGAGCGCCTCACGCGTCCGAACGTGCACTACATCCCGTGCACGAAGCTGGGACGCGACGTCACCTTCGAGGAGCTCACGCGTGAGGTCGGGTTGAGCGCCGTGCTGCTCGCCAACGGCGCGTGGCGCGACCGGCCGTTCCCGGTGCCCCATGCGGATCGCTGGGTCGGGCGCGGACTCGAGTACCAGAACCCGCTCATCGGATGGTTCAACCATCGCAACGAGAAGGAGTATCACGGCCGCTGGATCGAGATCCCGCAGGGCGCGGCGGTCTTCGGCGGCGGGCTCGCCTCCATCGACGTCGTGAAGATCTGCCAGCTCGAGAACTTCGGTCGCGCGATCCGCGACCGCGGGCTCGAGTGGGACATGCACGCCTGCGAGAAGAAGGGCATCGAGAAGCACTGCGCCGATCTCGGCATCGACGACTGGACGGAACTCGGCGTGGAACCGTGCACGCTCTACTACCGTCGCCGCATCGACGACATGCCGCTCGCGCAGCCGCCCGGGAACGCGACGCCGGAGCAGATGGAGAAGACCGTCAACGCGCGGCGCAAGCTGCTGGAGGTGGCGCAGAACAAGCTCAAGTTCAAGGTGCAGGACTGCACCGTCCCGCTCTCCTTCGTGATCGAGAGCGGCCACGTGCGCGGCGTCGAGCTGCAGCGCACCGAGGTCGTGGACGGCCGCGCGGTGCCGGCCCCGGGCAGCGAGGAGACGATCCGCACCGACATGGTGATTTCCTCCATCGGATCGCTGCCGGAGCCGATTCCGGGCGTCCCCATGAAGGGCCACCACTACCGCTGGGAGGACTGGGACCTCGGCACGCTCGAGGGCTACGACGGCGTCTTCGCCGTGGGCAACGTGGTCACCGGCAAGGGCAACATCCGTGCGTCGCTGCAGCACGCGCAGATGGTGGCCGAGTACCTGCGGGAGAACTACTTCCGCGGCGCGCTCGGCGCCGCGTCGGCGGAGGTCGTCAAGCAGCACCTGGAGGCGAAGGACCCGTTGCCGCCCGAAAAGATCGAGCAGATTCGCGAACTGGTGCGCGCGCGCCAGACGCGCGTCGGGTACGACGGGGACTTCACGACATGGATCGAGAAGCACACGCCGCCGGACCTGGAGTAGACGACACGAATCGCCCGCCGCGCGCGCCGCGGGTCACGCCGGAGGGCACCACGTTCTTCGTGACGGCCCGGGACGCGCCGCGCGTCTTCCTGCTGCTCGATGATCGCGTCCTGCCGTTCGAGGACGGCGAGCTGTTCGTGCCGGACGTACGACCGGGGCAGCACTACGCCTTCGCCGTCGATCCGGCACTCCCGCTCGTCGATCCCCACGCCCTGCTGCTCGACCGCAGCCACCGGCACCCGTCGGTCGTGGCCCCGCCGGTGGAGCCGATCGCATGGCAGCGGCCGGGCCACGAGTTGGCCGATGCGGTGATCTACGAGCTGCACGTGCGCGGCTTCACGATGCGGGCGGACGTGGCGCACCCCGGCACCTACGGCGCGCTGGGCGAACGCGCGCGCTACCTGCGCGACCTCGGCGTCACGACGGTCGAGCTGCTTCCCGTCCACGAGTTCGACGAGACCGAGAACCACGGCAACTACTGGGGCTATTCGAGCTGGACCTGGTTCGCGCCCAACCGACGCTACGCCATCACCGATCCGATCGCCGAGTTCCGCGCGATGGTGCAGGCGCTGCACGCGCACGACATCGAGGTCGTGCTCGACGTGGTCTACAACCACACCGCGGAGCAGGACGCGGCGGGACCGGTGCTGCATCTCAAGGCACTCGACTTCACGCACGCCTACGAGCCCGCCGACCGCACCGGTTGCGGCAACACGGTGAACCTCGCCGACCCCGTGATGATGCGCATGGTGCTCGACTCGCTGCGCTGGTGGCATCACGGCATGGGCGTGGACGGCTTCCGCTTCGATCTCGCGACGGTGCTGTCCGACGAGCTGATCCGCGCCATCGAGACCGATCCCGCGCTTCGTGACGCGCACCTGATCACCGAACCGTGGGACGCGGGGGGCGGATACCGCGTCGGTGACTGGCCGGGCCACGAACGCTGGGTGGTCTGGAACGATCGCTACCGCGATGACGTGCGCCGCTTCTGGCTCGAGGAAAACCACGGCGCCGGCCTGCTGGCGACGCGCCTGAGCGGCAGTTCCGACCTCTTCTCGCAGGGTCCGCCGCGCAGCCTCAACTTCATCAGCGCACACGACGGTTTCACGCTGCGCGACATGGTCTCCTACGACGAGAAGCACAACCTCGCGAACGGCGAGCAGAATCGCGACGGCCGCGATCACGAGCCGAGCTGGAACCACGGCGTCGAGGGCGAGACCGACGACCCCGCCATTCGCGCCGCCCGCGCGCGGACGCAGCGCAACCTGTTGGCGACGCTGCTGCTGTCGCAGGGCGTGCCGATGCTGGTGGCGGGGGACGAGCGCGACCGCACGCAGGGCGGCAACAACAACCCGTACAACCAGGACAACGAGACCTCGTGGCTCGACTGGTCGGCCGGCGACCCCACGTTCGTGAAGGAGCTGATCGCGCTGCGTCGGTCCCACCGCGTCTTCCGGCGTCGCGTCTTCAAGCGCGACGAGGACGTCGACTGGTTCGGCCCCGAAGGCGCGCCCGCGGACTGGGACGCGACGCCCGCGCGGCTCGGCTACCACCTGAAGGGCGAGCGCGCCTGCTACGTCGCATTCAACCGTTCGAATGAGAGCTGCCGGTTCGCGCTGCCCGCCGGTCGACCGTGGCGCCTGCGGTTGACGACGGGCGAAGCGAGCATCGAGAACGGCTTTCTCGTCGTGGACGGACCGTCGGTTACCGTGGCGCACTGATGGCCAACGAATCCACGCTTGTTTCCGCCGAACACTTCGCCTACATCGCCGCACGCACCACGCAGGAGGACGACTTCCTGCGCACCCTGCGTACCGACGCGGAGCAGGCCGGCATCCCGCCGATCCAGATCGCGCCCGAGGAGGCCGCCTTCCTGCAGATCCTGCTGCGCCTGATCGGCGCGCGCGAGGTCGTCGAGGTCGGCACGCTCGCCGGCTATTCCGCGATCGCGATGGCGCGCGCCTTGCCCGAGGGCGGCCGCGTGCGCACGATCGAGTACGAGGCCATGCACGCCGCGTTCGCCCGCGACCGATTCGCACACAGCGATGTCGCGGGCAAGCTGGAGCTCTTCGAAGGCGCGGGCATGGACGTCCTGCCGCGCTTCGAGGACGACTCCGCCGACGTCGCCTTCCTCGACGCGGACAAGGCGAGCTACCCGCAGTACCTCGAAGAGGCGATTCGCATCGTGCGCCCCGGCGGCACGATCCTGGTCGACAACGCCTTCGCCTTCGGCGAGGTCCTCGAGGAGAACCCGACCGATCCGGAAGCACCGGCCGTCCAGGCCTTCAACGAACAGATCGCGAAGGACCCCCGCCTCCAGGCCGTCATCGTCCCCCTCGGCGACGGCCTGTGGCTCGCCGTCAACGCCCCCTCTTCCTGATGCACCTCTTCCATCAGAGAGTTTCCGTAACCGACGCCCAGACCGGGACTTAGGGGCGCGGAGGTGCGGAATCAATCCCGCACCACTCGGCGCGCAGCAGGCCGTAGGCGAGGCCGTCGTAGCGCTTGCCGTCGACCGGGCGCGCTTCGCGAAAGCGCGCTTCCAGCCGGAAGCCGAGCTTCTCCGCGAGGCGCATCATGCGCTCGTTGCCGGACCAGGTGCGCATGTCGAGCCGGTGGTAGCCCTGCGCGAAGAGGTAGTCGCACCAGAGCGTGAGCGCCTCGCTCCCGTACCCGCGGCCCCACGCGTCGGGGTCGTAGATGTCGATGCCGACGCCCGGCCACTCCGTCGCTTCGCAGATCCAGTAGCGCGCCAACGTGCCGATCAGCTCGTCGTCGCCGCGGCGGGCGAGCACCACCCGACGCCGCGGGTCCTCCCACGCGCCGCTCTCGATACGCTCCTGGAGACCCTCGACATGGTCGCGCACCCAGGTCGGATCGGGCGCGCCGAAGTAGGGCGCATCGAATTCCTGCCAACGCGCGCCCGGCTGCATCCAGCGCTCGTACGGCCCGAGATCCTTGGCGCGAAAGTCGCGCAGGCGCACGCGCTCGCCGTCGATCATCGCAGCAGCGACTTCACCAGCTCGACGAAGAGTTTGCCGTCGCCCGCCGCGGGCCACGCCGCGTCGCGCAGCAGATCCTGGTCGCGCTCCGCGTGCATCTCGCAGTGCACCGCGGTCAGCACGCAGTTCTTGCCGGCCACGATCGCCGCGCGCCCATCGGGGTAGCGACGCAGCACCTTCCCGTCCTTGGTCTCGAACGCCGAGCCACCCGCGTAGACGACCTGCTCGCCCTTGTCGAGCGTGACCGCCGCACCCTTCGGCCAGACGGCGATGTCGTTGAGCGGCCCGGTCGCCACGGCGTCCATCCGTCCCACCGGATAGCCGTACGAGCGACCCTCCCACACGACGCGGCTGCTCAGCAGATAGGCGCCCGCGCAGATTCCCAGCACGCGCTGCTTCGGATCGGAGAGCAGGGAGAGGTTCTCGGACCCGAGGTCCGCGATGATCGACGGCGCCCAGCCACCGGGGATGACGACGACCGCCCCACGCGGCCAGGTGAACGTATCGGCGAACACGACGCGGCAGGGGATGCGCGCCTCCTGCAGTCGGCGCACCGCCGCCTTCATCGACGGCGGGAAGACCCCGCGGCCCCCGAAGACGACCACGCGCGGCTTCTTCACCGCCGCCTGCTTGCGCGCGAACTCCTGGTTGCTCGCGTACCAGAGCGCGTCGAGATAGGTCTGCGTCGGCACGAGCTGGTGCGTGGCCAGCTCCGCGGCCGTCAGCGCGCGCACCTTGCCGCCGTCGCGCACCTTCGCTTCGAGCAGCTGGAACGGGGTCGCGGCGGACGCGCCGACGACGAACAGAAGCAGGATTCCCAGTCGTGTCGCCATCGCCCTAGCCTAGCCTTGCTCCGGTTCGGGGGGGTGTTATCGTGCCCTCCCGCCCATGCAAGAGAGCCTCTCGAGCCCCCCGCCGCACGAGCCGTTCGCGTCGGCCATCACCGACGAGACCCGCGCGAGCGAGGTGTACGAGTCCAACCGGCAGCTGGTCCTCCAGAAGCTCGTCGACCTGCGCACCATCGAGAACGAAACGCGCCAGGGAGGCGGCCCGCGCCGCATCGAGGCGCAGCACAGAAAGGGGCGCCTGACCGCGCGCGAGCGCATCGCGAAGCTGGTCGACGAGGGCAGCACCTTCCGCGAGCTCGGCATCCACGCCGCGCACGGGCTCTACGACGGCAAGGCGCCCGCCGCCGGGACCGTGACCGGCCTCGCCCGCATCGCCGGCCGGCTCTTCATGGTCATCGCGAACGACGCCACCGTCGCGTCGGGCGCGTTCTTCCCGATGACCGCCAAGAAGGTCATCCGCAACCAGAACATCGCGCTGCAGGCGCACCTGCCGACGATCTACCTCGTCGACTCCGCCGGCGTGAACCTGCCGATGCAGGACGAGGTCTTTCCCGACCAGGACGACTTCGGCCGGGTCTTCCGCAACAACGCGGTGCTCTCCGCGCAGGGCACGCCGCAGATCGCCGCCATCATGGGCATGTGCGTCGCGGGCGGCGCGTACCTGCCGATCATGTGCGACACGGTGCTCATGACCGAGGGCAGCGGCCTCTTCCTCGCCGGTCCCGACCTGGTCGCCAAGGCGGTCGGCAAGAAGTTCGATGCCGAGGAGATCGGCGGCGCCGAGCTGCATGCGGCGGTCTCGGGCACGATCGACTTCCGCGAGGAGGACGACGACGCCTGCATCGGCCGCATCCGCTCCATCGCCGGCACGCTCGCGCCGCCGCCGCCCGCGCCCTTCCGGCGCGACGCGCCCGCGGAGCCGACCCTCGACGCCGAGGATCTCGCCGCGATCGTGCCGACCGACCCGATGCAGCAGTACGACGTGCGCGAGGTGATCGCCCGCGTGGTCGACGACTCGTCGTTCACCGAGTACCGGCCCGAATACGGCAAGACGCTCGTATGCGCCTTCGCGCGCATCGACGGCTGGTCGGTCGGCATCGTCGCCAACCAGAAGCAGCACGTGCGCGACCCGGGCCAGCCGTGGCAGATGGGCGGCGTGATCTACGCGAGCAGCGCGGACAAGGCGGCGCGGTTCATCATGGACTGCAACCAGAACCGCATTCCGCTCGTCTTCCTGCACGACGTCAACGGCTTCATGGTCGGTCCCGACTCGGAGAAGCAGGGCATCATCCGCGCCGGCGCGAAGATGGTGAACGCGGTCTCGAACAGCGTCGTCCCGAAGATCAGCGTGATCATGGGCGGCTCCTTCGGCGCGGGCCACTACGCGATGTGCGGCAAGGCGTACGACCCCAACTTCATCGTCGCGTGGCCGCAGGCGCGCTACTGCGTCATGGGCGCGGAGCAGGCGGCCGGCACCATCACGCAGGTGCGCCTCGCCGCGATGAAGCGCAAGGGCGCGGAGATCGACGAGCAGGAGCTCAACGAGTTCCACGCGCACGTACGCGAGAAGTACGAAGCGGAGACCGACCCGGTCTACGCCGCCGCGCGCCTCTGGCTGGACGCAATCATCGACCCGCGCGACACGCGCGCGTTCCTCTCGGACGCGCTGGAGGCGTGCGCCCACAAGACGGAGCTCGACCCCTTCCGGGTCGGGGTGCTGCAGACTTGAGTTCGCGAGCCGGTGAACTGGTCCAGGTCGAGGACCGCGGCGCGGCGCGCTGGCTCACGCTGAACCGTCCCGACGTACGCAACGCACTCTCCGCCGACCTGGTCACGGCGCTCAAGGAGGCGCTACGCGACCCCGGCCCGGCACGCGTGCTGGTGCTCACCGGCGCGGGCAAGGCGTTCAGCGCCGGCGCCGATCTGAAGGCGCTCGAGTCCATGCAGTCGGCGACCTTCGAGGAGAACGTCGCCGACTCCCGCCACCTCGCGGAGCTGTTCCGCATGATCGCGGAGCACCCGCTACCGGTCGTCGCCGCGGTCCAGGGCCACGCCATCGCCGGCGGCGCCGGTCTGGCGCTCGCCTGCGACGCGACCTTCGTGGCGCGCGGCGCGAAACTCGGCTTCACCGAGACGCGCATCGGGTTCGTGCCGGCGATCATCCTCAACTTCCTGCTGCGCACGGCGGGCGAGAAGGTGCTGCGCGACCTCTGCCTGACCGGCCGGCTGTTCGACGCCGACGAAGCTCTCGATCTGGGGCTGGTCACCGGCGTCGTCGAGCCGGACGAACTGCGCGCACGCGTCGACGCGCACGTCGCGAACCTGGCCGCCGCGAGCGGCGAGGCGATCGCGATGACGAAACGACTCTTCCTCGATCTCGTCCCCCTCGCGGACGGGCTCGATCTCGCGGCGCAGGTCAACGCCCGCGCGCGCGCCACGGACGACTGCCGCGAAGGGATCGCGGCCTTTCTCGAGAAACGCGAACCTTCCTGGAGGAAAACCGATGAGTGACCCCGCCCTCAACGCCGCCGACTCGTTCATTCAAGAGAAGAGCATCGACACGAGCGGCTCGCACTGGCGCACCAGCCTGCCCAAGCCGCCGCAGTTCGAGTTCGAGTCGGGCAAGGAGTACATCTGGAAGGTCCAGACCAACCACGGCCCGGTCGAGATCAAGCTCTTCCACGAGTCGGCGCCGATGCACGCCTCGAGCACGATCTATCTCTCGCGCCTCGGCTTCTACGACGGCCTTTCGTTCCACCGCGTCATCAAGGACTTCATGGCGCAGGGCGGCTGCCCCGCCGGCACCGGCATGGGCGGCCCCGGCTACAAGTACGATGGCGAGTTCGGCGGCTCCGAGCGCCACGACCGCCGCGGCATCCTGAGCATGGCCAACGCGGGCCCCGGCACCGACGGCAGCCAGTTCTTCCTGACCTTCGTCGAGACGCCGTGGCTCGACGGCAAGCACACGATCTTCGGCGAGGTCGTCTCCGGCCTCGAGGTGCTGGACGCACTGGAGGCGCGCGGATCGCAGAGCGGCGCGACGAGCGAACCGCTCGCCATGGAGAAGACCGAGATCGAAGTGCGATGAGCGACGCGCGGATCGGCATCCTGACGATTTCGGACCGGGCGAGCCGCGGCGAGTACGCGGACGAGTCCGGCCCGGCGATCGACCACCTGCTGCGCGAGCTGCTCGTGTCGCGTTGGGAGCCGGTCTACCGCGTGATCCCCGATGAGCAGGACCGCATCGAGCGGGAGCTCGTCAAGATGGCCGACGAGGACGGGTGCTGCCTGATCGTGACGACGGGCGGCACCGGTCCGGCCATCCGCGACGTGACGCCGGAGGCGACCGAGAAGGTCTGCGACAAGATCCTCGACGGCTTCGGCGAGCAGATGCGTGCGATCAGCCTCGAGAAGGTGCCGACCGCCATTCTCAGCCGCCAGATCGCGGGGATCCGCGGGCATTCGCTGATCGTCAACCTGCCGGGACGCCCGCGCGCGATCCGCGAGTGCCTGCTCGGCGTCTTCGCCGCGATCCCCTACTGCATCGACCTCATCGAGGGCCCCTACCTCGAGACCGACCCCGAGGTCTGCCTCGCCTTCCGGCCCAAGAAGAAGCCGTCGTAACAGGAAGTGGTCGGTACTCAGTTGTCAGTTTTCAGTGTCCGCTCTCAGTGTCCGCTCTCTGCGGCCTGGAGTATTCCGGCGCCGACTGACGACTGAATACTGACGACTGAATACTGACGACTGAATACTGACGACTGA
>JBCDBY010000071.1:0-16287 GCA_039182715.1 Planctomycetota bacterium
AATTGCCGCGACGCGCACGGAGGGCTCCGGATCGCGCAGCGCGGCCAGCAGCGGCGCCTGCTTGCCGATGCGCGCACAGCCGATGGCGCGCACCGGCGCGTCACGATCGCCCAGGGCGAGGCGGGCCGCGTCACCGTGCAGCGCCTCGGCCACCGCGCGGCGCACGTGCACGTCGCGATCGGCCAGCAGCGGCAGCAGAAGCGGCGCGAGTTCGGGCCACGGCTCGCGCGCGAAGGCGTGCATGCCGCCGCGCAGCACGAAGTTGATCGCGTGGAACGGCAGCGTGGATTGTTTGCGCGCGCGCACCTGGGCGTCGACGATGCGACGCGCCGCCTCCGCGTCGCGCCCCGCCGCCACCGCCTCGGACAGAACGATGCCGGCGCGCCCCTGCAGGTTGGCACCGTCCACCAGCTTGCGCAGCCGCCGCGCGACCGAACGTCCGCCGACCGACACGTCGCGCCGCGCCATCTCGCCCACCGCGCGCGCCCGCGCGTAGTCCGCCGTCGCCGTGCTGTCGACGAAGACCATCCGCTTGCGGCTGCTGCTCTTGATCGACTTGCCGAGGTCGCGCAGCAGCGTGCCCGCGGCGCTGGCGTCGCCGCAGCGGCCCAGCGCCGCGAGCGCACCGAGAGCGGTGCCGAGATCCTTGTCGCGCGCGAGTCGCAACAGCTCGCGGCGGCGGCCCATGGCGGCCATGGCGGCGAGTCGCACGTCGAGCACCGGATCGTCCAGCAGCCGTTTGAGGTTGCTCTTGCGCGACGCGTCGCGGAGCGCCCAGGCGGCGGCCGCGCGCACCGCCGAGTCCGGGTCGCGCGTGCGCAGCCAGAGCGCGTCCTCCGGCGCGGTCGTGTCGAGCGCCTCGATGGCGGCCGCGCGCACGACGGCCACGGGATCCTTGAGCAGCGCCACCGGGGTGCCCGAGCCGAGCGCGAGCGCGGCGGCGCGGCGGGCGTCCCAGTGGTTCGACCGCGCGGCGCGCTGGAGAAGCGCGACGTCGCCCGCACGACGGGCGCGCTCCATCCCCTCGATCCGGAAAAACGGGCTCTTGCCCAGAAGGAGACGCTCGTTCTCCGGCGAGGCGAGCAGAAGCAGAAAGCAGAGCAGGGTCACAGGCGCTACACTCGGAAACGGGCTTGGAGGCTTTGATGTTGCGCGCGTGGATCCTACTTCTTGTCGTCGTCGCGGCGTGCGGCGGCGGCTCGAGCGCCGAGCCGGCGCCCGCCAACGAGAGCGAGCCCGCGCCGGAGCCCCCGGCTTCGCTGCCGCAGGCGACCCAGCCGGACGTGGAGGCGGAGATCATCGGCAAGCCGGGCGACCCGGTTCCCGGCCTCGACGCGAGCTACGTGACCACACTGCTGGGCTGGCTCGCGCCGGACGGCGATGTCATCTTCGAGGCGGTCATCCTCTGGAATCGCGACAAGACGCTGGGCTGCGGCATCCTGCGGCGTGCGGCCGACGGCGAGGTGAACACGCTGCTCATGCAGGGCCAGCTCCTGCCGGACACCGGCGGCGGCCGGGTGAAGCATCCCAAGCTGCCCCTCGAGGCGCGCGGCGACACGCTCGTCATGGCGGCGGAGGTCGAAGGCGGCGACATCGAGCACGGGCTGTTCGCCGTGCCGCGCACCGGCGGGACGCCGCGCCTGTTGGCGGAAGGCGTCTTTCGTCGCGCGCGCGTCGGGGAGGACGGCGATGTGATCGCCGAGGCGGCCACGCCGAACGGCACGCAGGTGTGGCGGATTCCGACCGACGGGCCGGCCGAGGTGCTCTGCGACCGGTGCGACGACGGCATTTCGTCGGACGGCACGACGGTCGTGTTCGAGCGCGACGACGCGGCCTATCGGATCGACGCGGATGGTGCGACGACGCGCCTGATCGGGCGCGACGATCCGGTCGCGGGCACGCTCGGCGTCGTGACCCTCGTCCTGGCCGCGGAGCTGAACGACGCGGACGCGGTCGTCGTCCACGTCGCGACGAGCGACGCGGCGTGTCCCGAAGCGATCTTCCGCTTCGACGAGAACGGCGTCGAGGTCGTGGCGCGCTGCGGCGAGCCGATCGGGAGCGCGCCGGGGACCGCGGAGAGCCTGCGGCTGGCCGCGGGCCGCAGCCGCGACGTCGTGTTCGCGGCGCGCTTGAGCGGACCGGGCGCCCCGGCGTCGGCCGTCTACTGCGCGCGGCCGGGCGAGCCGGCCCTGCCGGTCGTGCAAAGCACACAGCGGGTGCGCGTGCTCGAGGAGCACGTCGTTGCCGACCGGGACCGCATCGCGTACGGCGTGCAGCTGTACGAGGACGGGCTGCCGGTGGCGGAGGGCGTCTTCCGCACCGGAACGGGCGCGCCGGAGCGCGTCGTCAGCACCGACGCCGACGTGCCGGCCGCCGGGGCGCGTCTGCGCAGCTTCCCCTATCCGCTGCGGCACGGCGTGGACGTGGACGGCGACGGCCGCCTGCTGGTTCCGGCGGGGCTGGTCGAAGCGCGCCGCCCGAGTGCCACGCTCGGAACGCTGCTGCTCGTGCGATAATCCCGGCATGCTCACGGAGGAACAGCTCGCGGCGGCGCTCGCCGAGCTGCCCGGCTGGCAACAGGACGGGGACCGCCTCCGTCGCGTCTTCGAGCTGGACTCGTTTCCGGCCGCGATTCGGCTCGTGCGCCGCGTGGCGGACCTGGCCGAGGCGTCCGACCATCACCCGGAGATCCTCATCCAGTACCGCACCGTGACGCTCACGCTCTGGTCGCACGACAAGGGCTGCGTGACCGAACGCGACACCGCGCTCGCACGGGCGATCGAGTCGTGATCGCCTCCGACTACCACGCGCTCACCAAGTACGACCGGCAGCGGGTGCTCGCCTCGCCCGGTCTCGACTGGTCGAAGGCGCCGGCGCAGTTCAAGGACGTGGTCGGGTCGCATCGCGTCGAGCTGCGCTCGTTCGGGAAGACGCCGAACACCGAGGACATCCGCTCGGTGCTCGCACGCTTCCTCTACTTCGCGAACGGCATCACGGGTCATCTCCGGCATCCCGGAGGCGAACAACTGCTGCGCGCGGCGCCGTCCGCGGGCGCGCTCTACCCGACCGAACTCTACGTGGCGGTGGGTGAAGGCGACGGCATGGACGCCGGGCTGTATGCGTACGACGCGCGCGACGAGGTCCTCACGCGGCTGTGGGAGGAAGACCCGCGGCCGCTGCTGGGACGCGCGTGCGGCGAGGAGGAGATCTTCACGCGGGCGCGGGCGTGCCTGCTGCTGACCGGCATCTTCTGGCGCAGCGCGTGGCGTTATCAGGAGCGCGGCTACCGGCGCGTGCTGCTGGACGCCGGTCACGTGCTGGCCAACCTCGCGTCGATCGCGCCGTTCGATGAGCTGAGCGGGTTGCCGCACCTCGGATTCGTGGACGACGAGATCAACGGCAGCTTCTTCTTCGAGCCGGATCGCGAGGCGGCGCTGGCGGCGATTCCGCTGCGCTCGCTCGAGGAGACGCTGCGGCCGCCGACGCTCTGGACGTCCGGCGACGCGCGGCGCGGCGACATCGACCCGGAGGGCGCCGGCCTGGTGCCCGACGCGGACGAGCTGACCGGGAGCGCGACCGCGCTGCTGCACCGCGCGTCGTCCTGCGCGGCCGCGGCACCGGCGCAGCCCCCCATCGGTCGCACGCCGATCGACGCGGGCGCGATCCGCATCGGCATCGAACCGCCCGCCATCGAAATCGAGTTGCCGCGGGCCATCGCCCGGCGCCGATCGGCGCGCGCCTATCCGGGCCAGCCGGTCCCCTTCGAGGACCTGAAGCGGGCGTTGGCGTTCACCTTCCCCACGTTCGTGCCGCACGAAACGTGGGACGCGGGGCTGTTGCGCGCCCATCTGGTCGTGCATCGGGTGGACGGGCTCGACCCGGGCCTCTACTCGATGCAGGGCGACGGCGATGCGCTGCTGCCGGAGAAGTTCGGCGACTTCACGCGCCCGTTCCGCGAGGCGGTGCTCGGACAGGAGATCGCGGAGACGTGCGCCTGCATCCTCGCGTTCACCGCGCCGGCGCGCCGCGCGCTGGAGACCTACGGCGACCGCGCCTACCGCTACCTGCACCTCGAGGCGGGCAGCTACGGACAGCGCTTCCAGCTCGCGGCGACCGACCTCGGCCACCAGGGTTGCGGCATCGCCGGATTCCTCGACGACGAGACCGCTGCGCTGCTCGACGTGCCGAGCGAGGATTGGGTGCTGTACCTGGTGACGTTCGGCGCGAGCGACTAGGCCCTAGATCAGCCCCGTCAATCGCGCCACGGAGAAGATGATGCCGGCGCCGGTGAGGTCGTTCGTCGTCTGGATGAACGGGCTCGAGGAGATGGCCGGATCGAAGCCGATGCGATGGATGACGAGCGGCACGACCACGCCCATGACGGCGCCCACCGACATGGAGGCGAAGATGGCGAGGCCGAGCGTCACGGCGACGAGGTCGGCGTCTTCCGACGCGCGCCAGTAGGCGTACAGGAACAGGGCCACCCCGAACATCGCGCCCAGAATGAGCCCGATGGAGACCTGCCGCAGCACCGGCTCGAACCAGGACTCGTAGTCCATGCGGCCGAGCGCCAGCGAGCGCACCGTGACGGCCGACGTCTGCGTACCGACGTTGCCCGCCATGCCGAGCACGACGGGCAGAAACGCGGCGAGGATCGCCTTCTCGCGAATGTCGCTCTCGACCGAGCTGAGGAATCCGGCGACGAGCAGGCCGCCGAGGAAGGTGAGAAAGAGCCACGACGCGCGGCTGCGCACCGCCACGGCGATCGAGTCGTCGTAGAACTCCTCCTCGTCGGTGCCGGCGAGGCGCGCGATGTCCTCGGTCGCCTCCTCCTGCAGGACGTCGGCGATGTCGTCGTGCAGCACCTGACCGAGCAGCCGGCCCGCGTCGTCGATCACCGGAATCGCGGCGACGTCGTTCTCCCGAGCGAGGCGCGCGATTCTCTCCTGGTCGACGTCGACGCGCACCGTGATCGGGTTGGGGTCGAGCGCCAGGCGCACGGGCGCGCGTTCGTCGGCCTGCAGGAGATCGGTTGGCGTGATGGTGCCGAGCAGTCGATCGGACGCGTCGACCACGTACACGCGATAGATCTTGCCGATCTCCTTCGGGTCGGCGACGCGCACCGCTTCGCGCGCCAGCGCGACGGTCGCATCGGACGGCACCGAGACAAGCTCGGTCTGCATGATGCCGCCCGCCGTCTCCTCGCCGTACTCGAGCAGTTCGCGGATCTCCTGCTGCTCCTCCTGGTTGAGGTTCTGGAGCGTGCGCTCCGCCTTCTCGGGCGTCAGCGAACCGATCAGGTCGGCCGCGTCGTCGGAACGCGACTCCTGCACGATTTCGGCAATCTCGTCCGGCGGCATCTCCTCCAGCAGTTCGTCCAGCTCCGGCTCCTGCACTTCGCGGAGAACGTCGGAGGCGAGCGGTGCCCCCATGAGACGCACGACGCGCAGGCGCTCCTCCTCCGGGAGCGTCTCGACGAGGTCGGCGATCTCGGCCGGCCGCAGCAGAACGAAGAAGCGCTGGATGTCCGTGTCCGAGCCTTCCGCGACGAGTCGCTGAAGGGCGGACGGCTGCTTGCGATCGGACACGGCGGCGAAGTATAGCCGTGCTCAAAAACCTACTGCGTGGAAGGCGCTTGTGGTAACATAAGTGTCGAGCTGACACTAAGTGCCCACGCGGTACGCGGCTCGAGGAGAAGAACATGATTCCGGCCGGCATGATGACGGGCGCCGAAGCCCGCGCGACCACTCCGCACGACATGGACGAGGCGGCGGTCGTCGATCGCGTTCGCGAGATCAAGGAAGAGTATGGATCGCGTCTGGTGCTGCTGGGCCACCACTACCAGCGGCGCGAGATCGTCGAGCTGGCGGACTTTCGCGGCGACAGCTTCGAGCTCTGCCGCGCGGCGGCCAGCCAGGACGGGGCGGAGTTCATCATCTTCTGCGGCGTGCGCTTCATGGTGGAGTCGGCGCGCGTGCTCGCGCGGCCGGATCAGAAGGTCTACCACCCCAACGAGCGCGCCGGCTGCCCGATGGCCGACATGGCGAACAGCCACCTCGTCGAGGGCGCATGGGGCGACCTGGAGCGCCGGAACCTCGCCGAGGGGACCATCCCGGTGACGTACATGAACTCCGACGCCGACCTGAAGGCGTTCACCGGCCGCAACGGCGGCATCGTCTGCACCTCGTCGAACGCGACGCGCGTCTTCGAGTGGGCCTTCGAGCGCGGCGAGCGGATCATCTTCTACCCGGACGAGCACCTCGGCCGAAACGTCGCCAATCAAATGGGACTGCCGCGCGAGCAGGTGCACATCTACGACCCGCGCCACGAGCTGGGCGGGCTGACCGAGGAGCAGCTGGCGAACTCCAAGGTGCTGCTCTGGAAGGGCTTCTGCCACGTCCACACGCACTTCACCACCGACCATATCGACCAGGCGCGCGAAAAGTGGCCGGGCGTCTACGTCATGGCGCACCCGGAGTGCACCGAGGAGGTGATCGGCGCGTCGGACTACTCCGGCTCGACCAGCCAGATGTGCAAGAAGGTGGCGGACGCGCCGGCCGGCAGCAAGTTCGCGATCGCGACCGAGATCAACATGATCCACCGGCTCGCGTGGGAGCACACCGACAAGGAGGTCCACACCCTGTCGCGCTCGCTCTGCCCGAACATGTACCGCGTCAACCTCTACAACCTCTACGACACGGTCCGCGATCTCGAGGGAGCCGACGAGGTGACGCTCCCGGACGACGTCCTGCGCGACGCCAAGCTCGCCCTCGACCGCATGCTCGCGGTCCCCTAACCCCGAAGAGCAACTCTGACGAATCACTCTTGGCGCCCAGTGCCGCAAGTGCCTGCATGACAGGGACTTGCGATCGCGGGGTGCGGCACCGGCGCCGCACCCCCCCGCTCCAAGCACCTGCCACGCAACGACTTACAGCGACTTCGCGCAAGAGTGGTTCGTCAGGCTGGTCGGATCGAACTCAGGCATGCGCGGCCAAGGGTTTGGCGCGGCGCAGCACGGCTTCGAGATCCTCGATGAGGTCGTCCGGGTGTTCGATCCCGCAGCTCAGCCGCACGAGGTCGTCGGAGATGCCGAGCTCGCGCCGACGCGCCTCCGGAATCGCGGCGTGCGTCATCGTCGCCGGATGGCAGACGAGCGACTTCACGCCGCCGAGCGACTCGGCGAGCTGGAAGTAGCGCAGTGACCCCACGAGCTCGCGCGCGCCCTCGATCTCGAAGGAGACGACGCCACCGAAGCCGGGGTAGTAGACGCGTTCGACGTGGTGACGCAGCCACGCGGCGACGGCCGCACCGTTCGCGTTGTGCTGTCGCACGCGCAGCGAGAGCGTCTTGAGGCCGCGCAGCGTGAGCCAGCAGTCGAACGGCGACGCCGTGGCGCCGGTCGCGTTCTGCGCGAAGCGGATCGGCGCGAGCACGTCGGCATCCTTCGCCAGCACCGCGCCCTGGATGACGTCGGAGTGTCCGGCGAGATACTTCGTGACCGAGTGCACGACCAGATCGGCGCCCAGCTCGAACGGACGCTGGTTGAGAGGAGTGGCGAACGTGTTGTCGACGACGACCAGGGCGCCATGCGCGTGCGCGCGCTGCGCGATCGTCTCGATGTCGAAGAGCTTGAGCCTCGGGTTGGTGGGCGACTCGATCCAGACGAGCTTCGTGCGGTCCGTGAACTGCCGGTAGGCGGGGTCGACGACGAATCGATGTCCGTAGCTGTTCAGCAGCCGGAACGTGCCGCCGTACAGGTCGTCGGGCACCAGCACCTCGTCCCCCGGCTGCAGCAGCGACTGGAAGATGGCGTTCTCCGCCGCGATGCCGCTCGCGAAGACGGCGCCGTGTTCGACGCCTTCGAGGGCGGCGAGGACCTTCTCCAACGTCTGGCGCGTCGGATTGGACGTGCGCGTGTAGTCAAAGCCTTTGTTCACGCCGGGCGCCTCCTGCACGAACGTGGAGGTCTGCGCGATGGGCGTCACGAGCGCGCCGGTCGTCGGATCGGCGTCCTGGGCGAAGTGGATGGCGAGGGTTTCGGGTCGCATGGTTCTAGAGCACGCGGAAGGCGCGCACCTCCTGGAGCGCACGGAAGGTGCGCAGGGTTGAAGTGTCGGGTTCGTTCGGGGTGATAAGGGCGTAGGTGGGCAGCGCCTCGTCGGGCAGGCGGCGCAGTTCGATCGGCTGAAGCAGCTGCAGCGCCTCCTCGGCGACCGCGGTGAACTGCAGCGTCACGAACCAGCGTGTACGCGGAGCACGCGAGGAAACCGGGGCCGGGGGGATCGGCCACGACTCCGCCTCGCCGCGCGCAATCGCGACGAGATCGTCGACGATCGAAGCGGCCGTCGGCGCGCCGCCCGCACCGGGGCCGCGGAAGCAGAGCGAACCGATGGGATCGCCCTCGATCAGCACCGCGTTCTGCTCGTCGTCGACCGACGCCAGCGGATGCTGCGCGGAGAGGAGCGCCGGGGCTACGAAGCCGCTGCGGCCGTCGCTCCAGGCGACCGGCTTGATGCGGTATCCGAGCGCGGCGGCGCGACGGCAGTCGGCGGGGCGCAGACAGCGCAACCCCTCGCGCTCGATCGACTCGAGCGACAGCCCGATGCCGAGCCGCGCAAGCAGCAGGCTGAGCTTTTGCGCCGCGTCGGTACCGTTCAGGTCGAGCGACGGATCCGCCTCGGCGAAGCCAGCGCGCTGCGCCACCTCGACGGCGGCGCCAAGCGACTCGCCGTGGCGCTGCAGGCGCGAGACGACGAAGTTCGAGGTGCCGTTGAGGATTGCGGTGACGCGTTCCACGCGAGTGGTGTGCAGCGCGCGATCGAGCGTCCGCAGGAGCGGGATGCCCGCCCCGACACTCGCTTCGCCGAGCAGCGGCGCCCCCTCGCGCGCCAGCTCCTCGCCGCGCTCGGCGAGAAGCGCCTTGTTGGCGGTCACCACCGGCACGCCGCGGCGCAGGAAGTGCCGGACGTAGACGAACGCGGGTTCGACGCCGCCCAGGGCTTCCACGACGACGTCGTAGTCGCCGTCGAGGAACGCCGTCACGTCGTTGGATGCGAGCCCGCGCGGGCGGCGCGCGAGGGCGGCGACCGGCTCGAGCTGCAGCCCAAGGGCGGCCAGCTCACGCCGACGGCGGCGCAGGAGACGGTGCACCGCCTCCCCCACCGTGCCGTAGCCGAGCAGGCCGATGCGAAGCGTGCGCAGACGCGGCCTGCGCTTCAATGTCGTGGTCATGGTTTCCTCCGTCCCGGACGAACGCCGCACGACGGAGGACCACGAGAGTGCCTACGAAAAAAGGCCTCTCCGGTCGAAGAGGCCTTGGAAGCTTGCGATTCCGCTGGTTCATCTCTCCCCGAAGGGCAGGAGGTCGCACCGGGTTCGTTTCCGAACTGGTTGCGGCAGCGTCAACGGGCCTGATCCCTCGGCTGCTCTGGATGAATCGAACTGTGAAAAGAACGCGATCCGGAAAGATAGCCCGGCGCGGAAGGGTGTCAAGCGATTTCGAGGTAGGAGATGATCGCGTTGTAGACCATGTGCAGCGCGATCGGCGGCCAGAGCGAACGGCTGCGCAGGAAGAGCGCCGCCGTGCAGAGCCCGACGAGGAACACCGGCACGAACGACACCGGGTTGTGGATGACCGCGAAGACGAACGCGCTCAGGACGACCGCCTTCCCGGGCGAGAACGTGCGCAGGAAGCCGCGCAGAAGCAGGCCGCGGAAGAGGAACTCCTCGATGGGTGGCGCCACGAAGACCGCGACCTGCGCGATCGCCGTCCGCACGCCCGGCTGGATCTCGGTGCCCATCAGCTCGCGCACCCACTCGAAGTGGCGCATGCCGTCGAGGTAGGCCAGCCCGAGCGAGGCGAGCGCCACGCCGAGGGCGGCGCCCCACAGCAACATGCCGAACGAGGGACGACGCAGGCCGACCTCGCGGAACACGGAGCGCGACTTGCCGCGCGAGAGCAGGTAGAGCGAAAGCGCCGCGGTGACGGCGGCGGCGGTGAGTGGCGCGGTGCGCACGATCGTCTCGGGCGGCCAGTCGAGCGAGAAGAAGATCAGGCTGATGACCCGGGACAGGAACGAGTAGGTGAAGATCGCCAGGACGCCGTCGCTCAGCTCGATGCGACGCGTCGGCACGGCGGTCGGGTCGAGCAGGTACGGAAGGCGCCGGCGTACGCGTTCCCACACCGCGTAGACGAGCAGCGCGGTCAGCACATTGACGACGAAGAGTTCCCACAGCGATCCCGTCGCGAGCGTGAACGCATACATGCCCGCAACGGCCATGTAGAGCATCGACCACTCGGGCTGGATCTTCTTGTGGATCTCCTTCTCGTGCGGGTCGTAGCCGATCGTCCCCATCGCGCCGGCGAGAAACGCACAGAGGAAGACGCCTCCCACGGCCGACAGGGGCGCAAGCCAGTCGACCACCTGCATCTTGTCGATCGGCCGCCACGCGTAGAGCATGACGCCGAGCGCGTAGACGACCGCGACCACGCCCCAGATGACCGTCTTGCGCCGCAGCAGGCGATCGAGCCGCTGCGGAAGGCTGAAGAGCAGCCAGAGCGCGTTCTGTTCGGCCAGCAGCACCCGGAAGCCGCCGAACGCGAGCACGTAGGCCGCGACGCCGAAGGCGATGGCCGAAACCGCGCGCGGGCTGCCGGCCGCGTTGAAGGCGGGATTGACGACGAACTGGAAAACGACCAGCAGGGCCGGCACGACGAGCGTCTGCACCAGGAAGTTACGATCGCGTCCGAGTAGACGCAGGTCCTTCGAGAGCACGCCGCCGAGCGGACGATGACGGCCGTGCGCGCTGCGCGTGCCCTGGTACGGACCGCCGGCGGAGACGAGACCGTCGCGCACCTGGCGTTCCGTCGCCCGGAGCGCGAGCAGGACGATGCCGATCGACCACGCCGTCACCATGAGCGCACCGGCGGGCCGGTAGACGATCTGCAGGACCGAAGCGGTCGGCCCCCAGAGCAGCGCTCCGCCGATCGCATCGGAGACGGTGAAGAGCACGCGCGGCACGTCGACGCGGCTGACCAGCGCGAACACGAGGAAGAGCAGCAGCATGCCGACGACCGTGCAGACCGCCTGGAAGTTCTTCACACGATGCAGCGGCACGCGCTTGCGGAGGTAGGTCTCGATGAGAACGCGCAGCGAGGAGACGGCAGCCGCGACGAGCAGCGTCGAGAGGGCACCGAGCGGCACGCCCCACCACCGATAGCCGGCGTTCCACAGAATCGTCGTCACGAGAGGAAAGAAGGTGAACCAGGTGAAGAACGCGGTCAGCGCGTACTCGCCCACCTTCGCGAGGAAGAGACCGCGCGTGGGGACGGGGAAGGTGAAGAGCCACTCCATGCTCCACCCGACCTGCGAAAGTTCCTGGTTGCTGGAGCCGAGCCCGACGAATAAAAGCGCGATGACAAGGAGCGTGAGCAGGACCGCGAATGGACGCAGCGCATCCTCGACCGGAGCCTTGCGCACCCAGACGCGTTCGGTCAGCTCGGCATTGAACCGCTCGTTGCCGGCCGCCTGTTCGACCGTCTCGACCACGCGCATCGTGTACACGTACGAGATCGAGAACGACTGCAGACCGAAGAGCAGGCCCATCAGGACGAGCGCGATGGTCGAGCGCCCGCCCTTGCGGCCCGTGCCGTCGCGGCCGCCCTTCTTGCGGCGGCGGTAGAAGGCGCCGACGCGGTTCCAGAAACGACGCAGCGACGTCGCGGCCAGGACCCGGACGACCCGGGGGGTGGACGGCTTCACCCCTGGCGGTCCTCGGTCACGGCGAAGAAGATCTCCTCCAGCGAACCGCCGGGCGCGAGCTTCTCCTTGAGGTCCTCGAGCGGGCCGATGGCGGCCAGCTTGCCGCCGTCGACAATGCCGATGCGGTGGCAGAGCTTTTCCGCCTGGTCGAGCAGGTGCGTGCTGAAAAAGACGCTGTTGCCCTGGTCGGCGCGTTCGCGGATGAGTTCGTGGAAGAGTCGGGTGGCGTAGGGGTCGAGGCCGTTGGTCGGCTCGTCGAGGATCAGCAGCGCGGGGTCATGCAGCAGCGCGCAGATGATCGCGAGCTTCTTCTTCATGCCCTTCGAGTAGTTGACCGCGTACTCGTCGAGGTCCTTGCCCAGCTCGAATCGCTCGACGAGCGAGTCGCAGCGGGACGCCGCGACGTCGGAGGGGATGCCGCGCATGCTGGCGACGAAGTCGAGGACCTCGCGGCCGCGCAGATAGTCGTAGAACACCGGCTCGTCGGGCAGGTAGCCGACCGTCTCCATGACGCGGGCGCGGTCGCGAAAGCAGTCGAGGCCGAGAATGCGGGCGGTGCCGGCGCTCGGCTCGAGGATGCCCATGAGCATGCGGATGGTCGTCGTCTTGCCGGCGCCGTTGGGGCCGAGCAGCGCGAGCCGCTCGCCCGGCTCGACTTCGAGAGTGATGCCGTCGACCGCCTGGAACTCGCCGTACCGCTTGGAGAGCCCGTGCAAGGAGACGACCTTGCCATTGCCTTCCATGAATGTGGCGATCATGCTACGGCAGGGATGTCAGGACTGGGCAAACGCCTCGCGCAAGGACCGCCGCTCGTGCTCGACGGCGGCCTCGCCACCGAACTGGAGGCGCGGGGGCACGACCTGAATCACGCGCTCTGGTCGGCACGGCTGTTGGACGACGATCCGGACGCGATCCGTGCGGTGCACGCCGCCTACGTCGCCGCGGGCGCCGAGATCGTGATCACCGCCAGCTATCAGGCGCCCGCCGAGCCGGCGGCGCGGCTCGCGCGCTCGGTGGATCTCGCGCGGGCATCCGGCGCGCGCTTCGTGGCGGCCAGCATTGGACCCTATGGGGCGGCACTTGCCGATGGCTCGGAGTACACCGGCGACTACGGCGACGTCGACCTGCGCACGTGGCACGAGCCGAGGCTGCGCTTTCTCGAGAGCTGCGACATCGACCTGCTGGCGTGCGAGACGATCCCGTGTCTCGCCGAGGCCGAAGCGCTCGCCGATCTCGTCGAGAAACCGGCCTGGTTCGCCTTCACCTGCCGCGACGGGACGACCCTGCGCGACGGCACCCCCATCGCCGACGCGGTACGCGCGGTGGAATCGAAGGCGATCGCCGTCGGCATCAACTGCACCGACCCCCAGCACGTCGCCCCGCTGCTCGACGCGATCGATACCGAACTCCCGCTGGTCGCCTACCCCAACTCCGGCGAGACCTACGACCCCGTCACCAAGACCTGGTCGGGCCGCTCAGCGTTCCTCGACCACGTCCCCGCCTGGATCGACCGCGGCGTCCGCATCGTCGGCGGCTGTTGCCGCGTGGGCCCGATAGAAATCGCGGAGCTCACGACGCGGATCCGGAGGTAGTCCGAATCGATCCATGAGTGCGCGCGCCCGCGCGGCCGTCGGCCCATCCGAGGTCACCCGTTCGAGCGCGACGATCGCGCGCGCGGTCTCGGGGGTCAAGCGTCCGGACTCGATCTGACGGTTCACGAAGGTCCGGAATGCGCGGTTGCCGTTGAACGAGTCGACGAAGTAGTTAGGCATGCGACCGAACCGCGGAAAGCCGTCCGAGTGGACCTCAAAGCCGAGGCCCGACTCGGTTGAGCTCACGAATGCCCAGTCGAAGGCGTGCATCTCGCCGAGCAAGTCGCTGTGGGTTGCGCTCCGCTCAAGCCGCGTGCGGCGATGAACCTCGACTCCGAAGACGCGGGTCCAGCGCTCCGATCGGTGGGATCCACACGTGCGACAGACCCAACCCGCCGACCCCCGGACCCAAGGCGTCAGCCCAAACCGGTAGACGCCATCGAGCGCAAGCAGCAGCACAAGCACCAACAGCAACCCGCGAACACCCCACCGTTTCCACCGCACGTCTTCAAGGCCTCAACGTCCTCACGCCCCAAGCTCGATCCTAGCTCCCTCTGATGGAAGAGGTGCATCATTTGGCGCGCATATCTGCGCGTCGTTTCACGGGTTGCGAGCGCTGACTGCGGAACTCGTTCCGCACTTATCCACAGCCCCGAGCCCTCGGCCCTCAGCCCCCAAGATCCGGCATGAGAGACTCAGCCGGATGATCATCGAGCGGTTGGAGGATCTGAACCTCCACGACTCCACGTTGCTGGGCGTTGCCGGAGACTTCGAGCGCGGCGAGAAGGTTGTCGATCTGATCGTGGACTACGTGGAGTCCTACGAACCCTTCCTCTCGTCGCGGAAACGAATTCGATTCCGAGACTGCGCCTGGGTCTGTTTCGGGGCCGCATTCGCCGCGACAACGCCTCAGCACATTCAGTGGGGCGAAACGCACGAGTCATCGTTCGAACTGACCCGCGTCCTCCAGCACTGGCCGGGCGCCCGGGAGCTGGGCCTGCGCCACCACGCCATCCTTCTCCACGACGCGACAAGCAAGCTGGAAGTGATCTGCCCCACCGTCGAACTCCTCGCCCCCTAGCCCCCCCTTTGATGGAAGAGGTGCATCAAATGGCGCGCGTATCTGCCTACGAGAGGACGAGTTACGACGGGCGACTGCGGAATTCGTTCCGCACTTATCCACAGCCTTTGGCGGTCGGTTCCAACCTCGGGCTCCTCGCTCCTGGCCCCTCGCCCCTAGCCCCCCAACTGATACATCTCGATCTTGCGCCCGCCCGCCGTCTCCTCGGTGCGAATCTCCGAGTAGCGGTCGGTGCGGCCCGTCCAGATCGATTCCAGTCGGTGGCGCAGGTCGGCGTCGGTCGCGCCGTCGCGCAGGAGCGCGCGCAGGTCGTGGCCGTCGGCGGCGAACAGGCAGGTGACGAGCTTGCCCTCGGGCGATAGGCGGGCGCGCGTGCAGCCGGTGCAGAATGGCTGCGTCACGGAGGTGATCATCCCGATCTCGCCCTGGCCGTCGCGGAACCGGTAGCGCTTGGCGACCTCGCCCCGATAGTTCGGATCGACCGGCTCGAGCGGCCAGCGCGCGTGGATCTGCTCGACGAGTTCCTTCGCCGGGACGACTTCATCGAGCTTCCAGCCGTTGAGCGTGCCGACGTCCATGTACTCGATGAAGCGCAGCACGTGCGGCGTGCCCCGAAAGTGCTCGACCATGCCGAGCACGGTGTGGTCGTTGACGCCGCGCTGGACGACGGCGTTGATCTTGATCGGTCCCAGGCCCGCTTCCGCCGCGGCCTCGATGCCCTTGAGGACCGGCGCCGTGCCGTAGCGGCGCCCGCTCATGGACTTGAAGACCTCTTCGTCGAGCGAGTCGAGACTGACGGTCACGCGGTGCAGCCCCGACGCCTTGAGCTGCTCCGCGAAGCCGGCCAGCACGAAGCCGTTCGTGGTCAGGCTGATGTCCTCGATGCCGTCGATCGCCGCCAGCATCCGGATCAACTCGGGCAGCTCGGCGCGCAGAAGCGGCTCGCCGCCGGTGAGGCGGAGCTTTTTCACGCCCAGCGCGGCGCCAGCCCGCGCCACCCGCTCGATCTCCTCGAACGTGAGCAGATCGGTCCGCGGCAGGAACTTGTAGGCGTCGCCGTAGATTTCGGCCGGCATGCAGTAGCCGCACCGGAAGTTGCACCGGTCGGTCACGGAGATCCGCAGGTCGCGAATCGGGCGGCCGAGCTGATCCCGCATGGACGCAGAATCGTATCAGGGCCGTGCCGAGGGTCCTCGGATCCCGCTACCATGCGGGGATGGACCGGCACGACAAGCAACACCGACGCGACGTCCACATGCTTCGCATCTCCAAGATGTTCGCGGAGTTCTCGACCTGCCTCTCGCGCAAGGTCGGCTGCGTCATCGCGTCCGATGCCGGGCACATCATCTCGACGGGCTACAACGGCGCGCCGAAGAAGACGCGCCACGGCTGCGAGGCGGGCTGCTTCTGCCAGGACCCCGACCGCGTTTCGGGCACCTTCCAGGAGCGCCTGCGCTGCTCGCATGCGGAGCTGAACGCGATCGCGCAGGCCGCCTATGAAGGCGTCTCAACGCGCGGCGCACGCATCTACTGCGTCACGTTCCCCTGCTCGTACTGCTGCAAGGCGATCATCCAGGCGGGCATTCGCAAGGTGATCTATGAAGAGGACTACAACGACGCGTTGTCGAAGCAGCTCTTCGAGGAGGCGGGCGTCGAACTGGTGCGCGTGACGCCGCAGCCGGAGCTGGAGCCGATCCCGCCGTTCAAGATGAACGACCGGAACTAGGGCCTGTCTGAGAAAACGCCGTCGGCCCGAGACGGCGCGAGGCAAGCGTCGCGAGCGCCGCCGACGCCGCTGTATCCCTGTCGATACCGCAAGGAAGGCGGGGCGAAGCGACGCGCAGCCGCAGCC
>JBCDBY010000072.1:0-16206 GCA_039182715.1 Planctomycetota bacterium
CTGCAGAACGCGTACTACAGCGTGATCAGCCCCGAAGGCTGCGCCGCCATCCTCTGGAAGGACGGCGAGAAGGCGCCCGAGGCGGCCGAAGCGCTGCGACTGACGAGCAAGGACCTCGTGCGCCTCGGCATCGTTGACGAGGTGGTGCCGGAGCCTCTGGGCGGCGCCCACCGCGATCCGGACGCCATGGTGGAGACGCTACGCGACCGGATCGGCGCGCTGCTCTCCGAGCTTGCGGACGTGCCGGTGGATGAGCTGGTGGACCAGCGCTACGGGCGGATCCGGAAGCTCGGCGAAGTCTTTCCCGAGGCGAGCTAGCGCTGCGCGCGGCATACAGCCCTTCACTCCAGCGCAAACTCGAACTGCACCGGAATCGCCGACGTACGCGGCTCCTGGTAATTGCCGCTGAAGAACCCGGTGCCGTTCCCCGGGAAGCGAATCGTGCCGCGCAGGCCGGTGTCGAGGTCGCGGTTGACGTCGACCGAACCGCGCACGCCGTCCGGGCCCGGCTCCAGGTCCCAGTCGTCGAGCGTCAGGTCGCACGGCCCGACGTCGATGAACTCGACGACGCCCTCGATGAAGACGCCGGCCGCCAGCCGCGCTTCGCCGCGGAACGAGTAACCGGACCGTTCCGGATCGTTCGCGAAGCGCACCAGGCCGTCGCCGGTCCGCTCCAGATCGAGCCGAACGATCTGCCCGCCGGGCCAGTCGATGACCACGGCGTCGTCCGTCCCCGCGAGCGCCTCCAGCAGCAGGGGCAGCGCCTGCCCGTAGGCCTCCACGCAGAGCGCCGCGTTGTCGAGACGCTCGGCATTCGGAAGCGGGATGACGACCGGCTCCTCCTCTTCGTTCTCGAAGCGGTCGTCCTCGGCCTCCCCGCACCCGGCGAGCAAGGCGAAAACCAGCGCCCAACGCGCCTTTCCCATGCCTGCAGGATACCGTTGCTTTCGAATCGCGGGGGAGGCCCTATACTTCGCGATTCGCCAGAACCCGCGTACCAAGCCGCGGGAAGGAGGCAGCCGTGAGAAAAGACATCCACCCCGACTACCACCCCGTCCTCTTCGTGGACGTGAGCTCCGACTACGAGGTGCAGACCCGCTCGACCCTGAAGAGCAAAGAGGTCCGCAACATCGACGGCGTCGATCATTTCGTCGTCCGCGTCGACATCTCCTCGGCGAGCCACCCCTTCTACACCGGCCAGCAGCGCTTCGTCGATGCCGCCGGCCGCATCGAGAAGTTCCGCAAGAAGTTCGGCGACTCGATCCGGTCCAAGAAGAACCAGGACTAACCGGTCTTCCCGTTCAGCCGGGATAGACTGGCGGACGAAGGGAGTCGTATGACCTTCGTCCGCATCAGCCTGCTCTCGCTGCTGGCCGCCTGTGCCTCCTGTGCCGCCCCGGCACCGAAGAACGAGCCGACACCCGTCGAGGAAACCGCGCCTCCGGCCGCTTCCGAGCCGGTTCCCGACGAGGCCGCCATCGCGCAGGCCAACCGGGAGGCCGAACTCGTCCTCGCACGTCGATTCGCCGAGGCGGCCCGGCGCCACCTCGACGCGTCCGAGCTGTTGCAGGCGCGTCAGTACATGTCGCGCGCATGCCAGCTCGACCCGAAGAACGAGGAATACCGGCAGCAGCTCAACTGGATCGAGGTCAACCTCGGCGACCGGCGCGCCAGCGTCACCATGACCGCACGCCAGGAGGTCGATCGCATCGAGGCGCGCCGCGAGGAGGAGCTGGTGACCGTGCGTCGCTTCCTCGCCGCCGCGGAGAAGGCCCAGGCGGAGCGGCGCTGGGACGATGCGCGCCAGGCCTACGAGCGCGCCCTGTTCGTCGTGCGGACCTCCCGATTCCGGGACGACGCCGCGTTCGCGGGGGCTCCGGAGCGCATCGAACGGGACCTGGAGGCGCTTCAGAGGCGGAAAGTCGAGGAGGAGCGCCGCCTCCAGGCGGAGGCCACCGCGGCCGCCCTCGCCGAAATCGAACGTCGCGATCGCGATCAATAGTTGGCGCTTTCGGGCGGCCGATGCGTAGATAGGGGCGAACCATGATCAATCGCGTGTTTCCCATACTCCTGGTGGTCGGCGCCACGCTGTTCGCCGGCGGCAAGACCGTTGAAGAGCTGATCGCCGACCTCGGCCACGAAACGTACGAGGTCCGTGAGGCGGCCACGAAGGAGTTGATCGCCAAGGGCGCGGCCGCGGTGCCGGCGCTGGAGAAGGCGATCACGTCCGAGGACGTCGAGGTACGCATGCGCGCCGGACGTGCGCTCCGCTCCATCCGCGATGCGGCCAAGCCCAAGAAGCCGGTTCCCCAGCCGAAGCGCGACGCCCGCGGCAACCCGGGATGGCGCGGCTCGGTCGACTCGGTCTCCATCCAGCAGATGAACGGCGAGACGATCGTCACGCTGCGTTCGCGCGGCGAGGACGGCAAGCCCACGACCAAGACCTACAAGGGCAAGTCGCTCGACGAGATCAAGGAGAAGCACCCCGAGGTCAAGAAGGCGCTCGGCGGCATGAAGTTCCAGTTCGACATGGGCGGGGTCGGCTCCGACCGTTGGAAGGAGTTCGAGAAGCGCTGGTTCGAGGAGGACGACTTCTGGAAGCGCTCCAACGACGATCTCAACAAGGAGATCGAGCGGCTGCGCGAATGGGCGCAGCGGCTCGCCGAGCAGCAGCGCCGCCACCGCGCGCCGAACATGGAATCGCGCCGTGGTCGCGCCGATGCGATGCAGCTCGGCGTGCGCGCCCGTCGTCCCGAGGCGGTGCTCGACGTGCAGCTCCAGCTGCGTGGTCGTGGCCTCGTGATCGAAGAGGTGGCGCGCGGCTCGCGGGCGGAGAAGGCCGGCCTGCAGCGCTACGACATCCTGGTGGAGCTCAACGGCATGGCGATCCGCGGATTGCAGGACGTCGGTCCCGCGCTGCGCGCGGCCAAGGATGCGACGCTCACCGCCAAGGTGGTGCGCCGCGGCCAGATCACCGACCTGAAGTCAGACGGACAATCGGTCCGATGAACTCGGGCTGCTCCGCCTGCGGGTTCGCCTTGCGGACGGAGAAGCCCTCGACGAACAGCCCGTGCTGGCGCCGGAGCGCTCGCACGCGCTGCTCCGCACTCGACCGCACCCACGACGCGCGGCGGACGATCGCGGGCAGCACCACGTTTCGATCCTGACGCAGTCCGGTCCCCGCCAGGCCCCTTCGGTCGACCCAGCGCGCTTCGCCCGCGGCGTCGAGCGTGAGCTGCATGGGGCGCACGCCGGTCGGAAGCGAGCCTTCCTCCAGCCACGTCGTGCCGTCGTAGCGGACCATCACGCCGTCGTCGCGGACGGCCACGATGCGTTCGCCGCCGGGGTCCAGCGCGATCGCGACCATGCGTCCCAGCTGCGGCCAGGACTGCAGAAGCGTGCGGTTTTCGCTCTCCCAGAGCAGGACGGTGCCGGCGGCGTCGCAGGCGGCGACCCGTAAACCCTCGGATTCCGCCGACAGCGCGAGAATCGGCTCGGCGGTGGCCGCTTCGAACGAAACCGGCCGTCCCGAACGAATCGGCCAGAGTCGCACGCCGCCGTCGAGGCCACCCGTCAGCAGCCGTCCATCTCCGGTGGCCCAGTCGACCGCGGTGAGCGGCACGTCCTGGCCGTCGAACGCGCGCACGACCGAGCCCTGCTCCACGTCCCAGACCTCGATGCGGCCGGAGAGCGTGACGGCCGCGACGAAGCGACCGTCCGGCGAGAAGCTGACGGCCGAAGCCGGTTCCCGGAGCGTGCCGGGCAGGCGCTGGACCTCCTCCTCTCCGGTGCGCGCCAGATCGAGTCCGCCGTCGCGGCGCACGCGCGCCACGCGGCGCGTCTCGCGGTGCAACGCGCCGGCGCCGCCCGGTCCGCGCTCGGCGAGGTTCCACACGCGAATGGTGCCGTCCTCGCGCGCGGCGGCGAAGTAGGGGGCCCCGACCGCGCCGGCCACGACGGTGAGAGGGGACGTCTCGTGCGCGCCCAGCGAACGGACCCGTCCGGTGTCCCCGTCGAGGAACCGCAGCGTGCCGTCCTCCGCGCCGGTGTACGCCATCACGTTCACCTCGGGCACGAAAATGCTCGCGATGCGATCGCCGGGCGCACCGCGCAGGCGCGTCTTCTTCGCTTCGCGGCCCGGCGTCCACTCGTAGACGCTTCCACTCGGTGTCCACGTGCTCACGCCGAACGACGTGGTCGCGAGACCGGCCAGCGGCTCGTCGCCCGGTCCGTCCCACGTCTGCAGCAGCAGCAGCGTCTCCGCGTGCGACTCGTTGATCGATCCGTCGGCGGCGGTGCTGATCAGGTTGGGCTTGTCGAGGCCCCGGCGCAGCGCGGTCACGGCCTGGCTGTGATGGCGCGACACCGCCTGCACGTTGCCGTCGCGATCGAACAGGCGAATGCGGCCGTCCGCGTAGCCGGCCAGTAGCGATCCCGGCTGTATTCCGGCGGTCAGCGCGGTGACCGCCGTGTCGCGGTAGAGCGTGTCGTCGTCGAAATCGGGCGCTCCGTTCGCGACGGGGAGCGTGGCGGGCCAGGTCGCGAGCGGCGCATCGAGATCCGGCTGCAGGATCGCAATGCGGCCATCCTCGCCCCCGGCCGCGAGGAGTAGCCCCTCCTGGCCGCCGAACATGGCCACCGCGGTCACGCGGCTTTCGGCCGCGTCCCAGGACCGCGGTCGCTCGACGCTGTCCTCCGCCTTCCGGATCAGATGCAGACGGCCCTCGTCGTCGCCAATGAGCAGCAGCAGCCCCTCGAATTGGTAGAGCCCCAGCGCGGTTCCTCGCACGCCGTAGGCGCAGAACTCGAGCGTGGGGGTCCAGCGACGTTCCGCTTCGGCGAGCGTCCGCCACGCCGCCGGCGTCGACGCCCGTCCCAACGCCGTGGCGGCAATGATGCGCGCCGAGGCGATGCGGTCGTCGGCCAGCAGATCCTCGGCGCGCGCGGCGTGCGCTTCCGCGATGCGAATCTGCGCATCGGCAAGCCGACTCTCCGCCCGGTCGCGCGCGCGGGTCAGATGGCCCACCTGCGCCTGCGCCTCGCGTTCGAGTCGGGCCGCGCGATCGCGCTCCTCGTTGAGCATGCCGAACACGATCAGCGCGACGATGGCGCCGATGGCGAGCAGCCCCGCGGCCACGCGCTGCAGGACCGCGAGTCGGTCGGAGCGCACGCGCTTGCGAATGCCGCGCTCGCGCATGCGCTTGACGCGCGCCTGGAGCTCGAGCGCCTCCTCGTGCTCCGGCCGCAAGTGAATGATGCGGTTGAGCGCGATCGTCGCGCGGTCCAGATAGAGCAGCTGCAGGTTGCCCTCCAGCCGGCGTGCCGACTCGACCTCGTCGCGCGCCTCGTCCGTCAGGGCGCGCACTTCGCGTTCGATGGGGCCCTCGGTCTGCCAGAGGCGGATGGCGCGGGCCAGCTCGTCGACCGACTCGTAGCGGTCCTCCGGCGCCCGCGAGAGCGCGCGCTCGCACACGTCCGCCAACTCCTTCGGCACGCTCGGGTCGACTTCGTCCACGCGCGGCGGCGTCTCGCGCAGCGCCTGGTTGACGTACTCCAGGAAGTTCGCGAACTGGAAGGGCAGGCGACCCGCGAGGATCCGGAAGAGGATCGCGCCGAGACTGTAGATGTCGCTGCGCGCATCGACCTGCTCGCTCTGGCCCAGCGCCGCCTCGGGTGCCATGAACCCCGGCGTGCCGAGCGCGCCGGCGACCGTCTTCAGGTCGGTCGCCTGACGGTAGATCTCGATCTGTTCCTGCCACTTGCGCATCGTCACGTCGGGCTGACCGGCGACCTTGGCGAGGCCCCAGTCGAGCACGATCACCTCGCCGAACGAGCCGAGCGCGATGTTTTCGGGCTTGAGGTCGCGATGGATGACGCTGCGCGCGTGCGCGTAGCGGATCGTGTCGCAGACCTTCAGGAACTCCTCGAGCAGGCCGAGCCGTGCGTCGAGATCCTGGGCGGCGATGATCGCCTCCTTCATCGTCCGTTCGCCGCGCACGTAGCGCATCGTGTAGTACGGCACGCCCTCCTCGGTCTCGCCCAGTTCGTAGACCGGGACGATGCCCGGGTGCTCCATGCCGCTGGTGACCCACGCCTCCTGCAGGAAGCGCGTGCGCAACTCGTCGAAGGAGCGCGCGCTGTCGGACTCGAGATCGCGGGGCGGCGTCGCGTCGAGCGGCTGCTCGGGCGCCGGCGCATCGCTGCCCGCGCGCGGATCGGGCAGCACGATCTTGAAGGCGACCTGCCGGTTCAGCTCCGAATCGAGCGCGAGATAGACCGCGCCCATGCCGCCCTTGCCGATGATCTCGAATTCGGAGTATCGGCCGGCAGCCACGCGACGAAGATCAGCCCGCGGGTCGGAGGACATGGGGACGCATTATGAAGGACCACGGCGCCTCGGGGGGAATTACGTTGGACGTTCGACGTGTGACGTTGGACGTTCGTCCTGGGAAGTCCGCCGGAACGACGGACGGAGTCGCGTGCCGGCGCGGCGCAGGGACGTTTCCGTTCGACGTCCAACGTCCAACGTCAAACGTCAAACGTGACTAGCCGAGGTGCACGAAGCCGACCGCGCCGAAGAGATAGCCGGCGCCGATCGTCGGGAGGACGACGAGCTCGCCCTTCTCGATCGGCTTGCCGTACTCCTCGATCGCCAGGATCTTGCCGCTCTCGCCGTCGACGTCGGCGCGCAGGTTGCCCTTGCGCATCGCGAAGTCGAGCGCGATCACGTTGCTGGCGGCCGACAGGTTGCCCACCTTGTAGACCGTCTTGGTGACCTGCTCCGCGGTCACGCCGAGCTTCTTGCGCAGGCCGTCCACGATGCGGCCGTTGGCCTGGTGCGGGATGACGCGGGCGCCCGCCATGGTGTCGGCGTAGCCGTCGTCGGCGTCACTCTCGAAGCCGAGGCACTGGCGCACGCAGCCGGCCATCGTGTTGACCGCATTGCGCAGGACGCTCGGGCCCGAGATCATCTTCAGGTAGGCCTTCTCGATGCCGGGGGGGCGGGTGCCGTCCGAAGGCGTGTGCACCTTCGACAGGAACGGCTGGTTGATGTTGGCCATCGTGATGTTCTCCCAGTTGAACTCGTGGCCCAACACGGGAGGCAGCATGCCGCCGTCCGATTCCGGCACGGTGCCGAGCACCACGGCGCCGGCGCCGTCGCCGAAGAGAATCGAGGTCAGCGCGTCGGCGTAGTCGAGCGTGGGGGAGATGGTCTCCGCGCCCACGACGAGGATGCGGCGCATGACGCCCGAAGCGAGCATGCCGTAGGCCATCGCCATCGCCTGGACCGATCCCGCGCAGGCGGCGGTGTGGGTGAACGACGGCGTCGCGTCGGCGCCCAGCTCACGCGCGATCAGGACATGGTCCCCGGGCACGCTGGAGGCGCCCGTGAACGAGGCGAGAATGATCAGGTCGAGCTCGTTCGCCTCGACGCCCGCCATCTCGAGCGCCTTCTTGGCCGCCCGCGATCCGATGTCCGCCACCGTCTGCTCGTCGCTCACGTACCGTCGCTCGCTGATGTGCGTCACGCGGTCCACCCAGGTGGTGAAATCACCGGAGCGCTCCGAGTCGTACCCAATGATCAGGTCCTCGAGCACGGGGTTGCTGATGACGCGCTCGGGCAGGTAGCTGCCGGTGCCGAGCACCGCGACGGATCGGTTGAGTTGCGCTTTCATGGAGGCGTCCTGCGGACCAAGGGGTCAATATAACGAGCGGCCTCGTCCCTGTTCCAACAATCGGCTGGATTCAGGGGGAAATTCGGGGAGTGTCCTTCGACGCCCGTAAGTTCCCCCCGTGAGCCGGAATTTGCTGTTGGGCCGCGCCGGGAGCGGCAAGACGCACACGTGCCTCGAGCGGCTGCTCGCGGGCCGCGCCGGGCGCTGCCTGATGCTCGTGCCGACCTACTCCCAGGCGGAGCATCTGCGCTACGCGCTGCTCGATCGCACGCGCGGCCTCTCGCAGCGCGTGATCCACACCTTCACCTCCCTCGCGGAGCGGTTCGGGGGCTGCCGGCTCGGCGAACTCATCCCCGAAGCGCGGCGCGATCAGCTCGCGCGCACCGTGCTCGAACCGACCTTCGGGGACGCGGCGGAGCAGCCCGGATTTCGCGGCGAGTTCCTCTCGGCCGTGAAGGAGCTCAAGGAGCAGGGACGCCCCCTTGAAGAGGCACGCGACCACGCGCGGGCGCATTTCCCCGAGGGGCACCGCGCCCGCCTCCTGTTCGACGCCGCGGTTGCCTACGCGGAGCGACTGGCGGAGCTCGGCCTCGACCACGAGGACCTGTTGCTGCGCACGCGCGCGCACTTCGCGGATGAAGCGCCGCCGCTTGACCTGCTGCTGGTCGACGGCTTCCACGACTTCACGCCGGTGCAGCGCGCCATCGTCGACCAGCTCGCCGACGGCGCGGCCGAGACCGTCGTCTCGCTGCCGCAGGGCTACGAGACCGCCGACCAGACCGCCGCCACCTTCCGCGGATACGCGCGCGAGGAGCTGCCGGGCAACCGGCGCAGCGATGGGGACCTCGCCGCGCTCGAGCGCGGGCTGTTCGGCGAGGCGAAGGCGGAGGCGACGTCCGTCTCGCTCCTGGCGGCCGCCTCCGAGGAGGATGAGGCGGACCGGCTCGCGCGCCACGTGGCGACCAGCGAGCGGCCGCTCAAGGACTTCCTGCTGGTGCGCCGCGGCTTCGACGGCCGCCACGCGCACTATCGCGCGGCGTTCGCGCGCTACGGCATTCCGCTTCGGTTCTTCGGCTCCGAGCCGCTCGCGACCGGCCCTCTGGCGCGTGCGGTCGAGGTCTTCCTGCGCAGCCGCTTCCAGTCGGTCGATCGCACGCCGCTCGAACAGTCCCCCTACTGGTCGGAAGCCGACGACGTCGACGCTCCCCTCGACGTGCAGCTCGCCCGCGCCTTCACGCTCGCGCGCGTGCTCGAACAGACGCCGGATGGCGACGCGGACATGGCCCACGCCGCGCGCCTGCTGGCGGCGGTCAAGGACGAGGCGGCGACCTACGACGACCGGCCCGCGCCGGACGCCGCGCGCCTCGTGCTGCGCCGCCTGCCCCAGCTGCGCGCACCGCGGCCCGACCGGCGCCACGACTGCGTCTACGCGGTGGAGGCGAAAGAGGCGCGCCAGTGGGAGAAGCCGGTCGTGCTGGTGGCCGGGCTGGACGCGACGGCGTTCCCGAAGCCGGTGCGGCAGGATCTCTTTCTGCGCGACGACGAGCGGCGCGAGCTGGCCGACCGCGGCTTCGCGCTGCCGCTGCGCGAGCGGCAGCAGGACGAGGAGCGCTACCTCTTCTACATCTGCCTCACGCGCGCCCGCGACGAGATGCTGCTGAGCTACGCCGCGTACGACGAGGGCGGCACCGAGGTCGCGCCCTCGCCCTTCCTCGACGAGGTGCGCGCGGTGCTGCCCGACCTGCCGGAGCGCCACGTCGCGCTCGCGGAGCAGTTCGTGCCGGTGCACGACGCGATGCGCCCGGCCGACCTGCTGCCGATCGTCGCGGACGGGCTGGCGCGCGTGGACCGCGAGGAGAACGGCCTCGCGAACGCGCTGCACGATCGCGACGCCGTCGATCGCGCGTTGCTCGCGTGGCCGCGCCGCCTGGAGCTGACGCGGCTGCGCCCGCTGCCCGACCTCGCGCCCGACCCCGCCGCGCGCCTCAGTGCGTCGCGCATCAAGAACTACCGCCGCTGCCCCTTCCTGCTGCTGCAGCAGATGCTGCACGCGGAACGGCCGCGCGAGGAGGCGCTCGACGGCGCGCTGCGCGGCCAGATCGTGCACGACACCCTGGAGAAGCTGACCGCCGGCGGCGACGTCGATGCGCTCTTCGAGGAGACCTTCGAGGAGCTTGCGGGTGCGCTCGAGCTCGGCATGCAGGGGCGCGCGTGGAAGCGCCGCATGCGCGACTGGGTGCAGCACGGCGTGGCGTCGATGCGGGATGCCGACGTGGTGCAGGCGGAGCTCGCCTTCCGGCAGGCGGTGGGAGACGTGACGCTGCGCGGGCGCATCGACCGGCTCGACCGTTGCGCGCAGGGCGAGATCGTGCGCGACTACAAGACCGGCGAGAAGGTCGACGCGAAGGACGAGCCGCAGCTCGACGTCTACCTGCTCGCGCGGCCCGACGCGGTCGGCGCGGTCTTCGACCTGCTGCGCAAGGGCTCGCAGAAGGGCTTTGTGCGCGACGACGTGGAAGGCTCATTCGGCAAGGCGGTAGAGCGGCTCTCGGGCGAGGAGCTGGACGGGCGACGGCGCGAGCTGGTCCGGCTGGTCGAGCGCATCGCCACCTCGCTGCGGGCCGGCCAGCTCAACGTCGCCCCGAGTGATCCGGAGACGTGCACGCGCACGCTGTGCGACGGCTACGACCTCTGCCGCGTCGCCAAGGCGCGCTGGCTGGCGCGCACGTCGCGGGAGGTGGACGCGTGATCCAGCTCACGCCGGAACAGCACAACGCGGTCTACGCGCAGGGCGACTCCATCGCGGTCGTCGCCGGCGCGGGGACCGGCAAGACGCGCGTGCTCACCGAGCGCTTCCTCCATCTGGTCGTCGAACGCGGAATCGACCTGCGCCGCATCCTGGCGGTAACCTTCACCGAGAAGGCGGCGCGCGAAATGAAGCAGCGCATTCGCGACGAGTTCGCCGACCGCGGCGACGCGGTGCGGGCGCGCCAGGTCGAGTTCGCGTCGATCTCGACCATTCACGCCTTCCTTGCCCGCGTCCTGCGCGAGCGCGCGCTCGACGCGGGCGTCGACCCGCGCTTCGGCGTGGCCGACGAGATCACCGCCGAGCTCCTGCTGGAGCAGGCGATGTCCGAAGCGGTGGAGGCGTGCGAGGATCCCGCGCTCTTTGACCTCGCGGGCGGCGAGGACTTCGTGCGTTCGCTCTACCACGCGGCACGCGCCACGCCGCTCGCGCTTGGCGACCTGGGCGCCGCGGACGTCGACGAGGAGGCGTTCCGCGCGCGGCTGGATGCGTTCCTCGACGCGGCTGCGACCTTCGGCGGCGGCGGCAAGACGAAAGAGAAGATCGACGAGCTGGTCGCGCGACGCGCGCAGTGGCACGCCTTCGACTTCGACGGTTTCACGCCGCTGCTGCTGCGTTGGAGCAAGCCCGACCCCGAGCTCAAGGAGGAGTTGGGAGCGCTGAAGAAGATCGTCGAGGCGTGGCCGTTTCGCGCGCGGGCGCAGGCGGCCGGCACGGCGGTCGTCGCGCTGCTGCAGACGATCGACGACCGCTACGCGGCACTCAAACGTGACGAGGGACTGGTCGACTTCACCGACCTCGAGCGGCTCGGGCTGCAGCTGCTGCGTTCGGATGCCGGGCCCGCGGTCGCGGCGGACTTCGACCAGGTCCTCGTCGACGAATACCAGGACACGAGCCTCATCCAGCAGGCGCTCGTCGATGCGCTTGCGCAGGGGCGCGAACGCTACGGCGTCGGCGACCAGAAGCAGTCGATTTACCGCTTCCGCTATGCCGACGCGTCGATCTTCCGACAGCTCCAGGAGTCCTCCGATGCCTATCCGCTGAGCGGCTCGTTCCGTTCGCGGCCGGAGGTGGTGCGCTTCGTGAACAACCTCTTCCGCGACCTGTTCGCGGAAACCGATACGACGGCGCAGGACCTGCACGCGGCGCGCGAGTGGGACGACGCGGTCGCGCCGTGCGTGGAGGTGCTGTCGCCGGAGGCGGAGCGGGCGCCGCGTGCGCGTCGGCGCGAGGCGGACGCGCTGGCGACGCGGCTCTTCCGGCTCGTCGAGGAGGAGAAGCGCTTCCGATGGGGCGACGGCGCGCTGCTGCTGCCGCGGATGAGCAACCTGCCGCTCTACGAGCGCGCGCTGTCGGATCGCGGCATCCCGTTCGTGGTGGTGAAGGGGCGCGGCTACTACGCGGCGCGCGAGGTGGTGGAGCTCGCCAACCTGCTGCTGCTGCTCGAGGATCCGTCCAACCGGTTCCGCGCGGTCTGCGTGTTGACGTCGCTGCTGTGCGGCGTGCCCGAGGTCGATCTGCTGCGATTCGAGAATGACGCCGACCTTCCGCTCGGCCCGCCGCGCCCCGAACGCATTCCCGACGAGCGCTGGGCGCGGCTGGAGACCTTCTTCGCGCGTTTCGCGGCGTGGCAGCAGGCGATGGGACGGGTGGAGACCGGCGACCTCGTGGAGCGCATTCTGACCGAGACGCGCTTCGCCGACCTGATGCTGCTCGAGCCGGACGGTCGCCGCCGCCACGCCAATCTGAAGAAGGTGCTGCGGCAGGCGCGCGCCACGAAGCTGACCGCGCCGGAGTTCGCGCGCGGGCTGCTGGAGTTCCGCGAGCGCGAGGTGCGCGAGAGCGAGGCGCCGATCGCCTCCGAGAAGGACGATGCGCTGCAGATCATGACGGTGCACGCGAGCAAGGGGCTGGAGTTTCCTTTCGTGGCGGTGGCCGACCTGACGGAAGCGGATCCCAAGGGCGGTCGCGTGGTGCTGCGACCCGACGGCGTGTTCGGACTGGCGGTGCGCGACGGGGAGAAGTCCGGCAAGCCGCCCGGGTACGCGGAGCTGGTGGCGTGGGATCGCGAGCAGGAGCGGGCCGAGGAGCGGCGGCTCTGGTACGTCGCCATGACGCGCGCGGAGCAGCACCTGATCCTGTCGTGGCCGCGCGCGAACCGCAGTCGGAACAACGCGCTCGAGTCGTTACGGACCGCGCCGCCCGAAGGGGTGACCGTGCTGGAGGCGGAAACGCTGCAGGACCGGACCGGGCGGCGCGGCTTCGGGCGTGCCGTGCGCGCGGCGGTGCGGCGCGGGGCGGACCTGCCCGCGGAGCTGCCGCGCGACGACGCGGCGGCGGACGCGGTGCTGGCGCGGGTGCAGTCGTATCGCGAGCCGGTGGTGGACGAGGTGCCCTACATCGCGGCGGTCGCCGACCTGGTCGAGTTCGACCGCTGCCCGCGCCGCTACCGGCTGCGTCGCATGCTCGGCATCGAGCTGGAGTCGCCGCCGCCCTTCGAGGGGGGGGAGGCTCCGGACAGCGACGAGCATCCGCGCCGCATCCTCGGAACGGCCTTCCACAAGGTCGTTGCCGAGGTGGGGGCGGGCGAGGTGCCCGACGAGGCGACGGTGCGGCTGCACTTCCCCGAGGCGCGGCCGCAGGACGTGACGAAGATCATCGAGTGGGCGAGCTGGTTCGCGGACCAGCCGCTCGCCGCCGAACTGCGCGCCACGAAGAGCTCGGCGGAGATGGACTTCCTGGTGCGTGTGGGCGGGCTGCCGCTGCGCGGCACGATTGACCTGTATGCGCGCGGGCTTCCGCTGCTGCTGGACTGGAAGACGTCGCGCGAGCCGAAGCCGGAGCAGTACGCCCTCCAGGTCGCGATCTACCTGCAGGCGCTGCGCGAGCTGGAGTTGCCCTGCCCGGAGAAGGGGCACCTCGTCTACGTCGATGCGCAGGAGATCCACGAGGTGGAGCCGGTGCCGCTGGAGCCGCTGCTGGAGCGCTTCCGGGCCGCGCACCGCAGCCGCTTCGAACCGACGCCGGGCGACGCGTGCCGCTACTGCGACTTCCGCTCGGCCTGCGAGACGGAAGGCCACGACTTGCCGTCCCAGTAGCGCATCGTGTTGCCGAACCAGTAGACGTGCCGCCATCCGCGCGTCGACGCCGGCTTGAAGCTGACGGTGTTGGTGCCGCGCACGAGCGTCTTGATCGAGCCCTTGGGCATGCGGAAGTCGGCGATGCGCTTGTCGCCGTCGACGACGAGATGAACGGAGTCGTCCTCGACCAGCGCGTAGAGCTTGCCGTCGTGCAGGCGGATGCCCTTGCTCGCTTCCTCGAAGCGGGTCGCGTCGAAGAGCGCGTCGCGGCGCGTCGGGGTCGTGAGTGTCTTGCGCTCCTTCGTCGCGAGGTCGAACGTCCACCCGCGCGCGGCGACGACGGAGCCGCTGCGGAAGACGGCGGGCGCGGGGTCGACGATCGCTTCGCGCAGCGTGAGGCAGATGCGCTTGTCGGCGTCGAGCACGCCGCGCTTCCACGGCATGAAGAAGAGGTGGCCGACGCCCTCGTTCTCGGGCTGCACGATGATGCCGTCGCGATACACCGCGCGGATGCGGGTGGGTTTGCGCCAGACGAAGGGGCTCTTGTCCTCGCGTTGACCGTTCGCGCGGTGCAGGGAGAGGAACCGGTCGCCGGGCCCGCGGGTGACGATCGTGCCGTCGCCGAGCACGAGTGCGAAGCGGTGCCGCTTGGGGACCGTGAAGTCGCGGGCCAGCTTGCCCTCGTGGGTGCGCACGCGAATCGCCTTCTTCTTCTGCCACGCCTGCCAGGTCGGCCCGGCGTAGATCAGGGGGGCGTCGGGCACGGGAGGCGCCAGCGACGGTTGGAGCGGGGCGACGAGCAGCAGGACGGCGACATGCAGCATGGCTCTATTGGAAACGATCCTCGCCCATCTTTTGCCGCTGGTCTCGCGCCGTGCGATATTCCCGGCCATGAGCATTTCCGTAGGCGACTCGATTCCCTCCGCCACCCTTCGTACGCTGACCGCCGAAGGGCCGCAGGAGGTCAAGACCGACGATTTCTTCGCGGGCCGCAAAGTGGTGCTGTTCGCGGTGCCGGGCGCGTTCACCCCGACCTGCAACAACGACCACCTGCCCTCTTTCCGGGACAACGCAGACGCCATCCGCGAGAAGGGCGTGGCCGAGATCGCCTGCGTGGCGATCAACGACATGTTCGCGCTCGACGCCTGGTCGAAGGCGACCGAGTCGGCCGGCAAGATCACCATGCTGTCGGACGGCAATGGCGAACTGTCCTCTGCGATGGGCATGACCTTCGATGGGTCCGGCTTCGGCCTCGGCACGCGCAGCAAGCGGTACGCCGCGATCGTGGACGACGGCAAGGTCACCGCGATCGAGGTCGAGGAGAGCCCGGGCGCCTGCTCGGTCAGCTCTGGCTCGAAGATCCTCGAGAACCTGTAGCGACCCCCGGGGCCCGGCGGTTGCCTCGGCCGGGCCCCTTGCGTGCCCTCTGCAAGCGCCGGCTCCGCATCGTTATCATGAGCACATGGTGGGTCGAGAGAGTCGAGGTTGGCTGGCGATCGTGCTGTTGTCGGCGATCGCGCACGCGGAGAGCCCCGAACAAGCGCCGCCGTTGAACGTCGGACCCTACGAAGTTCAGCTCTACTTCGGCGTCGAGGAGCCGGACTCCGAAGATCTTCGTTGGTCGGTGCGGTTTCTCGATGAGCTGCGCTCCCGCATCGACAAGGAGCTTCGCGGCGCCGACCTGCTCGCCGCGAAGAAGGGTGCCGCCAAGCCGGAGGATCGTTGGTCCGTCTGCATCTGCGCGAATCGCCATGAAGCGAAGCGCGCCATCGGGGGCGCGCAGGAGCCGACCACGAAGGGTTCGGGCTTCTACGTCAACGCGCAGCGCGGTGCCGTGCTCGTCTTCGTTCCGAGCGACGATCGCAATGCCGATCGACGGAACCTGCTCGACTACGGACTGCGCCAGATCCTCTACCACCGTCTCGGCTTTCGATACTCGGTGAATCAGGACGCGCCGGGCGCGTGCCTGCCGTTCGCACTGTTCGCGTGGTTCCGATGGTCGTTCCTGCCGGCCGGCGTCGAGTTCCCGCGCCATCTCGGCGGCATGCGCGCCAAGGATCTGCAGCGCGTGCAGGCCCGGATCCGCGAGAGGCAGCTCCCGGACCTGCGCGCGCTCTTCGCTCTGCGCTACTCCGAGATCGTGCCCGGCGGCAAGGTCCGGAGGGAGTATGCGATCCCGGCGATGTTGTGGATCGAGTTCCTCTGGGAGCGACCGAAGAGCCGCCGCGCCCTGCTGCATGCGCTGGCCGCCTATGCCGAGGGCGGCCACAGCCCGCAGCGCTTCCCCTATGCGGTCCTCAAGAAAGCGTTGCCGAAGGAACTTCGAAACGGCAAGGCGATGGAACGGAAGTTCCGGGCGTACGTGCTCGAAGAGAGCGATCCTCTCAACCGCGAAAAGTGGCGAGATAACACGGCCTCGCCGGAACCGGACTAGGGTCTGTCTGAGAGAACGCCTGGCTTCGACGGGCTGCGGCTGCGCGCCGCTTCACCCCGCCTTCCTTGCGGTATCGACGTGGTACAGCGGCGTCGGCGGGGTTCGCGACGCTTGTCCGAATTCACTCTGGGCACCGTCTCGGCTTTCGATACTCGGTGAATCAGGACGCGCCGGGCGCGTGCCTGCCGTTCGCACTGTTCGCGTGGTTCC
>JBCDBY010000073.1:0-16136 GCA_039182715.1 Planctomycetota bacterium
CCAGAAGGACGGGCTGTCGGTCAGCCAGGTGCATCTCAAGTGGATCAATCCGTTCCCGGGCAACCTCGGCGACCTGATGAGTCGATTCGACAAGGTGCTCGTTCCGGAGTTGAACACCGGGCAGCTGAGCATTCTTCTGCGCGATCAGTACCTCGTCGACGCGCACGGGTACAACAAGGTTCACGGTCAGCCGTTCAAGACGGGCGAGCTGATGGACAAGATCCGGGAGCTGCACGACGCATGAGCACCACCGACACGCCCACGCTGAAGAAGAAGGATTTCGAGAGCGACCAGCAGGTTCGCTGGTGCCCGGGCTGCGGCGACTACGCCATCCTCTCCACGACCCAGTCGGCGTTCGCCGAGCTGGGCGTGCCGAAGGAGAACGTCGTCGTCATCTCCGGCATCGGCTGCGCGGCGCGCTTCCCGTACTACGTCGACACCTACGGCTTCCACACGATCCACGGCCGCGCGCCGGCGATTGCGACGGGGCTGAAAATCGCGCGACCCGAGCTGAGCGTCTGGGTCGTCGGCGGCGACGGCGACATGCTGTCGATCGGCGGCAATCACCTGCTGCACGCCTGCCGTCGCAACGTCGACATCAACATCCTCTGCATCAACAACGAAATCTACGGCCTCACCAAGGGCCAGTACTCGCCGACGTCGAAGGTGGGCACCAAGAAGGCGTCCACGCCGATGGGCTCGATCGACAAGCCGGTCAACCCGATCGCGGTGGCACTGGCCGCCGAGGCGACCTTCGTGGCGCGTTCGGTCGACCGCTTCGGCCCGCACCTCAAGGGCACGCTCAAGGCGAGCCACGACCACCACGGATCGAGCTTCGTCGAGGTCCTGCAGAACTGCGTCATCTTCAACGACGCGACGTTCGACAACGTGACCGGCCGCGGCCCCGACGGGCCCAACCGTCCCGTCACGACGGTCGAGCTGCGCCACGGCGAGCCCCTGATCTTCGGTCGCGAGAACGAGCTTGGACTGCGCCTCAACGGCCTCGATCCGGAGGTGGTGAAGCTCGGCGAGAACGGCGTGACCGAGGCGGACCTGCTGGTCTACGACAAGACCAACGCGTCGATGGCCTACCTGGTCGCCAACATGGACCCGGCTCGCTATCCGACCCCGATCGGCGTCTTCTACGAGGTGCCCGAGGGCGCGGCGTACGAGATCTCGGTGCACGACCAGATCAAGGCGGCCCGGGAGAAGAAGGGCGAGGGCGACATCATGGGCTTGATCCGCTCGGGCGACATCTGGACGGTCGAGTAGTTCCGGAGATCAGTTTTCAGTAGTCAGTATTCAGTGATCAGTGGGTCTCCGGAAGTCGTTTCGAGCCGCGGACGCTGAGAACTGACGACTGAGAACTGACGACTGACAACTGATAACTGACGACTCCACTGGGCCGTCGCGAGGTACTTCGATGTGTTCCTGAACGATCGAACCGGACAGTCCGTCGCTCTCTGTTACTCGATGAACGTCCACCCCGGTGAAGGGGTGGACGACGTCGTTTCCGCGCTCCAGCAATACGTGCTGCCGCTGCGGGAGCGGCTGGGTGAGACCGGGCGCTTCGCGGTCGGGCTGCGATGGGCCTCGCGCGCCGTCGCCGAGGATCCTCGCGAACTGCTCGCCTTGCTGCGCGGCGAGGATCTGGCCGCCGTCACGGTCAACGCGTTCCCGTTCGGCGACTTTCACGGTGCGCGCGTCAAGGAAGAGGTCTACGCGCCCGACTGGACGACGCGCGAGCGCGTGGACTACACGCTTGGCGTCGCGCGCCTCCTCACGGCCTGCCATGCAGCCGGCGCCGACGTCTCGATGTCGACGGTGCCGGTGAGCTTCAAGCCATGGGAGCCCGATCTCGCCACGGCCGCGCGCAACCTCGCGCACGTCGCGGAGGAGCTGGGACGGCTCGAAGGCGAGACCGGCGTGCGCGTGCGCGTGGCGCTCGAGCCGGAGCCGTTCTGCACGCTGGAGACCGCCGATGAGGCGCTCGCCTTCTGGCAGACGTGGATGGCGCCGGCGGAACACCTCGGACTCTGCCCCGATACCTGCCATCACGCGGTGCGCTGGGAGAGTGGGGCGGAGGCGCTCGACCGCTACGCGCAGGCCGGCATCGTGGTGCCCAAGATCCAGCTCAGCTCCGCCCTGGAGGCGGACTCCCTCGCCGACCTCGAACCGTTCGCCGAGCCGCGCTATCTCCATCAGGTGGTCGCCGAAGGCGGCGGTGACCGGCTCGACCTCGGCATGGACGGACCCGAGCTGCACGGCATGCTCCGCTGCCACTTCCACGTGCCGATCCACAAGGACCGCGTCGGTCCCGCGCGCACCACGCGCCACGAGATGGATGCGACGCTCGACCACGCCTGGAAGACCGGCGCGACCCGCTGCTACGAGATCGAGACGTACACGTGGGACGTGCTGCCCCTGAAGGAGGGCGCACTGCTCGACTCGCTCGAGGCGGAGTATCGGTATGTGTTGGAGCGGATGGGGGGGTAAGGGGCTGCAAGCTACGAGCTACGAGCTACGAGCCGGATGGCATCCGACGACTTCCGGAGCCGGTTCGGCTCGCAGCTCGAAGCTCGTAGCCCGCAGCTCTCCCCCTAATCTGCCACCGGCAGTCCGCTGGGCACCTGGTCCGGTACGTCGCCCGACAGGTTCAGCAGCCGGGGATCCGTCAACGCGTAGAGGAAGTCCATGAGCTGCGCGAATTCCCGCTCGGTCAGCGCGACCGGCGCGGCCATGTCGTCGGGGAGCGCATCGAGGCGCGCCTGGTTGCGTCCGCCGTCCGCGTCCACCGTGTCGCGGAAGGTCGTCGGCAGCTGGCTCGCGTCGTAGCCGACGAGTCCGTTCACGCAGTCGAGGTGGTGGCGGACCGTCGCTTCCAGCGACGTGTACGCGCCGCTGTGCATCCACGGGCCGGTCAGCGCGACGTTGCGCAGCGACGGCGTCCGGAACTTGTAGTTGTCCGCCGCGTCGCCGGTCTCGAGCGCGCGGCCGAGATCCTCGAACGGCGCGTTCTTGCCCGGTCCGACCTGCGGCACGGCGAGCGCATGGTGCTCGAAGTCCGTGAGCAGCGGGCCCGAATGGCATTCCGCGCACTTCGCCTTGCCGAAGAAGAGCAGCGCGCCGCGCTTCGCGCTTTCGCTCAGGGCGCTCGCGTCACCGGCGAGATAGCGGTCGAACGGCGTGTCCAGCGCGGTCCAGCTCTCCCGCTCGAACGCGGCGATGGCGCGTGCGGCGTGGCCGAAGTTGAAGTCGTCCCACGTCGCGACGTTCGGATAGGCGGCGGCGAAGAGATCCCGATACTCCGCGATCGCACCGAGACGCGCCATGAGCGCCTCCCAGACAGCCTCGTTGTCGGCGGCGTCGGCGATCTCGTTCGTGCCCGGCTCGCCGCGCATCTCGTCGCCCGACGTGACCGGGAACATCGCCTGCGCCGCCAGCGCGCTGATGAGCTGCGCGGCGATGTCCGCCAGCTCCGGCGTCGCGCCGTTCAGTTTCGCTTCCGGCGTGGAGAGGATGCCGCTGAGCGGATCGATGCGCAGCCGGCTGTCCCAGAACATCGTGTGCACGCCGGCGACGCCCGCGTTGAATACGTGCGGCGCGTTGCGCGGAATGAGACGTCCGCCGTCGACCGCGCGGTTCTCCGCCAGGCCTGAGCCGCCCTCGCCGATCGGGACCGGCAGCATGTCGCCCGTGCCGGCGGCGGGGTGGTGGCAGGTCGCGCAGGAGATGTTGCGGTTGCCCGAGAGCTCCTTGTCGAAGAAGAGCATGCGGCCGAGTTCGACCAGCGCGGGGCTCTCCGCCTGCGGCGTCGACACGCCGGTCGTCCCCGCATCGGCCAACGCCGCCGCGAGATCGACGTCGAGCTGCGCCTCGTCGGCGCGCACGATCGTCGTGTTGTCGTCACAGCCGGTGCAGATCAGTCCGCACGCCAGCACCACTACGCATTGCCACTTGTTCATCGAAACCTCCCGTTGCCCAGCAGTTGTCCCATCTGGGGCGGGAGGACCGTACGTGGAGTTCGGTGCGCGATAAAAGAGGGAAGAAACCGTCTCTGTATCGTTCCGGGACGATCAGAGCTTGCGGAGCGTCTGCTCGCCCGTGGCCAGGTCCTTCACCTGCACCTCGCCGCGCGCCCACTCTTCCTCGCCGACGAGGAAGACCTGCTTCGCACCGGCCTGTTCGGCGGTCTTGAACGCCTTGCCGACCTTCATCACGGCGTACGGCGCCTCGGCGCGCACGTTCTCCTGGCGCAGGAGATGCGCGACGCGCCGCGCGGGGCCGAGCATCGCTTCGCCGATCGGCACGACGAGCGCGTCGATGCGCGCCGGCGCCGAGGGCAGGAGCTCCACATCCTTGAGCAGCTCGCCGAGCACGACGTCGCCCATGCCGAAGCCGAGCGCCGGCATCGCGGGCCCGCCCATGCGCTCGATGAGCGTGTCGTAGCGCCCGCCGCCGGCCACCGCGCGCAGCGTGCGGGAGCGGTCGAAGATCTCCCAGACGACGCCGGTGTAGTAGGCGAGTCCGCGCACGATGTTCTTGTCCGGCTCGAGATACGACGCCAGTCCGTAGTCGTCGCAGGCATCGAGGAAGGCGCCGAACTCGCCGTCGCGTGCGAACGGCTGCGCCAGCCACGCCTGCAGCTCCGCGATCTCGGACTCGTCGAGCACCGCCTTCGCCTTCTCGTGGCCGAGCAGCTCCTTGTCGATCAGGCCGAGCGCCGCCTCCCGGTTCTCGATGCCGAGCCGGTCGAGCTCCGCCTCGGCCAGCCGCCGGTCGGAGACGCGCACGTAGAGGTGTTCGCTCTTCAGCCCGAGCCGCTCCAGCGCGTCGATCGCGACCGCCAGCAGCTCCGCGTCCGCGCCGATCTCGGCCGCGCCGAAGATGTCGACGTTCCACTGGATATGCTCGCGCAGCCGGCCGCGCTGCTGCCGCTCGTAGCGGAAGAGCTGCGGCGTCGCGTACCACTTGACCGGCTTGCGCAGCGCGTTCGCGCGCGCCGCGATCATGCGCGCGACCGTCGGCGTCAGCTCGGGGCGCAGCGTCACCTCGCGCCCGCCCTTGTCGGTGAACGCGTAGAGCTGGTCGACGATGGCGTCGCCCGACTTCGCCTTGAGCAGCTCCAGCGACTCGAGCGGGGGCCCCTCGATCTCCTCGAAGCCCGCCGAACGCGCCGCCGCGTGCCACGCCGCCTCGACGTGACGGCGCATCGCCATCTCCTCCGGATAGAAGTCGCGGAAGCCGGGCAGGGCGCGGAACGACATCGGGGGGATCCTAACCCGTGCCATGGATGATCCCGCGCGTTCGGGTGAAGCGTGCCGGGGCGCGTACTACGGTCGTGAGGGGGGAGGGGGCTGAGGGCGCGGAGGTTTCGCGCTGAGGGAACGGAGGGCCGCTGAGATCGCTGAGGGAAGACAGAAGGAGCTTCGGGACTCCCGTTGCCCACCTGTTTGTTCTCAGCGATCTCAGCGCAGCTCAGCCGCCTCAGCGCGAGATTCTCGGCGCTCTCCATCGCCTCTCTCTCAACCTGCTCCGACGCAGCCACTGGAGTCGACGGTGAAGGGCTGGAGGATGCAGTTGTGGGAGGGGCTGAGGGCGCGGAGGTTTCGCGCTGAGGGAACGGAGGGCCGCTGAGATCGCTGAGGGAAGACAGAAGGAGCTTCGGGACTCCCGTTGCCCACCGGTTTGTTCTCAGCGATCTCAGCGCAGCTCAGCCGCCTCAGCGCGAAATACTCCGCGCCCTCAGCCCCCTCCTGCTCCGGCTACCGGCCGAGCACTTCGGAGAGGACGGGGTCGTCACCGAAGAGTTCCCGTGCCAGCGAGATCAGCTCCGGCGACTTCTCCACGAAGGCGCGGACCGACACGACGATGCTCGGCTCCTTCAGGACGTCGGGATAGGCGGTGCGCGCCTCCTTCAGCTTGCGTCGCGCGGTCACCGGGTCGCGCGCCTGCAGCGCGCCGAGCGCCTCGAGGAAGAGCGCCTGGGACTCGAAGTGGCCCGCGCGCTCGACGTCGCCTAGCCCGCGCGCCGCGCGCGCCTTCTGGCGGAAGCGCGGCGGCGTGGGGCGCGACCGGCAGAGCGACTCCGACAGAAGGAATGCCTCCGTGAAGTCGGGGCGCGCCCGCTCCCGTACCTTCACGCGCCACGACTGGATCCGCGCCTTGACGCGTCGGATGTGGGCGTCGGGCGACTCGCCCTCGCGCGGCGGCACCTTGGGCCGCGGGTTCGCCGCGATGACCGCCTCGCCCCGCTCGAGCGCCGTTTGGATGCGGCGCTGCACGAACGTGGCGTCGAGGGTGCGCACCAGGTAGTCGAGGCGCTTGGTCGAGAAGCGGCCCTCGCGCAGCGCACCGAGTTCCACCTCCAGCTCCTCGCGCGCGAACTCCGGGGTCCATCGCGAGCGCGGCACGCGATCGAGCCAGTAGGCCGCGCGGTCCAGCCGGCCCGCCTCGCGCAGAAAGCGCGCGAGCGCGACGTAGGGCGCCACCGGCCGCGGGTCCGCCTCGATCGCCTGCTCGAGCAGCGTGACCGCCAGGCTGCGCTGATCGCGCGCGGCCAGCAGTTGCGCCAACCGCACGTGCGTCAGCGTGTGGTGCGGATCGTGCTTCGCGAGAATCGCGCGCAGCGCGGGCACCGCGTCGTCGTCCGTGAGGAACCGCGTGCGGTTGTAGTGCGCGCCGGCGTGGTGCGGCTCCTGCGCCAGCAGGCGCGTGAGATCCTCCGGGCGGCTGCGCTCGATGAGCGCCTCGGGGTGCGCCGGTTCCCAGCGCAGGACGAGGTCGATGTCGCCCTCGCGGGAGAGATAGCGGCCGAACGCGCGGTCGGCGACCCAGTGCCGCACGGCGATCGGCGTGACGAGCAGCAGCGCGGCGAGGCCCGCCGCCGCCGCGGGCCGCGCCCAGCCCTCGAGCAGCCGGCGTTCGGTGACCAGCGGCAGGCCCGCGTAGGCGAGGGCGACCAGCGACGGGTCGCGCCAGGGCAGGTCGACCATCGCCGCGGCGGCGAGCGCGAGCCAGGAGGCGGCGACGGCGCGGTTCGCGCGCGCGGCGCGCAGGACGGCGATCAGCAGGAGCAGGAAGGCGGCGACGCCGAGCGCCCCGCCCGCCACCCACGCCTCGAGATAGTCGTTGTGCACCGCGTGCACCGTGCGGCCGCCGGAAATCGCGTGCTCCTCGATGGGGCGCACGGGCGGATAGCCGCGGCGGAATCCCTCGGCCCCGTGGCCGAGCAGCGGCTGTTCGGCGCCCATCGCGGCGGCCGCCGCGTACCAGTGCTGCCGCACCTTGACCGTGTCGGATCGACCCAGCGTCAGGCCCAGCGCCAGGACGACGACCGGCAGCGCGAGCAGCGCCCAACGGAAGCGGGGGAGCCGCGGCGCGACCCACCAGGCGACGCCGACCGACGCCGCGAGCAGGCCGCCGCGGCTCTGGGAAGCGACGAGTCCGATGCCGATCAGAACCACGAACGCCCAGCGCGCACGGTGCGGCCAGGCCAGCGCGTAGGGCAGCAGCAGGGCGAGCCCGGCGCCGGCGAAGTTGCGGTTGGCAAAAAAAGCGTGCGCCTGCGGCGAATCGCTGAGCACCTGGACCACCGCGTAGATCGCCACGATGCCCCCGAGACCGGCGAGCAGCGGCACGAGACGGCGTTCCCACCAGCGGCGCGGCGCCGCGGCGGCGGCAACGTGGTGCACCAGCGTGAGCGCGAGCAGCAGGCACCACCAGCGCAGCGCGCGCGGCGCCGGCGGAGCGCGCCAGAGTTCGATGCCGCGCACCGCGACGAACGCCCAGAGCGGCGCGCTCAGGTTGGTCCAGGCGAACAGTCCGCGCCACGCCGCGCCGGCCAGCACCGCGATCGCGACGACCGCGATGGCGACGTACTTGACCGCCTGGAAGTCGAAGGGCAGCGGGTCGACGGCGAGCACCGCCGCCGCCGGAAGCAGCAGGAAGGCGGCGCGGGTGAAGCTCACGCGAAGAGGGCGTCGACGAAGGTGGTCGCGTCGAACGCCTCGATGTCCTCGCGCTGTTCGCCGAGCCCGACGAACTTGATGGGAATGTCCATCTCGTCGCGGATCGAGAGCACCGCGCCGCCGCGCGCCGTGCCGTCCAGCTTGGTGATGAAGATGCCGCTCACCGGGGAGACCTCGGAGAAGAGCCGCGCCTGCTGCACCGCGTTCTGGCCGGTCGTGCCGTCCACGACCAGCAGCGTCTCGTGCGGCGCCTCGGGGATGCGCTTCTGCAGCACCCGCCGGATCTTGGAGAGCTCTTCCATCAGGTTCTTCTGGGTGTGCAGCCGGCCTGCGGTATCGACGATGAGCACGTCGGCCTTGCGCGAGACGGCCGCCTCCGCGGCGTCGTACGCGACCGCGGCCGGATCGGCGCCCGTCGCCTGTTTGACGATCTCCACGCCCAGTCTCTTGCTCCAGATCGTGAGCTGCTCGACGGCGGCGGCGCGGAACGTGTCGCCCGCCGCGAGGACGACCTTGTCACCCCGGTCGACGAACCAGCCGGTCAGCTTGGCGATCGAGGTCGTCTTGCCGGCGCCGTTCACGCCACAGACGAGAATCACGGTGGGCCCGCTCTCCGCGCGCCGGATCTCCTGCGCGCCCTGCGCCAGCTTGGACGCGAGCCGCGCCTTGAAGAAGGGGATCACCTGGTCGCCCTCGGTGACCTCCTTGCGCTTCCATGCGTCGCGCAGGCTCTTGGTGATCTGGGCGATGCTGGTCGTCTTGCCCGCGCCGTTGATCCCGGCGACGAGGACGACCGTTGGGCCGGACTCGGCGAAGTGCAGCGAGCGATCCTCGGCCGGGAAGTAAGCGACGAGCTGCTGCTTGAGGAAGTCGAGGGCCTCGTCGCCGGTCTCGATCTCGCCGCGCTCCCAGCCGGCCTCGAGGTCCTTGCGCAGCTCGATGGCGGTCTTGACGCCGACGTCGGCCTGGATCAGGGCCTTCTCGACCTGCCTGAGCAGCTCGGCCGAGAGCGTCTGGCCGGTGAGCAGGGTCGTGACCGTGCGGCCGGCGGCGTCGCGCGTCTTGCCCAGCGCCCCGGAGAGCTTCTTGAACACGCCCTTGAACAGTCCCATGGCGACAGGGTAGCGGGCCCCCGCGACGCCCCGATCGCTGCACCCCGCCGCCGGGTCGCCTACGATCGAGGAATGTCAGACGTGCCCGACACCCAGCCCACGACCACCCAGCTCGAGACCGTCGAACCCATCGGCGCCCGCGTCCTGATCCGCAAGGACGAGGACAAGAAGACCACCAAGGCCGGCATCCACCTGCCCGACAAGATCGAGATCCCCACCCTCACCGGGCGGATCGTCACCGTCTCGGCCGAGGTCGAGCACAACGACGATTACCCGCTCCAGCAGTACGACCGCGTGCTGTTTAACCCCAAAGGGGCGATCCCGGTCGACTTCGAGGGCGACAACCGCCTGTTCGTCGTGCCGGTCGAAAACGTCGTCGCGGTTTTCCGCAAGGCCTGAGCGGGTACCTTGGTGTCGTGGCCGACCTGCCCGACCAGCTCCCGATCGACCCCCTGCCCGGCCCGTTCGACGTCGCGCACCGCCCGCCGGGGTCCAAGTCGCTGACGAACCGGGCGCTGCTGCTGGCCGCGCTGGCCGACGACCAGTCGACCATCCGGCACGCCCTGCGGGCCGACGACACGCAGGTGATGCTCGACGCCCTCGACCGGCTCGGCTTCGCGGTCGAGGACGAGGGCGCCTGCCTGCGGGTCACCGGGCAGGCGGGCTCGATCCCGTCGCACGCGGCCGAGCTGTTCCTCGGTAACGCCGGCACGGCCATGCGCTCGCTCACCGCCGCCGTCTGCCTCGACCACGGCACGTTCATCCTCGACGGCGTGCCCCGCATGCGCCAGCGGCCGATCGGCGAGCTCGTCGACGCGCTCAAAGAACTGGGCGGCAACATCGTCTACCTGGGCCAGCCCGGCTGCCCACCGCTGCAGGTCCACGCCGCGGGGCTCACGGGCGGCGACATCACCCTCAAGCCCACGCTCAGCTCGCAGTTCATCACCGCCCTGCTCCTCGCCGCGCCGTGCATGGAGCAAGGGCTCGCCATCACGTTCGACGGGCCGGTCACCTCGCAGCCTTATGTCGAGCTGACGATCGCGATCATGGCCGACTTCGGCGTCACCGCCGTGCCGACCTACCGGCAAGAGCGGCTCGTCGCGGTCCGCGTCGCCCCCGGGAGATACGCGGCCGCGGACTATACGGTCGAGCCGGACGCCGGCTCCGCGTCGTACTTCATGGCCGCCGCCGCGGGCGTGCCCGGCTCGCGCATCACGATCGAGGGGCTCGGCGCCGATTCGGTGCAGGGCGAGGCCGAATTCGTCGATGCCTTGGAGCAGATGGGCGCGAGCGTCACGCAGACCGCCGACGCGACCACCGTCGCCGCCCCGCCCGATGGCAGGCTCAAGCCCATCGACCTGGACGGCGACCCCATCACCGACTCGGCGATGACCCTCGCCGCCCTCGCGGCGATCGCCGACGGCGACTCGGCGATCCGCAACGTCGGCAACTGGCGCGTCAAGGAGACCGACCGCCTCAACGCCATGTGCAACGAGCTCAACAAGCTCGGCTGCATCGCCCAGGTCCGCGGCGACGACCTGCTCATCACCCCGCCCGCCGACGGCGAGCTCACGCCCGGCGTCGTCAAGACCTACGACGACCACCGCATCGCCATGGCCTTCAGCGTGCTCGGCCTGGCTCGCCGGGGCGTCACCATCGACGACCCCGCCTGCGTCGCCAAGACCTACCCCGGCTTCTTCGCCGATCTCGACAAGCTCCGCGGCGTACAGACCGTAGGAGCCGCAGATGAACGCGGATAAACGCGGATGGCGGCATCGTGTGTCGATGTGGGGCGGCGCGATCGGGCTCGGCCTTGCGATCGGCTACGCCGGCTTGGAAACGATCCGCTGGCAGATTCACCCGTTCAACCGCGACTATGTCGGAAAGAGTGAAACCCAAGCCCTTGCGATCCTTGGACCGCCAACACGACGAAGCTCAATTGCGAGCGACGAGGTATTGATTTGGTTAGATCTGACCGAGCCTCAGGCGTTCAGCCTTCAAGTCACCGATTCAGTGGTTACCCGACAGGCTATGTACTCCAGATGAAAGCCACCCATCCGCGTTCATCCGCGTTCATCCGCGGTTCTCAGCCCGGCGCCTTCACGCTGGTCGAACTGCTCGTCGTCATCGGCATCATCGCCATCCTCATCGGCATCCTGCTGCCCGTGCTCGCGGCCTCCCGATCCACCGCGCGCTTGCTCACCTGCGGCGTCAACCAGAAACAGCTCGGCCTGGCGATCTACGCGTACGCCGCGGAGTCCAACGACGTCCTGCCTCACAACCCCAACATCGCCCTGTCCAATCCCGGTCGTGGCTACGACGGCCCGACTCGCGCCACCAACGCCATCGCGCTCAAAGAGATCGAGCCTCCACCGGGGACCGGCACGACCGGCCTGGACCCCGGCCTCACCGAGGACACCGTCGGCCTCGGCATCCTCATCGACCACCAGCTCGACGACGACCGCGCCGCGTTCTGCCCCGATGACGACTCGACCGACCCCGTCGAGGAGCTCGAAAACCTGAGAACCGGCGCCAATTCCGCCTCCTCGTCCTACTACTACCGCCAGCTCGATGCGATCGGCTACGAAGATGATGGCTCGGGCAATTTCATCCAGCGATCGACCGCCGTCGGCCAGCCTCCGCGGCTCGATGATCTCGAGCTCAACCCGGCGGGCCTCGACGCCGCGGCCCTGATGCTTGATCGCAACTTCTTTGACACCTTCGGCGGCGCGTTCGGCGGCGACAAGACGAACCATCGTGGCGCCGAGGTCAACATTCTCTACAGCGACGGCCACGTCGAGACCTTCGGCAACGACGCCTCGGCCGACCGTCCCGGCGACGGCGGGCACTTCGCCGTCGCCGCGCCCGACGCGATCCCGCCCGCGACCGCGCCGCGCTTCGATCAGATCTTCGTCAACGCAGACTTCGCGACGAGTGGCGATCCGGCCGACGCACCGGAGCTGTGATCCGGGTCGTCTTCGTGCATTTCACCTGCGAGCACGCTCGCAGGCTGACACGGGAACCACGGGGCGCGTGGTTCAGTCGTTGGGTTTCAGGAACGTGCTGACCGGGGCGTCGGGGTCGATCCCACGAGCGGCGCGGGCCGCGGCGTCGGCGCCCTCAAGGTCGCCCTGGCGGTGACGCATCGCGGCGAGGCGGACGTGGTGGATCGATTGCGTCGGCTCCAGGATGGTTAGCGCGGCGAGGTGGCGGAGGGCGTCGTCGGCTTTGCCGGCCCGCAGGCTCAGGGTCGCGGCGTTGGTGCGATAGTCGGCGTTATAGGGCTCGCGGTGCAGGGCGCGCTCCGCGTAGTAGGCGGCGCGGGCGAGGTCGCCTTGTTGCGCATGCAGGCCGGCGAGCTGGTGGGCGAACGCGCCGGAGAAGGTCTCGACGGCGTCGAGGCGTTCCAGGGCGGCGATCGCGGTAGGCAGATCGCCGGTGTCGAGCGCGAGCGTGGCGACGGCGCGGAGCCGCCCCGGGTTGGCCGGCGCGTCGGCCGGGTCGCTGGCCTCGTCGAGCCCCCAGGCGACGACCTGGTCGTACGCCCAGGCCTTGAAGTCGTCCATGAACGCCTCGGCGGTCATCCCGGCGACGGCCTCGAGCGTCGGGCGGTCGCCCTGGCCCTCGCGATATCGGTCGAGCATGTCGAGCACGGCCTCCCAGCCGAACCGCAGCTCGATGTACTCGAGCATCCAGTTGGCCTGCGCATAGGCCAGCCCGCGGTCGGTGGGCTTCTTGGGGCGGACGAACGCCCAGTTGATCTCGTCGAGGCCGAAGAGGTCGTCGGCGGCGAGCGCGGCGGCGAGGAGCCGCTGGGTCTCGAACGTGCGCCCGGTGAGCTCGACCGACACGGCGCAGGCCTCGGTGAACCAGTGCGGGATGCGGTTGTTGGTCTGCGAGAGGTTGACGGTGTGGACGAACTCGTGCCGCAGGACGTTGGCGACATCGAAGGTGCCGCGCTGGTGCGGGCCGTCGCGCGGCGGGGTCATGGCGATGACCGGGCCGGTGGCGGCGGCGATGGTCCAGATCTCGGGCAGGCCGGCGATGCGGACGCCGAAGTACTGCTCGTCGGGCATGAGGTCGATCTGCGTCTTGACGGACGGCTCGTGCGCGAACTCGGCGGTCACGTCGGTGTAGAGCGACTCGAGGAGGTCGGGCAGGTCGGCGGCGAGCGCCGCGTCGACGCCGGGCTTGTAGCGGACGACGAAGTGGTCGGTCTCGATGGTCTCCCAGCCGAGCAGCTCCTCGACGAGGGTGAGCGAGTTGCCCGCGTAGCGGTTGAAGGGGTCGAGGGCGGTGGCGAGGGCGAGCTCGGCGTGGGCCTGCTCGAGCGTGCCGGCCTGCATGAGCAGCAGGCCGAGCGCGACGCGGGGATTGGCGTCGTTGGGCTGGCGGGAGATGGCCTGCCGGAGGTGGTGCTCGGCCTGGGGGTACTGGCGGGCGTGCGAGAGCGCCAGGCCGACCTCCAGGTGCCCCAGCGGCGTGCCGGGCGAGAGGCGGTCGATCTCGGCGAGCGTGTCGGCCAGCAAGTCGGGCTCGTACGCGATGGCGGCCGCGGCGGCCTTGAGCGCCAGCGCCTCGCGGTGCGTCGGGTATCGCTCGATCAACGCGTTGAGCGACGAGTCGGCGGCGAGCACCGGTCGCGGGTCTTTCTGGTGGATGAGCGACCGCGTCTCGAGCAGCGCGGCCAGCGGGTGATCGGGCGTGAGCTCGCGGAGGCGCGCGGTGACGGAAGCGCCGCCGTCGAAGTTGAAGGACTCGACGTTGAGCCGGCCGAGCTCGTACCACGCCTCGGCCTGGGCCGGGTTGAGCGTGAGCACCTCGCCGAGCGCTTCGGCGCCGTCTCCGCGATTGTCCTTCTCGGCGAGCAAGCGGCCCTCGACGAGCCGCGGCCGCCAGTCGAGCGGATTGGCCTCGCGGGCGCGACGGAGCAGGTCGAGGGCGAGCTGGTAGTCGTCCCCGGGCCGGCCTTGCAGGCGGGCGAGCGTGAGGATCGCCTCGGCGGCGTGAGTCAGCCGCCCGGCGTCGGCGAGCTGCTCTCGGATGAGCAGCCCGCGGATCGGGTCGAGGAGGTCCACGGCGGCGGGGACGTCGTGCAGCGTTTCGTGCGCGTTGGCCAGCAGGACGCGGGCGTGCAGTTCGTCGGGCGTGGCCGTGTCGAGGGCGGCGAGCGTGCCGGTGAGCAGCTCGATCGTCGTGTCGGGCTCGCCCCGCCGCAGCGCGGCCTCGGCCCGCGCGACCGGCCGGGCGGTCAGCGCGGGGTCGTCCAGCCGCCACTGCGCCAGCGCGACCTCGGCGGCGAGGCCGGGCTGGCGGACCCACGGCGTCATCAGGCTGTTCTCGGCGAAGCGGCCGTGGAACACGCGCATCCGCGCGAGCTCGGCCGGGTCGGTCAGCGGGTCGTTGAGCACGCGCTCGACCAGCGGGTTCGGCTCGGGCGCCTGGGCGGGCTCGACCGCCTCGGCCAGGGTCGGCCCCGCCAGCACACTCATCAGGCCCCACCCCCACGCGACACGGATTCGGCACTTCATGCATCAAGTTTAGGATGCCCGCCATGCTGGGTGAATCGCTGCGACAGCGCTATCCGGCGACGGGCGAGCTGGCGTTCCTCAACCACGCCGCGGTCGCGCCGATCTCCGCCGACGCGGCCGAGAAGCTGCGGTGGTACGCCGACCAGGCGTCGAGCAAGGCTTACGTCGACGCCGGCTGGTACCGCCAGATCGATCGCGTCCGTGGGCTGGCCGCCGAGCTGATCGGGGCTCACGACGCCGATGATCCGGCCGCGTACTCCGGCGACGAGATCGCCTTCGTCCCCAACACCTCCACCGGCCTGGCCCTGGTCGCCCAGGGACTGGACTGGCGGGCCGGCGACCGCGTGGTCATCACGGACGTCGAGTACCCGGCCAACCGCTACCCGTGGGAGCACCTGGCCCGCACGCGCGGCGTCGAGATGGTCGAGGTCGCCCAGCGGGACGACCGGCGGATCCACGCCGAGGACGTGATCGCGGCAATCGACGGGCGCACACGGGTGGTTTCGCTGTCGAGCGTGCAGTTCGCCAGCGGGCACCGCATCGGATTGCGGGCAATCTCGGATGCGGTGCGCGCGGTCGACGGCTACCTGTGCGTCGACGGGATCCAGTCGGTGGGTGTGCTGCCGGTGGATGTCGAGACAGACCGGATCGACTTCCTCGCGGCCGACGGTCACAAGTGGCTGCTCGGGCCGGAGGGTGCGGGGATCTTCTACTGCCGGCGCGGGCTGACCGAGCGGCTGACGCCGGCGGTGGTGGGCTGGCTGAACATGGTCGACGCGGAGAACTACCTCGACTATCGCTACGAGTTTCGGTCGGACGCCAAGCGGTTCGAGCCGGGGACGTGGAACGTGCCGGGCGTGCTGGCGTTGGGGGCGTCGATGCGGCTGCTGCTGGACACGGGGATCGACGCGGTATGGTCGAGCGTCGAGGCGTTGACGGCCCGGGCGTGCGAGGGTCTATCGAGCAAGGGGTATCGCGTGGTGACGCCGCGCGACGATCCGGGCGAACGGAGCGGGATCGTGGTGTTCGAGAAGCCGGGCGCGGCCCAGGCCGAGCATCGGCGGATCGCGAATGACCTGGAGAAGCAAGGCGTCGTGATCGCCCTGCGGGGCGGGCGATTGCGGGTGAGTCCTCACGCGTACAACACCGCCGAGGACATCGATCGGTTGATCGATGGGTTACCGATTGGTGGAGGAAGATGAGCGCGGGGCCCTGCTGGCCGTTGGCTTCACGGGTTAATGGTTGTCGGGGATGTAAGGCGGGATGCCGCGCTTGGCGTTCTCGATGAAGGTGAGAAACTCATCGACGAGGGGGTCGGGGTCGATCTCTTCGCGGCAGCGTTGCACGGCGGCGGCGTTGGTGGCCTTGCTCTCGAAGAAGAGCTTGAAGGCCTGCTTGAGCGGCTTGATGTGGTCGCGGTAGCCGGCGCGGCGGAGGCCGACGATGTTGAGCGAGCCGACGGAGCGGACGGTGTAGCAGGTGCAGAAGGGGGGGAAGTCGTGGCCGACGCCCGAGAGGCCGGA
>JBCDBY010000074.1:0-16135 GCA_039182715.1 Planctomycetota bacterium
GGAACGGGCGCCCGGAGCGATATGCCCCGGGCGCCCTTGTAGTCCTTGCTTGGGAACGGCCTCTTAGTTCAGGCCGAGCTTCGCGAGCTCACGCTTCGCGAGAGCGGCCGACACGGGGAAGTAGCCGTCCTTGACCACGACCTCCTGGCCCTCGCGCGAGAAGATGTACTTGATGAACTCGGCGCGCAGCGTGTCGAGCTGGCTGCCCGGCTTGTAGTTGACCGAGAGCCAGAGGAAACGCGAGAGCGGGTAGTCGCCGCTGTAGGCGTTGGCCGGCTCGGCCGCCACGAAACCGTTGCCCTCGCGGGCCAGCGCCACCGCCTTGACGTCGGCGGTCTTGTAGCCGATGCCCGAGTAGCCGATGCCGCCGAGGTCGCCGGCGATCGAGGTCACCACGGCCGAGCTGCCCGGCTGCTCCTTGACGGAGTTCTTGTAGTCGCCCTTGCCGAGCGCGTGCTTCTTGAAGTACGCGTAGGTGCCCGACGCCGAGTTGCGCCCGTAGGCGGTGATCGGCTTGCTGGCCCACTCGCCACCGAGACCCGCGTCACCCCAGGTCTTGATGTCCTTGGTGAAGCCGTGCTTGCGGGTCGACGAGAAGATCGCGTCCACCTGCGGGAAGTTGAGACCCTTGATCGGGTTGTCCTTGTGGACATAGACGGCGAGCATGTCGATCGACGTGGCGAGCTCGGTCGCCTTGTAGCCGAACTTCTTCTCGAACGAGTCCATCTCCTTCGCCTTCATCTTGCGGCTCATGGGGCCGAAGGTGGAGGTGCCGGCGATGAGCGCGGGCGGGGCGGTCGAGCTGCCCTTGCCGACGATCTCGACGTTGATGGACGGGTAGAGCTTCTTGAAGCCCTCGGCCCACAGCGTCATGAGGTTGTTCATCGTGTCCGAACCTTCGGACTTGATGTTTCCGGACACGCCCGAGGTCGGGGCGTAGGCCGTGAGCTTCGCGTCCACGAGATCCGATGCGGTGACGGATCCGGCGAACAGGGCTGCTCCCGCACAGAGCAGAAGCGCAGCGATCTTCTTCTTCACGTTTGTCTCCTGAAGGGGGTTCCTGAATCCACTCGTTTCAGGGCCGCAGGAGACCAACGCCACGTGAACGAAAGTTCTACACAATGTTAAGACAGCGTAAATCGAACGGCGAGGTCCGCTCGATTCGCCGCCATCAGTGGGAAATCGGCGTGCCGAGCAGATCGAAGAGTTTGCGCTTCGCGCCCTCGAACTCCTCCGGATCGATCGCCTCGAGCGTCAGCCGCAGGAAGGGCTCCGTATTCGACGGGCGCACGTTGCACCACCAGCCCGGGTACTCCACCGTGACGCCGTCGAGGTGGTCGATCTTCGCGTCCGCGAACGCCTCCTCGACCGCCCGCATGCGCCCCGCCTTGTCCTCCACCTGGAAATTCACCTCGCCCGTGTTGCGGTAGCGCCGCAACGGCTCGATGCGCTGCGAGAGCGGGGTGTCGTCCTGCCCGAGAATGTTGCACATCGCGATCACCGCGAGGCTGGCCGACTCGGTGTTGAAGTTCTCGCGGAAGTAGTAGTGTCCGGAGAACTCGCCGCCGAAGACCGCGTTGTTCGCGCGCATCGTCTGCTTCATGAAGCTGTGGCCGACGCGCTCGCGGATCGGCGTGCCGCCGTGGCGCACCACCTCCTCCGCCAGCGCCTTGCTGCTGCGCAGGTCGTAGACGACCGCGCCCTTCTCGCGCGCCAGGATGTCGGACGCGAGCAGCGCCGTCGCGAGATCGTTGGTGACCACGTGGCCCTTTTCGTCGATGAAGCCGACGCGATCGGCGTCGCCGTCGAACGCGGCCCCGAAATCGGCGCCCTGCTCCACCACCGCCTTCTGCAGCTCCTTGAGCGTGTCGAGGTTGAGCGGGTTGGCCTCATGGTTCGGAAACGAGCCGTCGAGTTCGAAGTAGAGCGGGATGACGTCGACGTCGAGATGCGCGGCGACGAGCGGGAACTCGAACCCGCCCATGCCGTTGCCCGCGTCGGCGACGATCTTGAGCCTTCGGCCCGGCTTCGCGTGCTCGGTCACCATGCGCACGTAGTCGTCGCGGATATCGCGGTCCTCGACCGTGCCGGGCGTCGCCGCATCGGCCGGCAGGTCGCCATTGCGGATCGCCTCGGCCATCGCGCCGATGCCGGCGTCGCGGCTCATCGGCACGCAGCCCTTGCGCGCCAGCTTGAGGCCGATGTACTGCGCCGGGTTGTGGCTCGCGGTGACCATGATGCCGCCGTCGTAGCCGCCCGCGCCGGTGGCGTAGCTCAGCATGGGCGTGGAGCAGAGCCCGATGCGGGTCACCGATGCGCCGGCCCGGGTGAGACCCCGGACGAGCGCATCCGTGATCCCGGGCGCGCACGGCCGCATGTCGTGGCCCACCACCACGGTCCCGGGTGCGACCTCCCCGACGTAGGCGCGGCCGATCTGCTCGGCCAGCTCCTCGTCGATCTGGTCCGGATAGGTGCCCCGGATGTCGTAGGCTTTGAAGACGGCGTCGGTCACGTCCATACTCGGTACCCCTTGCGCATACTCGCGTCTCTACTTCTTCTTCCGGCCCTGCTGGCGGCCGACACCATCCAGGTCGAACCGTCCGCGGACGCTGTCGTCGTACGCTCTCCCCTCGCGGAAGGCAACTTCCTCATGCGGCTTCCGCCCGGGTTTGCGCGATCCGAGGCGAAGGAGCCCTGGAACGCCATCCTCGTCAAGGACAAGACCACCCTGCGCCTTCGCATCTCCCAGGTCGGTTCGGACCAGTCCGAACTGGGCGCGGGAGAGCTGGCGAGGTCGCGCGCCGGCAAGCTCAAGCTGGAAGGGGAAGGCGGCGCACGGCGTATCGGCACGGGTCCCGGCGAACTGGCGCTCTTCGTCCGGGACGGGAAGCGCCTCTACGAAATCCGCGTGACCGGTCCGGATGACGAAATCAAGCCGCTGCGGGCCGCGCTGGAGAACTTCACCCTTCTGGACCCGAAGGGCGCGCCGGAGCCGGCGCCGACGGATCCCGCCGCGCTCAAGCCGGTCACGCTGGAGCACACCTTCTACAAGATCCGCGTCCTCAAGCCGTCCGGCTTCGCGGAGCGGCCGCCCGACGTGGACGGCGATCCCGGCATCTGGAAGCACCTCCGCCGCATCGGCGAGCACGGCAACCGCGTGGAAATCTTCATCCGCTCGCACCTGTCGGTGAAGTTCCCGAAGTCGGCCGAGGATCTCTCGATCGAGCGCATGCAGCGCTTCCAGAACCGCTACAAGGACGTGCGGTCGCCGAAGAAGGCAAAGAGCTGGAAGCCGCGCGGCGCCAAGGAGGGCCGGCAGGTGCAGATGTCGGCGCGCGCGCCCAAGACGGGCCAGATCGTGCGCGCCGACTACCGCTACGTCGAGCACAAGAACGGACGCACCTACGAGATCGAGATGATCATGTGGGGCAACACCGCGCGCGCGTGGAAGAAGGACATTCGCGCGTTCTGGAAGTCGCTCAAGATCAGTGGTGGATAGATTTCAGTGGTCAGTTTTCAGTTATCAGTCAGACGGTCGCAGGACGCCGGCCATCGAAGCACTGACAACTGATCACTGAAAACTGACAACTCACTCCCCGTTCAACGCGACGACTTCACCGCGAGCAGTTGCTCCACCTCGGAGTCTCCCACGTCGCGATGCGTGACGATGCGGATGCGCGTCGGGGCGATGGCGACGATCAGCACGCCCGCCTCCCTGTAGCGCTGCTCCTCTGCGGCGGCGTCCTCGACTTCGACGATGACGATGTTCGTGTCGGTGGGTAGCGCGGCGTCCCCGTACGCCTCGGCGATGCGGCGCGCCCGCGCGTGATCCGCGGCGAGGTGGTCGAAGCCGACATCCAGCGCGACAAGGCCGGTCGCGGCGAGCACGCCCACCTGCCGCATGCCGCCGCCCAGCAGCTTGCGCAGCCGCCGCGCCTCCGCGATGTCGTCCGCGTCGCCGATGACGAGGCTCCCCGCGGGACAGCCGAGGCCCTTGCTCAGCGCCACCATGATCGTCCCCGCGACGCGACCGTACTCCTCGAGCGGCGTGCCGCTGGCGACGTGCGCGTTCCAGAGGCGCGCGCCGTCGAGGTGCAGGGCGACCGTGTCCGGCAGCGTGTCGCGCACCGCGCGCAGTACCTCGATCGGGACGACGCGCCCGCCATGGAAGTTGTTCGTGTTCTCGACCAGGCAGAGCGTCGTGCGCGGCAGATGTACGTTGTCCGGGCGCACCAGTCCGGCGACGACGGCGGGGTCCGGCGTGCCGTGATCGCTCGGATAGAGCCGCGCCTGCGCGCCCCACAGCCGCGCCGCGCCCCCCACCTCGAAGTGGTAGGTGTGCGAGAGCTCCTCCATGAGGATCTCGTCGCCGGGCCGCACCTTGAGCCCGATGGCGATCTGATTCGCCATCGTGCCGGTCGGACAGTAGAGCGCCGCCGCGCGTCCGAAGAGCGACGCGCCGCGCTCCTCCAGCCGGCGCACCGTGGGGTCGTCGCCGAAGACGTCGTCGCCGACCTCCGCTTCGGCGAGAGCGCGCCGCATCGCCTCGGTCGGACGGGTGACGGTGTCGGAGCGGAAGTCGGCGATCACTCGAGTTCCTTCATCTGCTTGCGCAGCGCCTCGATCTGCTTCGCGAGGCGCTCGAGACGCTCCGCGTAGCGCTGGCGGTCCTTCGCGCGCAGAGCCTGCAGCTGCGCGATCTCCGCCTCCAGAGCCTTGACCAGCTCGTCCTGGCGCACGGCAATCGCTTCGGCGTACTGCTCGTCCGCCTCCCACTCGAACACCGCCACCCCCATCACCGCGGCCGCCGCGACGCCGCTGGTCATCAGCGTGAGCCCGCACGAGGAGACGTAGCCGAACCGGAACGCCTCGTCGTTGGTCTTCGTGTAGCTCATGATCGGCGTGAGGTGGCGCAGGAACACCTCGGCACGCGGCAGATCGTGCAGGCTGATCTTCGCTCCCAGCGGCTTGAGCTCACGATTGATCGCTCCCTGCAGGCCCTGGATCGCGGGGATGGAGGTGTTGTAGAGGAAGGCGAACACGCGCGGCAGGTCGAAGTAGCCGACGCTCGACGGATCCTGCGGCGCCTGCTTCGCGAGCGCCCCCAACGAGGCGCTCTCGCGCAACGATGCGCGACGGCCGAGGAAATGCTTGAGTGCCTGCGGCCAGAGCGCGAACGCGACGTAGTCGTCGCCGATCGTCCAGGAGGGGGTGATCGGAATCGGGTCGCCGCGGCGCTCGCTCAGCTCCAGCAGGTCGATGTTCTGCCCCGCAAACTTCGTCCGGCGATGACGCAGCACCGCCGCCCGCTTTTCTCCGCCGTGCATCTTCACGACGTCGGGATAGGTCGTGACGAGCTTCTTCATCACCTGCTGGAGCTTGGCGCGGTCGCGCAGGCTGCAGACCAGCACCACGTCCGGAAGCAGCGCGCCGCCGGGCGTGCCGCCCAGATACATCGCCCATTCGTCGCCGAGGCTGCCGAGCAGGTCCTGCTCGAAATCGAAGCCCAGCACCTCCTTGTAGCGCGCCAGTTCGGCGCGATAGGACTGCGTGTTGCCGCCCGCGCCGTCGATCGCGGCGAGCGCCTCGCGATGGAACCGCGCGAGGTCGAATCGCTCCGCGCCGTAGAGCAGTGCGTCGGCGGGGACGCGCCCGAGGAACGGCTGGCGCGTGGGCTCGGTCTGCGCCAGCGCGAAGATGCCGCGCCGCTCGCGCAGCTTGAGCGCCAGCTCGGTGCGCAGGTTGGCGCCGACCGGGATGTCGGCGAGCGCGATCGAGTCGATCGCGTCGAGTCCGCTCATGCTGAAGACGAGGTCCATCCAGCCGGCGTCCTCGCCCATGAGCGGCCGCATCATGGTGCGGATGCGGTCGGGATCGAGATAGACCAGCGTCTGGTAGCTCTTGGTGTCGAGCGCGCGCAGCGCGCCCTGGAATCGTTCGCTGCCGCGCAGGTTGGCGCGGCGCGCTCCCTGGAGCATCGGCAGCACGTTTCGAATGTGCTTCGCGCCCGTCGCGAGGAAGAAGTGATTCCCCGTCTGGATGTGCGCGACCTCCACCGGGCCGAGATTGGTCGAGTACAGCGTCGCGTCGCCGAACTTCTCCTGCTCGAAGGGCGTGCCCACGAACATGCCGTAGGCGTTGCGCAGCGACGCGAGGATCTTGGCGATCTTCGGCTGCCCCTTGCGGACGTCGACGTGCAGCAGGACCTCCGGCACGCCCATCTCGTTCATGCCGAGCATGGCGATGCCCATGCTGCCGATCTCGATGCCGAGGAAGTCCTCCGGCTCGAGCCCCATCTTCATGAAGGGGTCGGGACCGCGGCGGCGCTGCCCCTCCACCGCGTCGGCGATGGCTTTCTCGAGCCCTCGCACGAAGACCTGCATCTCGGGCTCGGCCCATATGCGACCGAGCGCGCTGTTCTTGGTCCAATCCGCGTAGCTGCCGACGCTGCGGAACTCGGCGACGAACGGGGTGCCCGGCGGAAGAAGATCCGGGAGCCCGCCCTGCGCGAACGCGGGCGCGGCTCCCAGAAGAATGGAAAGGAGAAGTGTGACGGCCCTCTTCATGAGGGCCCCATGCTATCGCAGGCCGTCGCGGGTCGTGAGCGTGCCGATGTGCGCGTTCCCGAGGGGCGCGAAGCTCATATCGAACGTACCGTTCGTGATCACGTAGACGTCGCTCACGTTGTTGCGCGGAACAACCAGCGCGCCCAGGCCGCCGGTGTCGTCGGCGAACATCTCGTTGCCGTCGAACGGCGCCGGATCGACCGTGATCGAGCCGTTCGCGACGTCGCCCGGAAGCGACACGACCTGCAGCTGCGCGGGCAGGAATCGCGAGGTGACCAGCGTGCGCGCCGAGTTCGTGAGCCCGACGCCGGGGTGGAACCCGGAGCCGATCGTCGTCGATCCGCCCGCGGCGAGATCGATCGTCCGCAGCAGGCCGCGGCCCGCGACCGGCGGATCCACATCGAGACCCGACAGGTCGAACAGATAGGCGGCGGAGAAGGTCTGGCTGGTGAAGGCCGCGAACGGCCGGCCCGTGGCATCGCGGCCGATCGCCGCGCGCTGCGTGGCAGGCAGCACGGCGCCGAGCGACTGCGCGAGGGACGGGCGCCAGACGAACGTCGTCAGGTCGAGTACCTCGATCACGGTCTCGGTTTCCGGCACCGCGTTGAAGTTCGCGTCGAAGCGCGAGGCGCCGGCGTTGGTGAGCAGCAGGTAGTCGAGTCCGAGGCGGTTGCGGAAGCTGCGCACGCTCACCGGGTTGAAGTTCTCGGAGACGAAGGTGCGCGTGGCGAACTGCGGGTTGAGACCGGTCAGGTCGGGCTCGATCGGCTCGGCCCGCGTGAAGTCGGCGCGCCAGATCTGGACGGTCCCGGGGTGCCAGAGCGTGAGCCCGCTGGCGCTGCCGGCGCCGTTGCCCATGGCGACGTAGATGCGACCGGTGTTCGAGCCGTTGAGATCGGGGACGAAGGTGACCTGCGACGGCAGGCTCTGCGGAATCGCCGCCTGGGTGGAACCGTCGCTCAGGGTGTGGCTCTCCGGCAAGCTCCAGCCGAGGTTGATCGTCTGGACGATCTCACCCGCCTGCATGTCGATGACGAGCAGGTTGGCGAGGCGCACCGGCGCGCCGTCGATGGCGCTGGCGGAGTTGCCGGCGCCGACGGTGACCAGCAGCCATCGCTCGAAGACGACCTCGAGATCGCCGGTGAAGGCGCCGAACAGGCCACCGCCGAAGTCGATCGTGTTGGGCGTGACGGCGGGCTGCGTACCGTCGGAGTCGATCAGGTCGGCCGCCGCGATGGTCACGCTGGGCGTCGCCTGCGCGCCGCCCGTGAAGGGGAAGCGCAGCACGGTCGCCGGGATCTGCGCATCGTCGACGGTGTAGAGCGAGCCGTTGCCGTCACCCACGACGTCGGACGGGAAGGCGCCCGGGGTCGTGAGGTCGATGAACTGCGCGTCGAAGGTGACCGCGGGCGCCGGCGTGGGCGTCGGGGTCGGGTTGGGCGGCGGCGTGGGGTTGGGATTGCCGGGATCGACCGGGACGCCGGGCGCCCCCTCGAACGGCACGATCGGCGGGAGACCGCCGTCACTGCCACAGCCGACAACGAGGGATAAGAACAGACAGACGGGAAGCAGACCACGAGCGCGCATGACGCACCCCTTTCGTTTACGCGCGTTGGCTCGAACGCACTGGACCCGGAGGTCCCGACACGGTGCCCATGGGACGGTCTTCTGGCTCACGACCGAGAGGAGCGCACCTTCCCGGGGCTTCCCAACCCCAGTGGTCCATCGCGCTCGTCCGTATGTCGCTTACAGCGGCGGCCCCGCGCGGGATTCTCACCCGACTTCCCGGAGCCCATGGGCTCACAGCGGACCGTTCCGCTGCGAGGACGGAGATGTTAACGCAACCAGAGCAGGGCGACAACCGATAGCAGCGCGGCGCCGACAAACGCGGCGGCGAGGACGAGCATGCGCTTCATGTTCGCCTCATTCATGCGCATCACCTGCTCCATCTCGCGGCGCTGCTGCTTCATCGACTGATGAACGGTCTGAAGCGTCTTCTGCGTCGACTGATGCAGGATGTTGAGCTGCTTCTGGTTGCCGTGGTGGATGACGCGCGCGGTCTGCTGCTGCGCCTCGGTGAGCGCCTGCATCGCCTGCTGCTGCTTCTCCGCCCGCTCCTGCATGCTGTCCGGAATGTGGGAGACCACGTCGGCAACGTTTTGCAGCGCCTCGGCCGCCTGCCGCTGCGCCTGCGGAATCTCCGCCATCGTCTGGCTCATCGAGCGCATCGAATCGCCGACGTCGCGCATGGCTTCGCTCGTGTCGCGGGCGATCTGGTTCTGCTCCGCGTGCAGCTCGGGGAGCTGACGGAGGTACTCGGGAATCTCGCGAAGCTGATCGGCGAGGTCGGCGGCGCGGTCGTCCTGGCGGTCGAGTCGATCGCTCACACTGCCGAGCAGGTTGTTGAGTTCCTTGAAGGAGTCGCCGATGGCGTTGACGACCTCGTCGCGCTTGCGAAGCCCACCGGTCTTGATGCGGATGACCTGCTCGGGAACCGTGATGCGCGGCTCCTCGACGGGCTCGTTGTCCGGCCCGTTGCCCGGCCCGTTGTTCGTCTCCGACGCGCCCTCCGGCTTCCCATCCGTGTTCGACGCGCCGTTCTCCTGCGCGGCCGGCGTCGCGGCGAAACCGCGCTCCTCGGTCCGCACGTCTTCCTGTGCTTCGACGGCTTCGGGAGCCTCCAGCTCGGGCTCCCTGCGCCTCCCGAACCCGAACAGTCGCGAGACGATCGATTCCTTGGCCGGCTTTGATTCCATGGGGCTCTCCTCCGCGGGTCCTACAACGTCTGGTGGACCAATCGCCTTAAGGGTACGAGATCGAGGGACAGGAGGGAACCCCGGCGAGGGAAATCGGGTGGTTTACTCGGTCGGAAAGGGCGATATACTTCCGCTAGTAATGCACGGTCCGCGGACAAGCCTCCGACTTACGGCGCCCGCCGTCTGTTGAAGCGTACGCATTACGAGATTCCCCCACCGATTTCAGGCCTCGCGTACGCGGGGCCTTTTTCTTTGCCGAGTCCGCCATGAACCAAAAAGCACACCGTTACGACGCCCGCTTCGCCAACGAGATCGAACCTCGCTGGCAGAAGGTCTGGGCGGAGCGGAAGACGTTCGAGCAGCCCAACCCCGGCGAACCCGCCTTCGACGCGGGCAAGGAGCGGTTCTACTGCCTCGACATGTTTCCGTACCCCTCGGCCGCCGGCCTGCACGTCGGTCATCCGGAGGGATACACGGCGACGGACATCCTCTGCCGCTACCGCCGCATGATCGGGTTCAACGTGTTGCACCCCATGGGCTGGGACGCCTTCGGTCTGCCGGCGGAGCAGTACGCCATTCAGACCGGCGTGCACCCCGCCATCACCACGCGCCAGGCGATCGACAACTTCCGCCGGCAGCTGCAGCGCTTCGGCTTCTCCTACGACTGGTCGCGCGAGTTCGGCACGATCGACGAGGACTACTACCGCTGGACGCAGTGGATCTTCCTGCAGATCTACAACGCCTGGTTCGACGAGCTGGAGCAGCGCGCTCGCCCCATCGACGAGCTGGTCTCCGAGCTGGAGCAGGGGCATGCCGCCATCGACGCCGACGGACGCGTGCTGCGCTTCGACCACGAGGAGGTGCGCGACCTGCCCGAGGGTGCGCGCATGTGGGATCGCCTGACGGCGGAGGAGCAACAGGACGCCGTCGACGCGAACCGGCTGGCCTACGTCGGCGAGCAGACGGTCAACTGGTGTCCCAAGCTGGGCACCGCGCTGGCCAACGAGGAGGTGATCGACGGCCGCTCGGAGCGCGGGCAGCACCCGGTTCTGCGCAAGCCGCTGCGCCAGTGGCTGTTCCGCATCACGGCGTACGCCGACCGCCTGGTCGCCGACCTGGACGGGCTGGATTGGCCCGAGTCGACCAAGACGATGCAGGCGGAGTGGATCGGGCGCTCCGAGGGCGCGCAGATCGACTTCCCGCTGGTCTCCCCCCCGCCGACCGCGCCGCCAGCGTTGCGCGTCTACACGACGCGGCCCGACACGATTTTCGGCGCGACCTACATGGTCGTGGCGCCGGAGCATCCGCTGGTCGACGTGATCCTGGAGCGGCCGGGCAAGCGCACCGACGTCGACGCGCTGCGCGCCTACGTGACGGAGGCGCGCAACCGCTCCGACATCGAGCGCCAGGAAAACAAGGAGAAGACCGGCGTCTTCACCGGGGCGTTCTGCACCAACCCGGCGACGGGCGCGACGATTCCGGTCTGGGTCGCCGACTACGTGCTGATGGGCTACGGCCACGGCGCGATCATGGCCGTGCCCGGCCAGGACCAGCGCGACTGGGACTTCGCCAAGGCGTTCGAGCTGCCCATCGTGCGCACCGTGCAGCCGCCCGCCGATTTCGACGGCGAGGCGTACGTCGGCGAGGGCCCGGCGATCAACAGCGAGTTCCTGGACGGCCTGGAGGTCGACCACGCGAAGCGACGCATCCTGGACTGGCTGGAGGAGAACGGCATCGGCCGCCGGCAGGTCAACTACCGACTGCGCGACTGGCTGTTCAGCCGCCAGCGCTACTGGGGCGAACCCTTCCCGATCGTCTGGGACGACAATGACCGGCCGTACGCCGTCGACGCATCGACGCTGCCGGTGACGCTGCCGGAGCTGGAGGACTACGCGCCGGAGGAGAGCGACGACCCGAAGCCGCTGCTGGCGAAGGCGGGCGACTGGGTCAGGACCACCGCGGGCGAAGCGGGCGTGGCGGCGCTGGATCCGTCCACCCCGGTGCGGCGCGAGACGAACACGATGCCGGGCTGGGCCGGGTCGTGCTGGTACTACCTGCGCTTCTGCGACCCGCGCAACGCCGACCGCCTGATCGGCGAAGAGGCGGAGGCTTACTGGATGGGCGAACGCGGCGTCGATCTCTACATCGGCGGCGCGGAGCACGCCGTCCTGCACCTGCTCTACGCGCGCTTCTGGCACAAGGTGCTGTTCGACCTGGGCCACGTCCGGTCGCCGGAGCCGTTCCGCAAGCTCTTCCACCAGGGCATGATCACGTCGTACGCCTACCAGCGCGACGACAAGACGCTGGTCCCGATCGATCAGGTCGAGGAGAAGAGTGAGGGGGTCTACGTGGAGACCGCGACCGGCGCCGAGGTGCAGCGCATCACCGCCAAGATGTCGAAGTCGCTGAAGAACGTGGTGAACCCCGACGACATCATCGAGCACTACGGCGCGGACACCTTCCGTCTGTACGAGATGTACATGGGTCCGCTGGCCGACGGCAAGCCGTGGAACACCGACGACACGGTCGGGCTCTACCGCTTCCTGCAGCGCGCTTGGCGCATGGCGGTCGACGAATCGACCGGTGAGGTTCGCTACGCCGATGCCGCCGACGGGGAGATCGAGAAGAAGCTGCACCGCACCATCGACAAGGTGGCGCGCGACGTGGAGAAACTCTCTTTCAACACCGCCATCGCCGCCATGATCGAGTTCGTGAACGCGGCGCAGGGCGGCGTCACCGAGAACCAGCTCGACCGCTTCACTCGCGTGCTGGCGCCCTTCGCGCCGCACGTCGCGGAGGAGATCTGGTCGCGCATGGGCCGCACCGAGTGCGTCTCCGATGCCGCATGGCCTGCCATCGACGAGGCGATGCTGAAGGACGACGAGGTCGAGATCGCCGTGCAGGTGAAGGGCAAGGTGAAGGCACGCATCCGCGTAGCGGCCGACGCGTCGAAGGAGGAGCTGGAGAAGGCGGCTCTGGCGACGCTCGAGGGCGAGCCGAACGTCGTCAAGGTCATCGTCGTGCTGGGCCGGCTGGTCAACATCGTCACGCGGTGAACGCCCTCCTCGAGGACATTCGCGCCGAAGCGCGCAAAGGCGACATGGACGTCGACGTCGCCGTCTACGAGGAGGCGGGACTCGACCCGAGCGAGCCGGTGCTGTTGGGTTCCGGCTCGCTCGCGTCCCGCATCGGCATCTTCGGGCGCGACCCGGGGCGCACCGAGGTCTTCGAGCGCGAGCCGTTCATCGGCAAGGGCGGGCAGCTCATTCGCGAGGCGCTCGGCGACCGCGTCGTCTTCTGGGCAAACACCGTGCCGTACAAGCCGGTCGGCAACAAGGCGTGGTCGGTCAAGGTGAAGCGACGCTTCCTGCCGATGATCCGCACCTTCCTCGTCGAGCACTGGCAGGGCGACCAGCTGCTGACCTGCGGCAATGTCGCGTTCGAGTGGTTCGGACTGGCCGACCCGTCGCTCAAGCCGCGGCTCAAGGAGTACTGGACGCGGCCCGACCGCTACGAGGCGACGCTGGACGTGGAGCTGGACGGCAAGCGCATCACGCTCCATCCCCTTCCGCATCCGTCGCCTCTGAACGCGACGTGGTATCCGAAGTTTCCGGCTCTGATACGGGCTCGGCTGCAATCCCTGGCATGACGTAGCGACGATGTGTCGCGTCCCAGCGCAGGCGGCCCGCGTTGGCGTCCCACCAATCGCGCAGGAAGAGATCGGTCCCCGGGGGGAACTCGTCGACCAGCGGCGGGCCGCGCGACACGTTGAGGAGAATGCCGGCACGCGTGGTGAAGACGCGGACGGCGCGGTCGCTCTTCTCCATCGCGTCGAAGAGGCGCGCGAGATCGTAGTCGTCGCGCACCGTCGCCAGCGCCTCGATGCACGCCTCCCGCAGCTCCCGGTTGCGCGTGTCCAGGGCGCGGAAGATGGGTTCGACGACGGTGGAGCCGTAGAGGCCGCCGTGCGCGGCACCGAGGTGGGCCACCGCCCACGCACACGCGATGCGGACGGACGCGGCCTCCGTGCGATCGTCGAGTGCCGCGATAAGCGTCGGCAGGAACGCGGGCTCGCACCAGTAGTCCATCGCCTTCGCGATCCGGGCGCGCACTTCCACACGCAGGGACTTGTCGCGGAATCGATCGATGAGCGTCGGCAGCACGCGCGAGTCGCGAATCAACCCGACGACCCAGGCGGACGTCTCCGAATCATAGGCGTTGCCTTCGAGCACCTCCCGGAGCTCGAAGTCGACGGCCGGCTCCCCCACGCTGAGACTTTCACCCCGCTCGATGCGCGCTTGCGTGACCGGCTCGATGATGCCCGAGCCGCGGAACAGGGCGCGGGCGCGCAGGTCGATCGCCTCCTGCGAGCCGGGCCAGCGACGGAGCACCTGCTCGCACGCGTCGACGCACAGGGTCCAGCGGAAGCGGTAGAAGTGCTCGCGGCACTCCATGAGGGCGAGGCGATACGCCGCGCGACCGTGCCCGTCCGACTCGAGCACGGCGACCAGCTGGCGCAGCGACTCGATCTTGTTGCCAGCCAACCGGTTCGTCGCCTGATTCCACCGCTCCTCGTACTCCGCGGGAATGCCCGAGGTCCCGATCGCGGCGCGGGCGCGTTCGGCGATCTCGTCCACCTGCAGCCTGTCCTCCCAGCGATCGAGCACACCCCGGTCGGGTCCGAGCAGCACGACGGACGGGTTGGCGTACCCGGGCCTCCACGTACGACAGATGTCCCCGTTCGCGCGCAGGTCGACGTTGACGCGGATCGGCCGGAACTGCTCCCAGACGAACGCCAGCTGCGGCAGCTCGAGATAGTGGTCGTACCCGGGTTGCTGGTTCCACTCCGAGTGGAAGTAGAGGAAGACCCGCTTGCGCTGGAGGCGCGCCTCCTCGAGGGCGGCATCCGCGTCCGTGCGCCACGGAATGGGCGACGGCTCCGGCAGCGGACGCGGCGACACCTCGAGCTGCGCCGGCTTGCGCGTGGCGCAGGCGGCGAGGAGGAGCAGCGGCAAGAAAGCACGCACGGCGTCGATGTACGCCGTGCGTGTCACGGTTGGCTAATACGAGCGAGCAAAGTAGGCGCGGCGCGCGGCCGGCTTGCCGGTGAGCACGCAAGTCCCGTCGACCTCGTCCGCGAGAACGCGAATCGTCGCCTTCGTCTTTTCCTTGATCGCCAGCTCCGTCTCGTCGGTACCGTCCCAGTGCGCCAGAACGAAGCCGCCCGGGTTGTCGAGCGCCTTGGTGAAGGCGTCCCAGTCGCCCGCCTCGGTGGTCATCGTCGCGGTGCGCTCCTCGGCGCGCGCGAGGAGGTTGGCCTGGATGGCGTCGAGCCGCTCCTGCAGCGCGGCGGCGAGGCCGTCGAACGGCAGCGGCTGCTTCTCGCTCGTGTCGCGGCGCGCGGCGATGACCTTGCCGTCGGCGAGATCGCGCGGGCCGAGTTCGAGGCGGATCGGCACGCCCTTCTTCTCCCACTCGAAGAACTTCGGGCCCGGCTTGAGCTGCTCGCGGTCGTCGAGCTTCGCGCGCATGCCGGCGGCGGTGATCTCGTCGATGAGCTTGTTCGCCTGTTCCAGGACGGCCGCCTTCTCCTCCTCCTTGCGGAAGATCGGCACCAGCACGACCTGGATCGGCGCGATGCGCGGCGGCAGCACGAGACCCGCGTCGTCGCCGTGCGCCATGACGATGGCGCCGATGAGACGCGTCGAGACGCCCCACGAGGTGGTCCACGCGTGCTTGCGCTCGCCGTCGACGTCCTGGAACTGGATGTCGAACGCCTTGGCGAAGTTCTGGCCGAGGTGGTGCGACGTGCCCATCTGCAGCGCCTTGCCATCCTGCATCATGCCTTCGATGCAGTAGGTGCGCAGCGCGCCCGGGAAGGTCTCGAGCTTCGACTTGAGGCCCTTGCGCACCGGAATGGCAAGCCAGTCGCGCGCGATCTCGGCGTAGACGTCGAGCATCTGCAGCGTCTCCTGCTCCGCCTCCTCGTCCGTGGCGTGCACGGTGTGGCCCTCCTGCCAGAGGAACTCCGCGGTGCGCAGGAAGAGGCGCGGACGCATCTCCCAGCGCACGACGTTGGCCCACTGGTTGATCAGGATCGGCAGGTCGCGATGGCTCTGCACCCACTTCGAGTAGGTGTGGCCGATGACCGTTTCCGACGTCGGGCGGACGACGAGCGGCTCCTCGAGCTCCTTGCCGCCGCCGTGCGTGACGACCGCCAGCTCCGGCGCGAAGCCGTCCACGTGCTCCGCCTCTCGGTCGATGAACGACTTCGGGATGAAGAGCGGGAAGTAGGCGTTCTCGTGGCCGGTCTCCTTGAAGCGCTTGTCGAGGGCGGCCTGGACGTTCTCCCAGAGCGCGTAGCCATGCGGCTTGATGACCATGCACCCGCGCACCGGCGCGTTCTCGGCGAGCTCGCCGACTTGGACGACCTCCTGGTACCAGCGGGGAAAGTCCTCGGAGCGGGGCGTGATTTTCTGGCTCATCGTCGTGTTCAACCGGATTGGCGTTGGACGGCTCAGTCTCGCCGCCGAGCCCGGACGGAGCAAGAACGCACGGGGATCAAACTTGACGCGCCGAATGTCGCGTCCACAATGCCCCCTTCGACGGGCCCGTAGCTCAGTTGGGAGAGCGTCTGGCTGGCAGCCAGAAGGTCGCAGGTTCAAATCCTGTCGGGTCCACCAGCCGTCGCTCCTGCCCTGACGGGCAGGAGCTATGGCTGGCAAGCCAGCAACGGACGAAGCCCAAGACCATGGTGCTCCCAACGCTGGCAGGAGCGACGGCTGCCCGCCGTAGCCTTGGCGAAGGCGGGCA
>JBCDBY010000075.1:0-16122 GCA_039182715.1 Planctomycetota bacterium
CCCGAGGTCGAAATCCCGCCAAACCTTCGGCACAACACACCCCGGAGTCGCCCAGCCCCAACGGCGTAAGCCCCCCGAGGTCGAAATCCCGCCAAACCTTCGGCACAACACGCCCCGGAGTCGCCCAGCCCCAACGGCGTAAGTCCCCCGAGGTCGAACTCCCGCCGAACCTTCGGCACAACACGCCCCGGAGTCGCCCAGCCCCAACGGCGTAAGCCGTTGGGCCACAAAAGCCGCTGGGCCATAAAAGCAAAAACCCGGGGTGGCAAAGCCACCCCGGGGGGCATGTTCGCAAGCCACCCGCGGGGTTTCGTTCAGGGCATTTCTGAAGGAAGGAAGATGTGGGATACGGGCAACTCGCGTTCGGCTCCCATTGTCCCCCCGACTCCCCCAAGCTGCAGGGGTATTTTTTGGCCCGATTCGGTCGCAAACCCAAGGGCCCCAAGTTGTTACGCTGTGTGGCGAAATTGCCGCAGGCATGGGGCTTTCCCCGGCCGGCAAGATCGACGTCCGGGATCTTTTCCGGCACGCGGCATGGCATCGAAACGGGACATCGAAATCGCCTCCCTCCTCTTCCGGAGCGGAATTCTCTCGCAGGAAGAGATCCAGAGCGCGCTGGGCCACCAGGGCAAGCTGCTGACGGAAGGACGCGTGCTCAGCCTGCCCGAGGTGCTGGTCGAGCGCGGCCTCATCCCCGAGGACGCGGCGGCCACCTTCACCGAGGAGCCGCTCGAGAAGCTGCAGCCGTTCGACGACTACGATCTCTACGAGGAGATCGGCGACGGCGCCTCGTCGCGTGTCTACCGCGGTACGTATACGCCGCGCGAGCTGCCCGTCGCCGTGAAGGTGCTGCTGCCCGAGCAGGAGCTGATGCGCAAGCCGCTCAAGCGCTTCATGCGCGAGGCGCACCTGCTCTGCAAGCTGCGCCACCCCAACATCATTCGCGGCTACGAGGCGCGCAAGATCAACGGCTGGCGCTTCCTCTCGATGGAGTGGTTTCCCGGCAGCACGGTGCTCGAGCTGATCGAGAAGCGTGGCAGACTCGACAGCTCCACGGCCGTCCACGTGGCGCGCCAGATGGCGAGTGCGCTGGCGGAGCTCGATTCCAAAGGCGTCGTGCACCGCGACATCAAGCCGGGCAACGTGCTCGCCGACGACGACTGGAACGTGCGCCTGATCGATCTCGGCCTTTGCCGCGTCAAGGGCAGCAAGGCGGCGGAAGACGAAGGCGAAGGCACGACGGTCGGCACGGTCGGCTACATCTCGCCGGAACAGGCGAAGGGCGCCGCCGATCTCGACGTGCGCAGCGACATCTACTCGCTCGGCGTCTCGCTCTACCACATGGTGATCGGCGAAGTGCCGTTCAGCGGCGACGACGACTTCGAGGTGATGAGCAAGCAGATCATGCAGCGCCTCGGCTCGGACGAGATGAAGCGCCTCAACATCTCCCCCAACGTCCACTACGCCATCGAGAAGATGATGGCCAAGGACCGGGAGATGCGCTACCAGCACCCCAACCAGATCGTCGAGGAGTTCGACGCCTACCTCGCCTCCGTCGGCTTCGAGATCATCCCCATCGCGCGTCCGCCGGCCGAAGAGGACGACTCCAAGAGCAAGCCGGTGCTGACGCCGAAGAGCCTCAAGAAGAGCTCGAAGAACATCGAGATCACGCCGAAGCGCAAGCGCGGCGACGTGAAACCGAGCAAGCCGATCTCACGCCGCCGGCGCCGTTATCGGTAAGGGGCCAGGGGCCAGGCGCTTGGGGCACGGAGCCCGAGGCTGCGGTCCTACTCTTTTTCATCCGGCTGCACGGCGTAGACCACGCCCTTCCACTCGAAGGTCACCCACTTGCCGATGGCGGGGTAGCGCGCAATCTTCGGGTCGCGTTCCAGCAGCTTGAAATAGGCTTCGGAAAACGCCACGACCTTCTTCGTTCGCGCCTTCGCGGAAACGGCTTGATCGACCCAGCCGCGACCGGGATTCCACACGAACGTCTTGTCTGCCGCCCGCACGCGATCACCGGTCTCGTAGAGGCGCCCCTCCTCCTTGAGGCTGCGCAATCCGCGCGACATGCCGGTGGCCGCCGCGGGCGGAGGGACGTCGGCGCCGGGCGTCGTCGGCGCGGCCGGCGGCGCTTCCGGATCGTTCGGCGTGCGCAGCCCCGGCGGAATGCCACCGTTGGGTCCCCGGAAACTGCCTCCCCCGGGCGAGCCCCGATGGAACAAGGGACCGCGCGACGTCGCGTGCTCCTCGAGGACAAGCCCGCTGGTATAGGGCGTGACGATCGAGTACTTCAGTCCGAGCCGCCACATCTCGCGCTCAAGCTCCTTCGACGTTCCGTGCAGCCGCATCTGGTCCCAGAGGAACCCGACCTTGCGCTGCGCCCAGATGCGGGAAAGGTCGATCGTCCCCGGCCCGTACGCGAGCTTCACGTTGAACTCGCGGACGAACTTCTTGCCGTCCCGCATGCCGCGCAGCCGGAACTTGCGCTTCCCCGCGATGCCGTAGCGTCCCAGGACCACGATCTGGTCCGCCACGAACAGGTCGCCGATTTCACGCGGATAGACGTCCTCCACGTCGGAAGGCGTCTCGAGCACAACGTCCGTCGCGATCGGCTGATCGATCCGTCGGAAGAACCGGCGCGTGACGGTGCCGATCTTCTGACCCGGTCGGATGTACTCGCGCTTTCCGCGCGTCGCCTCGGCAATGCGGTCGAGCAGCTTGACGTCGAGGTCTTCCCCGATGCCGAAGGTGAAGACCCGCGCCTTGCCGAGGTTGCGCTCCGCAACCTCCTTCAGGATCGTCGTGCCGTCGCGCGGTCCGACCGTCGGCCGTCCGTCGGTCAGCAACACGACCAGCGGCAGACGACCGTCGCCCCCGATGCGAAACGCCTCACGCAGGCCATACATCAGCGCGGTCCCGCCGGACGCCTCCTGCGCGCGGATCCAGCGGCCCGCCTCCTCCTTCGCCTGGTCACTGGCGGCGACCAGCTCGCGACGGAAGGGGCGTGTCTCGGTCGCGAACGAGATCATCGTGAACCGGTCCTCGGGCGCCAGCATGCCGACCGCTTCGGTCAGCGCGGCGCGCGCCTGCTCGATCTTCTCGCCGCCCATCGACCCGCTCGTATCGAGCAGATAGACGATCTCGCGGGGCATGCGCTTCGCCGGCTGGACCGACGTGTCGAATCCGAGCATCGCCAGGAACGTGCCCCGCTCGCGGCCCGCCCGATGACTCATCACGTTGAATCCGAGGTCGCTGCCCGTCCGGGAGAAGAAGACCTGGAAGTCGTTCGCGGGACGCGACCCGGCCTGCTCATACCCGATTCTCGCGCCCGTCTCGCCCTTGCGGATGACCTCGACCGCATGCGAAGGCGCGTAGACGCTGCTCAGCGCCATCGAGCCTTCGTATTGCACGTCGATCGCCACCTTCTCGACCGGCGCACGATTCAGGCGTTCGGTCCCGATCGGGTAGCGGAACTCGATGACGTTGCCGTCCGCCGGCAGCACCTGCTGATAGGTCAGCTCGATCTCGATCGTCTTGCGGGGCTCGATCGGAAACACCCGCGCCTTGTAGAGGTCGCCGCCGCAGTATTCGAGCAGCCCCGGATCGCGGCGCGCGTGCACGATGTTCAGGTAGATGCTGCGCGCCTGCTCCGCGTCGATGATCTCGCCCTTGACCATCTTGCCGCCCATCGTCATGGCAAAGCTCGAGACGGAGGCGCCGCGCGGAAGCGGGAAGAGATAGGTTCCCTCGAGTCGCCGGTCGGTCGTATTGAGAAACGTCTGCCGCACGGTGACCTGGGCCGCGCGGTCCTGGACGCGCGCCGACACGACATGATGCGTGAGCCGAACCGGGAGCTGGGGCTCGCGCGAGTCACGAACGTGGATACCGCTCGCGAGCAGCGGCGAAGCGGTCAGCAGAACGATGGCGAGAGCACGCATGCCCTACCCCTTCTGCAAACCGGTGGCCGTTTCGAGTCTCCGCGCGCCGCGCGCGTTTTGCCCGTCACCGACCGGGAACAGCGTCACGCTCCGCTCCCGACGGCGCGCGGATCTCGCTAGGGTCTGTCTGAGAGAACGCCGTCGGCCCAAGACGGAGTCCAGAGTGAATTCTGGCAAGCGTCGCGAGCCCCGCCGACGCCGCTGTATCCATGTCGATACCGCAAGCAAGGCGGGGCGAAGCGACGCGCAGCCGCAGCCCGTCGAAGCCAGGCGTTCTCTCAGACAGACCCTAGTCCACGACCTTGACGCTCGCGAGGATGCGACGCAGGTTCTCGCGCTCGTGCGCCCAGCGGCGCACCGGCGCCAGCGCCAGGAGCGCCACTCTCCGCCGACCGACCGCATGCACGTGCAGAATCGCCTGCCAGCGCTCGTCGCCCTGGCGAAGTTCGAACGTCTGCACCAGCTTGCCGTCGGCGATGCGCGCCGATCCGCGCGGACGCACGAGGTGGAACTGGTCCGCGAGCCCGCCGCGGAACTGCATCACGTAGTCCTCGAGCGGCTCGTCGGCGCGCGCGGCCTGCGCCGCGTGGCACTCCACGCGCGCGAAGGTCACGCGGTTCTCGAGCGTGAAGAGCCGGTCGAGCGTACGCATCTCCAGCTGCTCCACCCAGTGCTGATTGGGGGCGGTGAACACGACGCCGCCGGGCAGATGGTAGAGCGTGCGATCGAGCGGCCGCGGCGTGAGCGGGTGCAGCATCGCCTCTTTGGCAACGTCCCGCGCGTCGGCGGGCGCGTGCCTGCGGCGGGCGAGCGCGACGCGCGCCTCGGTCGTCGGCATGACGGTGCCGTTCCAGTCGGACACCGGCGCGCGGCGGCGCGCGAGCGGTGTCGTGCCGCCGGTGCGCGGATGGAAGAGCCGCGTTGCCGCCTCGCCCCCGAGACGCGCGCGCGAGCGCTCCACGAGCGGCAGACGCGCACCTTCCGGCCACGCGACCGTCGCGCTCTCGACCTTGCCGCCCTTGCGGTGCTGGCGCACGTGCCGACCCTCGAGCACCTGCCCGCTCCAGACCTCCATCACGCCCGGTGTCGACTCGATCCAGAGGTACTCATGCGGCGCGCCGTCGCGCCCGGCGATCTCGACCCGCCGCCGGTCGCGCGGACCATCGAAGAGCACGAGTCGCTCCTCGACCTGGATGCGCTCCTGCTCTTCGCCGTGCAGGACGCGCGCCCACCCCACGATGACCCCCTCCTTCAGCAGGAAGTACCACTCGTTGCGGCGCAGCCGCCGCTCGACGGCCGCAACCGGCGCGCCGTCGCGCTCGATGGCCGCGATCTGGCCCCGCGGGAGCGTGATTTCGCCGCTCGGCATGCGCAATACGACGGTGCGCGGGCCCTCCGAGACGACCTCGCCGCGCAGCGTGCCGCCGGACTCCAACCGCACCAGATCGGCGGTGAGCCAGAGAACCGTGATGAGCGCGAGCTTCACGGTAGTTCTATCGGCTCGGAGGAAGCCCGAGCTTCAAGCGGGCCGCGCGGGGCCTATCCCGGTTCCACGATCGCCCGGAACCGCACCAGCGCGTCGCGCTCCTTGGCGGCCGCCGATCGCAGCAGGTCGGCCGCCGCGCCGCGGTTCTGGTGCAGCGTCCGAATCGCTTCGGCGCGCTCGTCCTCGTCGTGCACGTCGAACGTCCAGGGCAGGGTCTCGAGCACCCGCTGCAGATCGTCGCAGGTCGCCTGGTAGAGCTCGTGCGCCTCGATGAGCGCATCCCGGTCGGTGCCGGTCAGGTCGCCGGCGTCGCGGACCTCGCCCAGGAAATCGCGGATCGCCCAGCGCGAGCCGTGGTGATGCAGCAGCCCGAGCCCGAGCCACGGCAGATAGCGACGCGCCTCGTCCGGGGGCATCTCCGCCGGATCGTCGTTGCTCTCCAGGTCCTCGACCAGCTGCGTGTAGGCGTCGAACCCGAAGAGCACCTTGTCGGTCGGCGGCAGCGAGAGCACTTCGATCGCGCCGGCGAGTCCGCGCCGCACGATCTCCGCGCGGCCCGGCGTCTCCTCGCGCGCCTCGACGACGCACATGGCGTAGATCACCGGCAGGTCGTCGGCCGCCTCCTCCAGCGGGTGGTGCACGCACCAGCCGGCGCGGAAACGGTCCGGAGTGAAACGCAGCCCGTCGCCGAGCAGGCAGTTGACGAGGACTTCACCGCGATCGATGCCGGTCACGAAGACCCACTCCGCGCCGCCGAAGCCGGACCCGAGCACGGTGGCCGCCGACACGTGCAGCGGCGTGATGACGGTCTTGCCCTCGGCCAGCGCGCCGGCGAGCCGCTCCCAGGCGTCGTCCTCCTCCACCTCGTCGAGCAGCTCGCAGGCGAACCCGAAGTTGCGCAGGCCGCGCATCATCGAATCCTTGGCGAATCCGCCCCAGTTGATGTCCTGCGTCTTGAGGTAGTAGGTGAGCCAGAACGCGTCGCCCGACACGCCCGCGATGAACGGATAGCTGATCGGACCCGCAAGGCTGCAGATCGACTCCTTGAGACCGAGCACGTGCGTCGAGCCGTTCAGGCTGAGCCGGATCGCCTCCACCTCGGAGCCGTCCAGCGACGCGCCCTTGAAGGAGATGTCCGCCATGTTGGCATCGAAGAAGAGGGAGCCCCGCAGGTCCGCCTCGCGGAAACTCGCATAGGCGAGGTTCACGTCGGCGAAGGTCGCGCCGCGCCCGGAGCAGCGCGCGAAGTTGGCGCGGGCGAGGTTGACGTTTTGAAACGACGCCCCGCTCAGGTCCGCCTCGCCGAACTTCGCCTCGCCCAGATCGGCGTTCACGAAGCGCGCGCCGCGGAGGTCCGCGCCCTGGAAGTCGAGCGCCTCGTAGGCGCGCAGATCCTCCCCGGTGAGGGTCACGCCGGCCAGGTCGGCGCGCGCCAGGCCGTCGCCGTTCTGCAGCAGGGCCTGGACGTGCGCGAGGCGTTGCGCATCGAGGTCGGTCGGGGAGGAATCGGGCACCATGGGAGGAACTTCCCAAGCTCGGGCGCGCCTGTCAACGCCCGTCCGAAGGAACCGTCGAAGGGCGGTGTTAACCTGCCCGGCCGTGTCCGCATTTCGCCCCCGCATCATCGATCCCGCCGCCTCCGCCCAGCTCGCCGCCGAGCTCGGCGTCCACCCCGTGACGGCGCAGGTGCTGGTCGGGCGCGGCTTGACCGAAGCGGACAGGGCGCGCGCCTTCCTTCGCGCCGACACCGCGGCGCTGCACGATCCCGGTCTGCTGCGGGATCTCGATCGCGCCGTCGAGCGCATCGACAACGCCATCCGCGACGGCGAGCGCATCGCCATCTACGGCGACTACGACGTGGACGGCGTCTCGGGCACGGCGGTGCTGACGAAGACGCTGCGCGCGGCGGGCGCCGACGTGGTGCCCTACATCCCCCATCGCGTGCGCGACGGCTACGGCCTCAGCGGCGACGCGCTGCGCACGCTGGGCGAGCAGGGCTGCCGGCTGATCGTGACCGTGGACAACGGCATTACCCGCGCGGACGAGATCGCGCAGGCGCAGGCCGCGGGGCTGGACATCGTCGTGACCGATCACCACGAGCCGGGTGACACGCTGCCGGACTGTCCGGTCGTCAACCCCAAGCGCAAGGACGCGACCTACCCGTTCCCGGGTCTCGCCGGCTGCGGGGTCGCCTTCAAGGTCGCCTGCGCGCTGGCCGACCGTCGCGGCGGCGCGTTCCACGAGACCTTCCAGGAGCTCATTCCCGACCTGCTCGCGATCGTGGCGCTCGGCACGGTCGCGGACGTGGTGCCGCTGATCGACGAGAACCGCGTCCTGGTGCGGGGTGGGCTCAAGACGCTGGCGGGCACGCGACACGCCGGCCTGCGTGCGCTGCTGCGCGTGTCGCGGTGCGACGGCAAGCAGCTCAACACGACCGACATCGGCTTCCGCATCGGACCGCGCATCAACGCGGCGGGCCGCCTCGACTCGGCGCATCTCGCGCTCGACGTCATCCTGTGCGAGGACCCGGAGGAGGCCGACGAGCTGGCGCGCCGGCTCGACGCGGGCAATCGCGAGCGCCAGAAGATCGAGCGCCGACACGCGGAAGAGGCGTACCAGCGCGCCGAGGCGCGGCTGGAGAACGACGACGACGCGGCCGTCGTCCTCGCCGATCCGGAATGGCACCCCGGCGTTATCGGGATCGTGGCGGCGCGCGTCGCGGAGCGCTTCGGGCGTCCGGCCGCGCTCATCGCCATCGCCGGCGACGAGGGCAAGGGCTCCGCCCGCTCCCACGGCGGCGTGTGCCTGCACGAGGCGCTGGCCGCCTGCTCGGAGCACCTGCGCACGCACGGCGGCCACGCGCTGGCGGCGGGCTTCACGCTCCAGCCGGACTCGATCGACGCCTTTCGGACGTCGTTCGTCGAGGCGATCGCAAGCCAGGAAGGCGGCGGGCCCGCGGTGCGGGAGGTCGACGCGGAGCTGCCGCTCGACGCCATCCATCGCTCGCTCGGCCGCGAGATCGCGCAGCTGCGCCCCTTCGGCGCGGGCAACGCCGAGCCGCTCTTCTGCGCCTTCGGCGTGCGCGTCGCGGGCCGTCCGAAGCGCGTCGGGCCCGATCAGCAGCACCTGGTCTTCTACGCGGCGGGCGAACGCAGCTCCTGGCGCGCGGTGGCCTTCAAGCAGGCCGACAAGGAAGAGCTGCTGAAGGGCCCGATCGATATCGCCTTCAGCCTCCGCCCGCGCGACGACAAGGAAGGCCTCGAGCTGCACGTCCGCGAGATCCAGCCGGCGGGCTGAGACCTGGTTTCCCACGGAGGCACGGAGGGCATTGCGATCCCTCCCGGCGATCCCTCCCGAACAACCGTCACAACAGAACCGCCCCCGTTCGGCGGGCGATCAAGGAAGCGGTCCTCGGCCACGCCGGGGTCCGTCGGACCAAGTCGCTCCGTGCCTCCGTGGCCAACCGGGACTCAAGCCGGGTCCAACCCCGCCCGCTTGAGGCGCCGCTCGCGGAGCTGCAGCGCGACCGCGCGCATGTCGACGTCGCGATCCGTCTCGTCCACCAGCTCGGTGCCGAACAGCGTCTCGGTCAGGTCTTCCAGACTGACCAGCCCATCGACGCCGCCGTGCTCGTCGACGGCCATGGCGAAGTGCGCGTTGCGGTCGAGCAGTTCGCGAAGCGCCGTCCGGATCGACGCGGTCTCCGGGATGAAGTGCACGTCGCGCGCGATGGAACGCAGCGGCGTGTCGCTCGCCTCGCCGCGGGCGAGCGCGCGCAGCACGTCGCGCTGATAGACGTAGCCGACGACGTTGTCGCGCGCCCCCTGGTACAGCGGAATGCGGCTGAACGGCTCGGCATCCTGCGCCGCGAGCAGATCGCCATACGTATCGTCGGCGGGCAGCATCTTGACCACGGTGCGCGGCGTGAGCACTTCGGAGACGCGCAGCTCCTCCAGTGCCAGCAGGTTGGCGTGCCACCGCTCCTCCTCCGCCTCGAGCGCTCCCTCGCCCTGCGCCATGGAGATGAACGCGCGGACCTCGGAGCGCGAGAGGCGCGACCGCTCCTTACGCGTGATCAGCTTGGTCAACGCGCTCGTGAACAGCAGCAGCGGCTTCGAGATGAAGACGAGCGCCTGCAGGATGCGGCCGACCGGCAGCGCGAGCGTGGGCGCGTAGACGGCGCCCAGCGTCTTGGGCACGATCTCGCTGAAGACCAGCACCAGCACCGTCAGCACCGCGCTGAAGATGCCGACCACCATCGTCTCGTTGTCGCCGTAGCCTTCGGCCTTCGCGACCGTGGCCGCCTGCGCGCCGGCCAACGCGGCGCCGATCGTGTGGCTGATGGTGTTGAGCGTCAGGATCGCGCCGATCGCATCGTCGAGCCCCTCGCCCTTGTAGTAGAGCATGCGCTCGGCGCCCTTGGACCCGGCGTCCCGCGCCTCGATGAGCGCCGATCGGCGCACCGAGAGCAGCACCGCCTCGAGCAGCGAACAGAAGAAGGAAATGCCGATCGCGACGGCGACGTAGAGGATGAGAAGCCCCATGATGCGTGCCGTGCATTTTGCACGGGGGACACGCGATCGAGAGGCCCTGTTTCGAAATCCCCGCCGGCATCCAGCCGGCCGCGGCCAGCTGAAAAAGCGAAAGAGAGCCTAGGGTCTGTCTGAGAGAACGCCGTCGGCCCGAGACGGCGCCCAGAGTGAATTCTGACAAGCGTCGCGAGCCCCGCCGACGCCGCTGTACCACGTCGATACCGCAAGGAGAGCGGGGCGAAGCGACGCGCAGCCGCAGCCCGTCGAAGCCAGGCGTTCTCTCAGACAGACCCTAGAGCGGCTCGTCGAATTTCACCGCGAAGGCGCGGCGAATGTCGCCGGCGGTGAATTCCTGGTCCACGCGCACCACGGAGCCCTTGGCGGTGACCTCGGTGCCGTCCTCGCGAGTGAAACGGAGCGTCAGCGTCTCCGCGACGTCGAAAGCGGTTTCGAGGTCGAGCGTGGAGACGAAGACCCCGTACTCGCCGATGTTCTCGATCGTGCCGTCGAACGAGCGGCCGGACGCCACCTCGACGCGCACCGGGAGGCTCGTCTCGATCCGCTCGTGGGCGCGACGCTCTTCGGGCACCATTCCATAGATGTACCGCTTCCCGCGGACGGATTCCGTCGCCTACACTTCTTCCATGCGACGGGCCCTCCTGCCCCTTCTGCTCCTCTGCCTGGGCCAGCCCGCCTTCGGGGAAGAGCTGTTCAACAAGAAGGTGGCCGTCCTGGAGCCGTTCCCGCGGGAGGTCAAGACCAACAAGGCCTTCCACCTGCGCGGGAAACGCATGGGCGCCTACAAGACCCCCGAGCTGATCCTGATCGCCCCCAATGGGCGCACCTACAAGAACTTCGAGGGCGTCTTCGGCGAGTACCGGTTCGACTTCGACGTGCAGTTCCTTTTCGGGCCGGGCCCCTACCGGATGGAGCTCATCCTGCGCTCCAACCGCGGCGTGAAGAGCGCGGCGCGCTTCACGGTCTGGTATGGCCGGCGCAAGCCGAAAGTCGACAAGCGCGAGCCGCTGCCCGATCCGGTCCTCGACGATCCCGCGTTCCATCCGTGGCTGCTGGAGAAGCAGTTCCTGCGGCGCGTGCACGCGCTCCGCAAGGAAGTTGGGGTCAAACGGCTCGGCTGGAACGAGGCGGCGGCGGCGCGTGCCCGCGACCATGCGTCCAAGATGGCGCGCGCCGATCGACGCGTGCACAAGTTCGGGGGGCGCGGCGCGAAGGAATGGCTGGCCGTCGACGGCGCCGGCAAGTGGGCGCCCGGCAGCGGTCCGGACACCGGCTGGCCGCGCGTCTCGAGCGTGCGGCCCTTCGATCGTCCCGTGCTGATGCCGGCCGGGCCCAACGTAACCAACCGCGTCGTCCAGTTCGTGCTCGCGGGCGAGGCGCAGAACGTCGTCTTCGAGCGGTACATCGCGCGCGAGGCGGCCTTCCGCCTGGTCGCGACGGACCCCTACTGCCTGGAGGTCGGCATCGGCGCCGCACGGCCGGAGAAGGGCCGCGCGATCTACTACTGCATCTGTTTCGTGCAGGTGAACGTGCGTGCGACGCACGAAGCGCAGGAGGCCGCCTATCGCACGATGCTGGACGAGGCAAAGAGGCTCGATCCGAAGCGCTTGCGCCGCCTCGCGCTCTGGAGCCGCACGCGCGGCGCCGAATCGATCTTCCGGTCCGCGCTGCGTTCCAAGGACGTCCAGGTCCGGGCCGCGGGCTGGGACGGCCTGCTGCTGCTCGACGAAGTCGAGGCGCGCGGCCGGATCGAGAAGGAGGCCGCGAAGGCGCAACGCGCCCGGGACGGCAAGCGCTGGGGCACCGCCTACCGCCTCTACGCCGCGCTGGCGGCGACCGCGATGGACGGCCGTCTCGCAACCCGCTGCGCGAAACAGCGCCGTGCCATCGAGAAGGCCGCCGAGGCGGAACTCGCCGCCATCGACGCGGCCCCCGCGGAGAAACAGGCCAGCCTCCGCCGCGACCTCCGCCGCCGCACCGCCGGCATGCCCATCGCGACCCGCCTCACCGACTAGGCCCGGCCCCTAGCTCCCGGCCGTCCGCCCTACATCCCGAGGTCGTCGGAGATTCCCTTCATCGCGGAGACCGCGAGCTCGGAGAACTCCTCCAGGGTCAGCCCGATGTGCTCGCACTGGCGGATGCTCTCGCGCGACACGTTGCGCGCGAACTCCTTCTTCTTCATCCGCTTGCGCACGCTCGAGGGCTTCACGCCGGCGAGCTTCTTGTCGGGCATGACCTTGGCCACCGCCATGACGAGGCCGGTGACGGTCTCCGAACAGCTGAGCGCGTAGTCCAGCCAGCGGGTGCGCTCGACTTCCTCGATACCCTCCGCGTTGTGCGCGAGAATCGCCTTGAGGATCACCGGATCGGTGACGCCGTGCTCCTTCAGGATTTCGATCGTCTTGCGCGTGTGCAGGTGCGGCTCCTTGACCTCCTCGAAGTCGAGGTCGTGCAGGAGCCCCATGCACCAGAAGGTGTCGCGGTTCTTGTCGAAGCGCTCGGCGACCGCCTCCATCACCGCCGCGCTCGCGAGGCAGTGCTTGGTCAGGTAGTCGTCGGAGATGTGATCGCGGAGGAGATCCATCGCCGCCACGCGCGACATGCCGAAGTCGCCGACATCCGCCGTCGTGTCGGCACCCTCGTGCGTCTCGGGCTCGTCGGCAAGCGGCTTGAGCAGCGGGAAGAGCGTCACGTCGCGCAGCGAGTCGACCCCCGCCAGCAGCGCGCAGAAGCGCTCGATGCCCATGCCCCACCCGCTGATCGGCGGCATGCCGAACTCCATCGCGAGCAGGTAGTCCTCGTCGATGTACATCGCCTCGTCGTCGCCGCCGGTGCGCAGCGAGTCCTGCTCCTCGAAGAGCTGGCGCTGCAGGATCGGGTCGACGAGCTCCGAGTACGCCTTGAGAATCTCCCAGCCGTTGACGAGCAGCTGGAAGCAGTCCGCCTTGCGCGGATTTGCGTCATTGCGGCGGGCGAGCGGCAGGGCGTCGGCGGGGATGCCGGTCAGGAAGCAGGGCTGGATGAGATCGTCGCGGCAGGTGTGCTTGTAGATCGCGTCGATCAGGTTGCCGCGACCGAGCTGATCGACCTTCTCGATCTTCAGCCCCAACTCCTTGGCCTTCGCGCGCAGCTCCTCGGCATCCGCGTTCTCGGCATCGATGCCGGTCTTCTCGCGGATCAGGTCGCACTGGTCGACGCGCGGCCACTCTCCGGAGAAGTCGATCTTCCGTCCGCGCCACTCGATCTGCTCGCTCCCGACCACTTCGCGCAGCACGTGGCGGATGAGCTTCTCGGTGAAGGCCATGTTGTCTTCCCAGCTCCAGTACGCGCAGTAGTACTCGAGCATGGAGAAGTCCTGCAGGTGGCTCGGGTCCATCCCCTCGTTGCGGAAGCAGCGGGCGAGTTCATAGACCTTGTCGTAGCCGCCGACCACCAGCCGCTTCAGCCAGGTCTCCGGCGCGACGCGCAGGTAGACCTCGAGGTCGAGCGCGTTGTGATGCGAGATGAAGGGGCGCGCCACCGCGCCGCTCGGCACCGTCTGCAGCACCGGCGTCTCGACCTCCTCGAAGCCGTGGTCGTCCAGGAAGCGCCGCAGCTCGCGCACCACCTTCGTGCGCATCGAGAAGCGCGCGCGCGACTCGGGGCTCATGATGAGGTCGAGATAGCGGCGGCGCTGCTGCATCTCGACATCCTTGAGACCGTGCCTCTTCTCCGGCAGCGGTCGCAGACCCTTGCCGTGGAATTCGAAGCCGCGCACCTGCAGCGTCAGCTCGCCCTTCTTGGTGACGAACATCTCGCCCCAGCACCCGAGGAAGTCGCCGCGGTCGATCAGGTCGTGGAACAGCTCCCACTGGCCCTGGTCGACGATTGCCTTCTCGAGCGCGATCTGGACGCGCGCATGGGCGTCCTGCAGGTGGGCGAAGGTCAGCTTGCCGAAGGTGCGGATCGCGATGACCCGCCCCGCGACGCGGACGTCCTTCGTGCCGGGCTCCAGCTTCGTCGCCTCCTCGAGGGAGTGCGTGCGGTCGAAGCGACCGGGATAGACGGGGACGCCGCGCTCCCAAAGTCGCTGGAGCTTCTCGATGCGGACTTGGCGGAGATCTTCGGACACAACGGCGAGGGATAACGCATATCGCCTCGCCGTCCAAGGAACGCGCTACTTCGAGCCGGTGGCGGCGAAGTCTTCGAGGCCGCCGAGCAGCGCCTCGCGCGCGTCCGTGTTGGGCGCCGGGAAGGTGAACCCGCCCTTGCGCGCCGCCTTGAGCTGCTTGACGAGCTCCGCCGACGCCTTCTTCTGCGCCTCGACCCGCTTGTTGAGCGCATCGATCGTCTTGCCCTGCTGGGCCACGACCTTCTCGAGTGCCTCGACCCGCTTCTCGAGCGGCTCGTCCTTCTTGTCGCCCTGGGAAAGCGCCGGCACGGCGAACAGCAGACCAATCAGCACCAGCGGCAGCACGTAACTCTTCATGGAGATCTCCTCGTCCTCACCATCGGCATCCCCCCCGGGTGCCCTTGAGGCGAGGCGGAACCCTGGGGGACTGCTATCCTACGAAGCCTTCAACCATGCGGGTTTTTCGACTGCTGTTTCCCCTCCTCGCCCTGGGCCTGCTCGGCTGGTCCCTCTGGGCCGCCCCGAACCATCGCCGCGCGCGCGAGGCGGGCATCGACCTCACCGGCGTGATCTACGAGAGCGCGCAGCAACGCGCGGACGAGGGCGAGAAGGCGCGCGCGCTGGGCGTGGCGCTGCGCGGGTACGAGGAGTTGCTGGTCGAGAGCCCCGAGGACGTCGAGGCGATGCGCGGACTCATCCGCAATGGCCTCACGCTCTCCGCCGTCGCGCTCGGCCAGGCCGACCTGACGCCGGTCATGGGTGCGATCGAGGAGGTCTTCCGCAAGAACCGCGAGAAGATCGATCCGGACGGCGCGCGCCTGCAGGAGTGGATGCGCACCTGGGTCCGGCTGCGCCGCGAACACATCTCGTTCCTCGGCCCGGCGGCCGTGAACATCTGGATGGCGGCGCGCGGCGAGGAGCGTGGGCGCGACGAACTCGTCGCCTACACAAAGAAGGGCCCCTTCCACCTCGAGTTCCTCACCTACGCGATCTACCAGCTTCCCAACTGGACCGGGGTCGAGCCGATCGTGAAGCTCTACCTCGAGGGCGAGAGCCTCGAAGGGCGCGTCTTCGCGGGGGTCACGCTCATGGTCTACCGCCGCCTGTACGGGGTCGGCGACGAGCTCTGGGAGCGGCACAAGGGCGACATCGGCGCGGCCCTGGTCGAATCAAAGTCGAAGATGCGCCCCGATCCCAACCAGGACGCACCGCGTTCGCCGGGCGGTATGACGCTGCTCGGCCTCGCGCTCTACCCGAGCGACGCCGCGCGACGCATCGTGGCGCGCACGCAGCCGGTGCAGCACCCCTACCTCGCCAAGGTGGTCACGCTCGCCCAGTGCTGGGCGGGTCTCAAGCCGTTCGAGTCGATCGACTTCGAATCGCGCGAGTACTCCGTCTGGCTGCCGCACTACGTCGAGAGCTACTTCATGGGCCTCTACCTCCACTACGCCGAGCTGCGTCGCACCGGCAAGCGGGTTTCGACCCCGATGGAGGAGCTGGTCGACCTCGGCACGATTCACCCCACGACCAACATCCGGATCTGGGCGAATCGCGCGCTCGCCGCGATCCACCCCGAGCGGTCGCGCGAGATCCACGACCAGCTGCGGCAGGCGGGCGGTCTCCCCGGCGTCTACGGCATCCAGGCGTTCCCCGACCTCGACCGCGTTCCCTACCTCTTCCCGGCGCTGGCGGTGCCGGAGCCCGGCACGAATGCGCTCGCCGCGGTCTCGCTGCTCGACATGGACGCGCCGCCGCCCATCATGCTCCCCCGATAGGAATCCCCATGCAGGACCCCCGCATCGCCAAGCTCGCCCAGGTCATCGTGCACTACTCGTGCGAGGTCCGGAAAGGCGACATCGTAACGCTCGTCGGACCGGTCGAGTCCGACCCGCTCCTGCAGGAGCTCACCCGCGAGGTGCTGCGCGCCGGCCCTATGATAGCACCAAGGGCAGTATTGCCCTTACCTACATTATTGCCTATTACGCCACCAATAACCGCTCCCCCAGCGGCACCTATTGCTCCACCCTTTTGGGC
>JBCDBY010000076.1:0-16034 GCA_039182715.1 Planctomycetota bacterium
TCCCGTCCGGGCCCTCAACGACGATGGGATCGGCAGCACGTCCACCATCGCGCAGGGCATCTACTGGGCGGTCACACAGGGCGCGCGGGTGATCAACGTCTCGATCGAGATGCAGGCCGAGACGATCGCCGTCCGGCGGGCGATCGAGTTCGCGACGGACAGCGGCGTGCTGGTCGTCGCCGCCGTCGGCAATGCGGGACGCGACGAGGTCGTCTTCCCCGCCCGCAACGGCGACGTGGTCGGCGTCGCGTCCGTTCGCGCCGACGGCGTGGCGGCGGGATTCACGAACACCGGAAGCGAGGTCGACTTCGTGGCGCCGGGCGTGCAGGTCATCGGCGCGCTGCCGCTCGACCTCAATCCGACCGGCGCGGGTCGGTGGAGCGGGACGAGCTTCTCGACGCCGATCGTCGCGGGCGTGTTCGCGCTCATGGCGGAACGGTTCCCCGACCAGGATCCGTCCCAATGGCGCGACCGCCTGCGGGATACCGCGCTCTCCGTGGAGAGCCAGAATCCCGCCGTCGGCGGCGATCTGGGGAACGGGTGGGCACAGCCCGCTGCGGCCCTAAGATGAGCGCATGAACTGGACCGAGCTCCTGAACGCGGGGATCGAAGAGGCCTACCGCTCGACGGAAGGGCTTCTGCGCCACGTCGACGACACGATGCTGGCCTGGAAGCCCGACACCGGCGAGAACTGGATGACGGTCGGGCAGCTGCTCCGCCACCTGCCCGAAGCGTGCGGCTTTTGCATGCGCGGTTTCGTCACGGGCGAGTGGGGCATGCCCGAGGGCGTCGATCCCGCCGACGCCGTGCCCGAATCCATGCTTCCGACGGCGGAGGAGATGAAGTCGGTCGAGTCGGTGGACGAAGCGAAGCGCCTGCTCGCCGAGGACAAGGAGCTCGCCTACGCGATGGTGAAACAGGCGGGCGAGGATCGCCTCGAGAACCAGGCGACGACCGCGCCGTGGGACCCGATGGAGATGCCGCTCGGCCGCCGGCTGCTCGGCATGATCGAGCACCTCGCGATGCACCGGGCGCAGCTCTTCTACTACCTCAAGCTGATGGGCAAGCCGGTCAACACGCACTCGCTCTACGGCATGGATTGAACTCCGAACCGGCCTACGAGCGCGCGACCGCTTCGGCGGGCGCCGGGGCGGGTCCCGTCGGCCACAGCGTGCGGTGTTCGTAGCCCTTGACGAAGTAGCCGTAGGTCAACTCCCACAGCGACCTTCGTTCGCGCACGCCCTGCTCCACCAGGTACGGGCGCAGCGTGTCGCACGCCTCGCCCATGCGGTACCAGGGGATACCGGGGAAGACGTGATGCACCAGGTGGCAGTCGCCCGCGTCCCAGAAGAAGAGGGGGCGCGTGAGCCAGCCGGTGCGGTAGTAGGTCGCGCAGTGGAAGTTGTTCTGCTCGTTGGTCTCGGCGTGCTCCAGGATCAGCCGGAAAGTGTTGGCAATCGGGAGCACGAGCAGCGCCGGCAGCAGGAAGCCGTACTGCACGGGGTCCTTCCAGGTGCGCCAGGCGAGGTAGATGCCGACGTACGCGAGCAGGATGATCGCCGTCTCGCGGACGATCAGCCAGCGGTTGGGCACCGGGCCGAACGAGCCCTCGGGCGCGGGCCACTTGGGCGGGAAGTTGCGGCGCAGGAAGCGCCAGAACGCGAGGAAGTATCCGATCGGCGTGAGGTAGAGGAAGCGCCGCACGCGCGTGTCGAGATCCTGCTTGTAGGCTTCGTCCTCGTCGGTGCCGGTGTAGTCGTGGTGGTCGTGGTGCGTATGGCCGTACTGCGAGTAGGGCTGGAACGAGAGGATGCCCGAGACGACACCGAGCCAGTAGGAGAACCGGCGCCCGCCGACGCGCCGGTGCACGCAGACGTCGTGCAGCAGGTAGCCGAACGCCATGATGACGAAGCCCTGCAGCACGAAGGCGACCCACCAGAGCGGGTTGGCGCGGTCGTTCTGGCCGAGAAACCAGACGTTGAGCGCGAACAGACCGTAGAGGCCGACGATGCCGAAGAAGTCGATCCATCCGCTCTTGCGGTGGATACGAACGATCGTGTCGCGGCCGAGCGCACGGACGATGTCCTTGCGCGCCTGCGCGAAGTCGTACGGACCAACGGCAGCGCCCATAAACGTAAGCTAACGCGGCCCTGCGACCTCCGCAACGAACGTGGCCGGGTATTCTCGGCGCCGTGCTGTGGGTCATCGTCAATCGGGGAAACCGAACGCCGTTGCGACGCATGCGCGCGTTTCGGGGCGGCGCGTTCGCGCGTCGCGTGCGACCGCTTCCGTTGGAGTCGATTCGCCGCCGCCGGCGCCTGCCCGCGGGCGGCTACCTCTTCGTCGGTCACGAGACCTGGTCGTCGTCCGACCTGGCGCTCGGGGCCCGGCTCGCGCGCCGCATGCGGGAGGAAGGTGCGCCGGTCTGGAACGATCCGGGGCACGTGCTGCGCCGCTACGCGTTGCTGCGCATGCTGTTCGAGGACGGCACGAATTCGTTCAACGTCTACCGTGCCGACGAGCGGCGCGAGCCGACCCGGTGGCCGGTCTTCCTGCGCGGCGAACACGACCATCAGGGGCATCGCAGCGAGTTGCTGCCGGATCGGGCCGCCCTCGCCGCGGCGCTGCGCGAGGTCGAGGATCCGGCGAGCGCATTGATCGTCGAGTTCGTCGACACGCGCGGCGGCGACCGGCTCCACTCGAAGTGCGGCGCCTGCCGCGTCGGCGACGCGCTCTTCGCGCGCCACCGGATCTTCGGCGAGCACTGGATGGTCAAGGTGCAGGCCCACCCCGAGCCCGCGTGCGCGGAACGGGAACGGTCCTACGTGGCCTCGTTTCCCGATCGCGAGGCGGTCGCCTCCGTGTTCGAGCGGGCCGGCATCGACTACGGCCGCATCGACTACACGCCGGTGGGGGATCGCATCGAGGTGTGGGAGATCAATACGAACCCGACGATCGTCGATCCGCCCACGCTCGCCATGAAGAGCCGCTGGGCCTTCAACGAGCCGATCATCCACCGCCACTGCGATGCGCTGCTGGCGCTCGCCGAAACGGGCGAGGGCCGGAGCCCGGTGCCTTTGAAGGGCGTCGCGGGCGTTCGGCCGGGTTGGCGGTGGTGGGGGAAGCGTTGAACGTTGAACGTTCGACGTTCAACGTTCGGGGTGGGAAGTCATCGGAGGTTTGGGTGGCTTGCACCGTGCCATCCAGGTTTTCGGCGGCTCCGATGACTTCCCGCGTTGAACGTCCCACGTCACACGTCGAACGTTCCACATTTCCCTAGGCCGCTTCCGGCTTCGGGTCGTCGTCCTTCTTCTTCTCGTTCCCGTCGTCGGCGCCCTTGAGCTTGCCGAAGTACTCCGGCATCTCGACGCCGCCGACGTCGCGCATCATCTGGAGCATGGGCGGCAGGGTGCCGCCGAGCCCGCGCAGGAAGTTCGCGGTGGCGTTGGAGCCGTTGCCGTCGCTGCCGCCGTCCCAGACGACGACCTTGTCGAACTTGATGTTGCTGATCGCCTGCGCCGCGGTCTCCGACAGGTGGTCGAGGTGCTCGAGCATGAGCATCTGGAACGCCGCCTGCGCATCGCCGCACGCACTCACGATCTCGGCGAAACCCTGACCCTTCTTCTGCAGGATCTCGAACTGGCCGCGCGCCTCCGCCTCGAGCCGGGCGTAGATCGCGGCCGCCTCGCCCTCCGCCTCGATGCGGCGCTTGTCCGCCTCCGCCTCGGCGTCGACGACCATCTTCGCCTTCTCGGCGCGCGCAACCGCCTCGAGCGCGGCGCGCTGCTCCGCCTCGACCTTGGTCGCCTCGGCTTCGGCCGCCGTCGCCTGCGCCTCGTACTGCGCCTTGAGCACCTCCGCCTCGGCGACGCGCTTGCGCGTCTCGCCTCGCTGGTACGCCTCGGCGCGCTCGACCTGCAGCTCGGCATTGGCGCGCGCGACAATCGCCTGCGCCTCGTTCTCACCCTTGACCGCCTGCGCGTCCGCGTCCGCCACGGCGACGCGCTTCTCGCGCTCCGCTTCGGCGACCTTCGCTTCCGTCTGGTTGCGGGCGGTCTCCTCGCCGACGCGCGCGTCGCGGTCGAGGTTGGCGACCTGGATGACGCGCTCCTTCTCCGCCTCCTTCGTGCCGATGTCGCGGTTCTTCTGGGCGATCGCGACGTCGATGTCCTTCTCGCGGTTGGCGCGCGCGACGCCGATCGCGCCCGACTTCTCCTGCTCCGCCACGTCGATCTCGGCCTGCTGGATGGCGGTCGCCGCCGCCTTGCGGCCGATCGCCTCGATGTAGCCGGAGTCGTCCGTGATGTCGGTGATGTTCACGTTGATCAGCGAAAGGCCGATCTTGCGCAGCTCCGGCTCGAGGGAGTCCTGGATCGAGTTGAGGAACGCGTCGCGGTCGCGGTTGATCTCCTCGATGCGCATGGATGCGATCACCTGGCGCAGCTGGCCGAAGATGATGTCGCGCGCCTGAGCCTCGATGTCGCCGGGACGCAGGTTGAGCAGGCGCACCGCGGCGTTGTTCATCGCGCCCGGGTCGGTGCCGACGGCGACCGTGAAGACCGAGGGCACGTTCACGCGGATGTTCTCCAGCGAGAGCGCGCCCTTGAGCGGAATCTCGATCTGCAGCGGTTCGAGGTCGAGGTAGGCGTAGTCCTGGATGAGCGGCCAGACGAATGCGCCGCCGCCGTGATGGCAGCGGGCGGCGTTCTGACCGCCGACCTTTCCGTAGACGACGAGCACCTTGTTGGACGGGCATCGCTTGTAGCGCTTGATCAGCAGGATCAGGAAGCTGAAGAACAGCAGCGCGAGAACGACGACCAACAGCACCGTCGGATCGGAGAGGTTGATCGCGAACAGGGACGGCATTTCTATCTTCTCCTTCGTGGTTTGTTTCAGATGGCGATGACGTCGAGGGTCTGGTCGCCCTCGACCGACACGACGCGGATGCGCGCGCCGGACGGGATCTCGTCACCGTCGGTGCGCGCCGGGAACTCGAGCGAGCGCCCCTGGATCTCGATGGTCACCTTGCCCAGCCCCTCGTGCGCGCCGGGGATGCGCAGATAGCAGGTGCCGCTCTTGCCGACCGCGTTCTCGATGCGGACGGTGCCGCTCGACTGCAGGTTGGCGAGCCCGCGCATGAGCAGGCCGACGGCGAACATGCCGGCGACACCGGACCCGGTCGCCACCGCGAGTCGTACGGGCATGGCGGGCGAGCGCTCCATCATGATGAGGCCGACCAGACCGAAGATCGCGGCGAAGGCGCAGAGCGCCTTGAACGAAAGCACGCCGAAGAAGACGTTGCCGTGGCCGACGGGATCGCCGTCGGTGTCGAGTTCCGGCCCGTCCATGTCGATGTCCGCTTCGCCGAACAGTCCCAGCGTCTGCAGGACGACCTGCACGAGCACGAGCACGCCGCCGCCGACGGCGCAGATGGTGTAGAGATTGGCTTCCACTTCGTCTCCCTCACGTAATCGGTAACCTTTACTTCCGACAAACCGGCTCTATTCGCGGCTTTCCCCGCGCTTTTCCGCGCGCCCCGGCAAAGCGGGTATAAAGGTCTCACCGAGTGAGAGGACATGGCGGGGCGTTTCTCATCGCCCTCCTCGTCGCGTGCGGCGGCGGAGGTGGCGGAGGCGGTACGCCGTTTCGGGTGACGGGTTCGTCGCCGGAGACGGGCACCACCGAAGCGGACATCGACGTGCCGGTTCTGATCGTCTTCAATCGGCCGGCCGACGTCGCCACGCTCAACCAGGAGACGGTCCGCCTCGAGACGGCCGACGGTGTCCCGGTCGGCGCGCGGATCCTCGTGCAGGGATTCAACTCCGCGGCGGTCAACGTCGAGCCGTTCGCGAATCTCGACGAGAACGTCGGCTATCGCGTCGTCCTCAGCGGGGTCCGCGCGACGGACGGCACCGCGCTGGCGACGCAGACCGTCTGTTTCGTGACGCGCAGCAGCACGCCGACGGTCCGGCCCGACCAGCTGCTCGATCTCGGCGACGCCCTGCAGGTTCCGCGCTTCCGCGGCGTCTCGATCCGGATGCGCGACGGCCGGACCGCGGTCATCGGCGGCTACTCCGACCCGCAGACCGCGACCGACACGATCGAGATCTACGAGCCCACGACGCGCGGCTTCCGGCTGCTGACCGCGCGCCTCACCGTGCCGCGCGCCGAGTTCACGGTGACGCAGCTCAACGACCGGCGCATCGTCATCGCGGGCGGCGTCTCCGAGCCCGGCGGCGCGCCGCTGGCGTCGACCGACATCTTCGACCCGGGCAGCGAGACGGTCGCGCCCGGCCCGTCGATGAACATCGCGCGCCGCGAGCATGCCGCCAGCGGATTCTTCGGCAACGATCGCCTCGTCGTCTCGGGCGGCTTCGACGCCGACGGCGAAGCGCTGGATAGCCTGGAGGAGCTGCGGGGGACGACCTGGGAGATCATGCCTCTCACGCTGCCCGAGCCGACCGCGCAGGGCATTCAGGTCGCGTCGCTCTTCGACCGCATCTACTTCTCCGCCAGCAACCTGCTCGGCATCAGCGGCTACATCAATGCGGCGGGGGAGATGGTCACGCGTGCGGAGGGCGACATCCGCTTCCGCCCGGCGTACGCGACGCTCTCGAACGGCGACTTCCTGATCATCGGCGGCGATACACGTTCGATGGTCACCATCGACATGTCCTCGGGTTTGCCGTGGGGCGCCAGCAGCTTCCTCCGCGAACGGCGCGGCCTGCACTCCGTGACCGTGCGCGGCAACAACGGACGGCGCCTGCTGGTCGTCGGCGGCTTCAACCGCGCCGTGCAGGGAGAGCCTCCGCTCACGTCGATGGAGATCGTCGATGCGCTCGATCCGGGCCCGTTCGGCTTCCCCGACGCGGTCGCCTATCGTGTCGACCCGCTGCGTCTGCCCGTGCCGTTCGCCGGCCACGTCGGATTTAACGACAACAGCGGCCGCACGATCATCGCCGGCGGCGTCGGCGACGGCGTCGGTCCCCACTCGCGCCGCGCGATCATGATCGTCGACAACGCGAATTCGCTCACCGTCGACTGCGATTGAACGTTCGATGTTCGACGTTCGACGCTCGACGTTCGACGCTCGACGCTCGACGCTCGACGCTCGACGCTCGACGTCAGCGATGGAGAGGCATTGAGGGTGCGGGCGAAGGGACCAAGTTGGCGCGTTCTCGTCGCCGCATCCCTCCGTCGCCTTCCTTGGTGAGACGTCAAACGTCAAACGTCGAACGTCAAACGTTCACAAGTCCCGCAGCGACGGATACTTGAACCGCATCCCGTCCTGGAACCAGCGCGGGTACTCGGACCAGCGGGCGGCGACGACTTCGATGTCCTCGCGGTCCGGGTCGACCTCGAACTGGCCGGGCACGCTCGCCTCCACCAGCAGGGGTACCTTCACCCATTCGCCGCGGCGCGAGGTGATCTTCCAGGCGCGGACGTCGTCGACCTCGTCCTCGGAGACGCGACGCTCGGCGACTTCGACGCCGGTCACGACCTGGAAGAGGTAGGTGGAGATCGCGGCGATGTCGTCGGGGAAGGCGACGAAGGGCTCGTCGAACTCGTCCGCGAAGACGAACAGTCCCTCGTGGATCTTGCCGTAGACCTCCTCGCGCGGTTCCGCCTGGAAGAGCGCGAGGTCCTCCGCCTCGAGGCACTGCGGCAGCGTCTGCCGGTCGGTGCCGGTGAGCTCGACGCGCAGGTGGTAGCGCCAGATCGTGCGCGGGTAGTCCTCGCCGACCTCCTGCGGGACGGGCAGCGGCTCCGCCGCGAGCCGCTTCTCGCTCGGCTCGCGCGTCACCGTCAGCACGCGGCGTCCCAGCCGGCGCCGCTCGACGCGTCCCAGCCAGGCGAGGTTGAGTGCATTGACGGTGAAGTGGCAGGCGACGGCGGGCCAGAGCGAGCCGCTCTCCTCGCGCAGGACGCCCAGCGCGATGCCGGCGAGAAACGCGAAGATCGGATACCCCATCAGCGCGCGCGCCGGCACCGTGTGCAGGATGCCGAAGAGAATCGCCGTGCCCATGAGGCCGAGGTGCGGCCAGAGCGCGCCGCGGAAGAAGAGCTCCTCGGCGAACCCGGAGAGGGCGGCGAGCAGCAGCGCCTGCGGGATCGTGATCGGGCCGAGCATGCGCGCCATCAGCATCGTGGCGCGCCGTACGGGCCGGAAGATCGCGTGGCCCGCGTGGCAGAGCGCGACAATTGCCAATCCGATTGCGATGCCCTGCAGAATCGATTTCGTCGTCGCCGCCTGGTCGCCGAGCAGCAGTTCGGTGTGCCCGAAGACGCTCGCGTAGAGCACCGATGCGACGATCACGCCCACGTAGAACGCGCTCGCGATCCGAATCAGTCGGTTGTTGCTCGTGCCCACGACCCCTTTACCTTCGCATGGACCAGACGAGCGGGTTCGGTGAGTTCTGCATGGACTCGAAGGAGTCGCGATCGACCAGTCCACGCCACCCTTCCGCGATCCCGATCTGCGCCACGATGGAGCCGAGCGAGTTGCCGGGGCCGGGGAGGTAGAGCAGATCGGGCGCGAATTCGCGGAGCGCCGTGAAGACCGACGCGGAGAAGTCGTAGGTCTCGGTCACCTGCGCCCCGAGCGTGTAATTGCGTAGCGCGGCGGGATCCGCGACGAACGGCGTATGCGTGTGCCCCGTACCGTCGATCAGCGGCGTGGCCGGCGCGCGCCAGTCGAGGGGCCCCAACTGCGCGGCGGCCTTGTCCGCAACGCCGGCGAGCAGCGGCGTGTGATACGGGCCGTGCTGCGCGAGCCGGATCGGGTAGCGACCCTTGCCGAGTTCCGCCGGGGGTAGATGGAAGTCGTCGAGTGCCTCGTCGGTGCCGGCGATGACGGCGAACCCGCCGAGCTTGATCGACACGAAGACGCCTTCCTCTTCGCAGTACAGGACCTGTCCGAAGCGGTCGTCGTCGAGCCGCCAGTCCTCGCCCACAATCGGATAGAGCACCTGGCCCCCGGCCGGCGCCTCCATCTGGAGCTGCGCCATCTCCTGGACGAGGCGGAATCCGTCGTCGAACGAGAGCGCCCCCGCGACCGTCAGCGCCGTGTACCAGCCCATGGAGTTGCCGGCCACCGCGACGATCTCGTGTTCGGCGGCGGCGCGCTCCGCGTCGAGCAGGCTGTGCAGCCAGATGAGCGGGGAGACGTGGTCGGGACGCAGCTGCACGGCGGCGTCCCACGGCGCGTCCCGGTCGAGCGAGACCAGCGACGGCAGGCCGCGCGCGGCGCGCAGCTCGTCGGCGCGCCGGACGAGCGGGTGGTTCGGATCGAGCGCGCCGCGCGTCTGCTTCGTGTAGGAGCCGCGACCGGGGCAGATCAGCACGATGCGGCTCATGCGGTCACCTCGCGTGCGGCCGCCTCGATCTCCTCTTCGGAGACGAGCACCATGGGGGCGGTGGGGCCGAGCGGGATGAACGTGTCGGCGCTCCGCACGGACCGCAGCTTGCCGTCGTATCCGCGCTCCGCCAGTCGGGCAAGGATCGCGTCGGCCACGCCGCCGCTCGCGCGGCACTCGTCGACGACGACGATCGCCGCGGCGGTGCTCGCCTCGCGCTCGATCGCTTCCCACGGCAGGGGGTTGAGCCACCGCAAGTCGAGGACGCGCGCGTCGAGCCCGGCGCGCCGCGCCACGCGGCGACACATGCGCACGCCGTTGGCGTAGCTGATGAAGAGCAGCTTGCCTTCGCCGTGCACGCCGGCCTCGCCCGGTAGCAGCGCTTCGCCCTGTGCCGGGTAGTCGCTCAGCCAGCCCTGGTCGCCCGGCTCGTGCAGGTCCTTCTCGTGGTACAGCGCAATCGGCTCGAGGAACGCGATGACGCGGCCGTGCTCTTTCGCCATCGTCAGGCATCCGCGCAGCATGCGCACGGCGTCCTCGCCGCGTGACGGTGTCGCGACCACCATGCCGGGAATCTCGCGCAGCGCGGCGATCGCGTTGTCGTTGTGGAAGTGGCCGCCGAACCCGCGCTGGTAGGCAAACGAGGCAATGCGCACGACCATCGGATTGGTGAACTGGCCCACCGAGAAGAACGAGAGCGAGCTCGCCTCGCCGCGCAGCTGGTCGATCGCGTTGTGCAGGTAGGCGAGGTACTGGATCTCCGGGATGGGCAGCAGGCCCGCCTGCGCCGCGCCCTGCGCCACGCCGAGAATCGTGGTCTCGTCGAGCAGCGTGTCGAAGACGCGCGCCTGGCCGAATCGCTCCTGCAGCCCGGCCGTCACGTAGTAGACGCCGCCCTTGCGGCCGACGTCTTCGCCGAAGACGACGATCTCGGGGCGGCGGAGCATCTCGTCGGCCAGCGCCGCGTTGATGTGCGCCCCGAGCGTGCGCTTGGTCGGCGCGGTCGCGGCCTCCGGCAGTCGCCCGCGCCAGAGTTCCGCGCGCGCATCCACCTCGATCGGCTCACTCGCCTTGCTTCGACAGTCCGGGTCCAAGTCGAACGACAGCGGGATCATGACCCCCTCGCGGGAGGCGAGGTGACCACGGCCGGCGGCTTCCGGCTCGCAGGCTTCGACGCGTGTCCGCGTGGTGCGCAGGAGCGTGGCGATCGCGCCCGGCGTCGCCGCTCCGCGCTCGATCAGGAAGCGCGCATTGCGCAGCAGCGGGTCCTGGTCCTCGACCGCCTCGATCTCCGGCAGCTCTCGGTAGGTCGTCTCCACGTCGGAGCCCGCGTGGCCCCAGAGGCGCACCGTGCGGAGGTGGAGGAAGACGGGGCCTTTGGTGGCGCGGCAGGTCTCGATGGCGAGACGCGTCGTCTCCCAGATCTCGTCCAGCTCGCCGTCCGCCTCGAAGTAGCGCAGGTGCCGCAGGCCGCTGAACGCGTCGTTGATCCAGCGGCGCGGCGTGCGCACCGAGATGCCGATGCCGTTGTCCTCGCAGACGAAGAGCACCGGCACCGGGTTGCCGCGGCGATGCGCGTAGCGGGCGGCGTTGATGCCGGCCAACGCGGTGGCGTGGTTCGCGGACGCGTCTCCGAAGCTGCAGCAGACGAGCGCGTCGTGCGGGTGGTCGTGGTCGATGCCCAGTCGCCGCGCGCGCCCGAGAGCGAACGCCATCCCGACCGCCTTGGGCAGGTGGGACGCGATCGTGCTGGTCTGCGGCGGCACGCCGAGCGGTCGGCTTCCCCAGACCTTGTGGCGGCCCTGCGCGATGGGGTCGTCGCGACTCGCGCACAGCGAAAGCAGCGTATCGAACGTCGGCGTTACCGACCCCAAGTGGCGCGACCGCGCCATCATGAACCCGCCACTGCGGTAGTGCAGCAGCGCGGGGTCCGTCACGCGCAGCTGCGTGCCGAGCACGGCGTTCTGTTCGTGGCCGGCGCTGGCGATCGTGTAGTAGCCGACGCCGCGCGCCTTGAGCCGTCGCGCCGCCATGTCGAGCTGGCGGCTCAGCACCTGGTCCTCGAAGAGCGCGCGCGCCTGCGCCGCGGTCAGGGAGCTGCCGGGCCGCACCGGTTCGTGCGAGGCCAGCAGGTGCGCGGCGGGCCGCGCGGTGGCGAGGTAGTTCTCGAGGTTCTGCTCGACGACGGTGACGCGGTCCGGGGGCACGCGGCAATTATGCCGGGTGCGTCGAACAGTCGGCCGTATAACCGGGGGCATGCAGTGGCACGTCTACCTCTCCGGCGAGATCCACACCGACTGGCGCGATCGCATCGCGGAGGGCATTCGCGCCCGCGATCTGCCGGTCGTCCTGAGCGCGCCCGTGACCGACCATCCCGCCAGCGACGACTGTGGCGTGTCGATTCTTGGCGCGGAGGAGAAGGGCTTCTGGAAGGACAACAAGGGCGCCGGGGTCAACGCGATCCGCACGCGCACCCTGATCGAGAAGGCGGACGTCGTCGTCGTCCGATTCGGCGACAAGTACCGCCAGTGGAACGCCGCCTTCGACGCCGGCTACGCGTCGGCGCTCGGCAAGTCGATCATCACGCTGCACGGCGAGGAACTCACGCACGCCCTCAAGGAGGTCGACCGCTCGGCGCTTGCCGTCGCCTCGGAGCCGGAGCAGGTGGTGGACATCCTCGAGTACGTCATCCGGAAGTAGGTGCGTGGGACGTTCGACGTTCGACGTTGGACGTTCGCGGCAGGAAGTCGGGCGGAGGGCTTCCTGGTTCTGGAACCCCGCGACCGGGGACGACTTCCGATCGCAGCCGAAAGTACGTCGAACGTCCAACGTCCAACGTGCGAAGTCAGGCCTCGGTGCCTTCGAAACTCCTCAGCCGGTGCATGTGCCCCATCAGCGAGGCGGTGCCGGCCATGCCGAGCCAGGCGAAGAAGTTCATGTTGCCGGAGAGGATCAGGCAGCCGGTGGCGATGATCGGATAGCTGATGCTTCCTGCTCTCGCCCGTGCGGCGACGACGCCGGTGATCGCGCCGCACGCGGCGGCCCAGACGAAGATCACGGGGCTGCGGAAGATCCCGAAGATGTGAATGAAGACGAAGCAGGCGACCATCTCGAAGACGAAGACCTTGTACGTGTAGTTCCGCCGCTCCGCGCGCTCGGAGCCCTGGCCCTCCTCCCGCCGCCACGCCTCGCGCATCTCCTCCTGTACGTGCGCCGGGAGCCCCTGGAAGAACTCGTTCTCCTCCCGCGGATCGTGGATCCGGTCCTCGGGGATCTCGTGCAGCGCCTTCTCCATGCATTCCATATCGGCATCCGGACGGCCGATAAGAAACCCGTGGATGAACGGGTCGAACAGCTCCGGCAGGAGTGGCTCGCCGAACAGGCGCGCCGCGACGTCGCGGACGGGAAGCGGCAGCAGCGCAACCGCCGCAACGCCGTGCTCGCTGGGGCGATGATCGGCATCGTCTCGACGATGGTCACCGCGCAGGTGACGCGCCGCGCGATCTTCTGGCACTCGTTCCTGCTCGAGGCGCTCTTCGGCGCGATCGCCGGCTACGTGCTCGTCCGCCGCGGCGCCGACCCGCTCAACGGCGTCGTCTGCTTCAGCGTCGCCTACTTCGCCGCCTGGCTGCTCCGCGCGCTCGGCCTCGACCCGTCCGTGCTCTTCGCCGCCGGCGACCTGCGCGGCGCGCTGATGATCCAGGGCAACTTCACGAGTCTCTGTCTCACCGTGGCCTGCGGCGCCGCGGTGGGGCAGGTCATGCGGGATTAGGCGGGGCCAGGAGCGAGGGGCCAGGGGCAGCGAGTGTCTTGTTGCCCACCTTCATTCACGAGTGCGCGCAGACGCCCGTCGCTGCGCCACGCGGTCGCACTCCCGTCCACCGAAAGCTCTCCGCGAACTCCGCGGATCCTCCGCGCTCTCCGCGCTTAAACCCGACCGCAGCCGGAGGCCAACGACTCCGGCCCAGCAATCCGAGGCTGAGGGAGTCCTCCTCGCCCGCGACCTACTTCGGCCTCCAGCCGTTCACGACCTTCTTGCTGAACTCCTCGATCCGCTTCCCCAGCTCCTCCTCGCTCATGCCGAACGCCGCCTGGATGGACGTCTTGTCCTTCTGGCCGGTGTAGTAGTTCGTCACGTAGTCGAGCAGCGCGTCGCGGTACTTGCCGTTCTCGGCGTGATAGAGGTACGAGCACGCCGCACCCGACTGCTTGTAGAAGAGCAGCATCTCGCTCATGCCCATCGGGAACAGGTTCCACCGGCCCTTGTAGCGCGCCATCGGCTTCTGCGCGTCGACCTCGGTGTTCAGCTGCACCTTCGTGATGGTGAACAGCTTCTTCCAGTCCATCAAGTTCTTCGCGCGCGCGATGGAGTCCACGGAGTCGAAGCTCATCATCTTCGGGTTGAAGTGCGCCCACTTGCCGCGATCGAGGTCGAAGCGCGTCTCCTGCAGGAAGACGGCCATGCCCTCGACGATCCAGACGCCCGGCGTCGTGACCGAGTCCTCGATCTTCGGCTGCTCCGGGCGCGACCAGCGGGGATTGCGCTCCTGGATCCAGTGGTGGGTCAGTTCGTGGACGAAGGTCTCCTTGACCGATTCCCACGCACCGGCCCGGTCGGGCCAGAAGAAGCGCGAGACGTTCTCGGACGGCACGTAGTGGCCCGCCGACATCGCGATCATCGGGTTCGGCGCCACGCCGCGTCCCATGCCCGAGAGCTCGATGTACTCCTTGCGATTCGCGTAAAGGTAGATGACGAGCGGATCGCTGTCCCCGCGCTTGGGGGCTTCCGTCTGCATCATCTTCGCCAGCGACTGCGCGGTGAAGCGCGCGATCGACACGCAGAGGCGCACGACGTCGGTCCGCTCCATCGGCGTGATGAAGACGATCTCGGATGTCTCCACGCCGAAGATCGGCTTCGACTCGAACTTGCCGGTGTCCGGGTTTCGCTGCGTCCAGAGCTGCTTGGCGCGCTCCATCTCCGGATGGCTCATGTCGAGCATGCGGATGCGGCCGAACTTCGACGGCAGCACGTCCACCTGCCAGTTGAGCCACACGCGCGTGCGCTCGCGCATCTTGGCGACCTGGTCCTTGCTGCGGCGGCGGCGCCGGCGGCGGCGACTGCCGGAGCGCGCGGCGCGACCCGAGGGGCCGACCTTGTCGAGCACCTTGAGGCCGTCCTCGTTCTCCGCGTCCGCGTTGAGCGCCTCGCGCAGCAGCTGCAGTCCGCGCTCCGACTCCTCGACGGCGCCGTTCGCCACGGCGCGGGTGGTGACGAACGAGGCGTACGCCTGGTCCGCGCCGAGGTCGAATTCGCCCTTCTTCTCGGCGTCGATCTTGGCGATCTTCGCCTTGAACGCGTCGAGCTCGTTCGGCTCGAGTCCGAGCCGGTCGCCCTGCTGCAGCAGCGCCCGCGCGGTGTCGCCCGCGCCGGCCTCGATCGCCTTCGTGATCAGCTCGCGGCAGCGCGTGCGCAGCTGGCGGTCGACGATGACGCGATAGGCGCGCAGCTGGTCGCGCAGCACCGGCTCGTTCTTGAGCTTGCCGGCGTCGTCCTCCCAGAGGAGCACGTCCGAGTTCGGCACGCTGCGGCCGGCCACCTGCAGGTTTTCGCCGCTTGCGGTTACCTCGCCCTCCAGGATCGTGCGGTCGCGCAGGACGACGGTGTCGCCGAGCGCGATCGAGGTGATCAGGAGCAGGCAGGTCAGTGAGTTCCGGTTTCTCGTCATCATTGGCCGATCACCTCGGGCTGCAGGCAGAGAATCTTCTTCTTGTCTCTGGATACGACCATCAGCCGGTCGTTTTCAACCGGCACCGGGCGCAGGCTCACGCCTTTTTCCAGCAGCTTGCGCTCGGGCCGTTCGTGCAGATGCCAGAGAATGCGGTTGGCGTTGAGGTTGCCGCACCAGAGGCCGGGGCAGAACCACTCGCCCAGCGCGATCGGCATGGCCGCGCCCCGCAGCAGGTCCTTGCGGTCGTCCGCGTTGACGAGCGGCCGCTTGTTGTTCTTGACGCCCTTCGACTTGGGCGGCGAGTGGTACCGGTAGAGCATGAAGGTGCGCTCCTTGTCCACGAAGCCCATGGCGCTGCGCGGGTAGAGCATCGGCTCTTCCGTGAAGGGAACCTCCCACGGGCGGGAGAGCGCGAGCTTGCCGTCCTCGACCGTGCGGCGCACCAGCACCCAGCGATCGCCGACCCGCACGCACGCCAGGTCGTTGTTGACCGCGACGAGTCCGTCCTTCGCACCGGCGCCGAGCTGCACGCGCGCGACTTCGCGGCCGTCGAGGCGGGCGCGGGCGACGAGGCTCGCCTTGTCGCCGCTCGTCTCGATCGAGTAGATCTCGTTGCCGTAGAGGGCGGGCGCGCCGAGGGCATTGCTGCCTTTCGACCAGGCGGGTTTGTCGCTGCCGGGCCGCAGCCGGAACAGCTGGCCGCCCTGGGTCAGGTAGAGCTCGCCGCGGAAGATGCAGGGCGCGCTCGCGTCGGGCTTCAGCTCGGTGCTCCAGCGCCGCACGAGCCCGCTGCCGCGTCGGCGCCACTGCACCAGGCGGTTGCCGAGGTGGAGGAAGGCGGCGCCGTCGTCGAGCGCGGCGCCGCGCACCGTGCCGACCTTCTCGCTTGCGAGCTTCTTGCCGGTCTCCCCGTCGAGCACGAAGAGCTGCTCGCCGACCTGCACCCAGA
>JBCDBY010000077.1:0-15949 GCA_039182715.1 Planctomycetota bacterium
GAGTCCCGCCTCCTGCTCGACGTCGTCGGCGCCTCCCTCGAGGCCGATCTCCATGAGCGCCTCCTCGTCGACGCCCTCGGCGGGGACGACGTAGACGGCCTTCTGTTCGAAGTTCCAGGAGACGCTGCCGGGCTTGCCCATCGATCCACCACGCTTCTCCAACGTGGAACGGACCTCGGAGTTCGTTCGATTCACGTTATCGGTGATGGTCTGGATGACGATGCCGACGCCGCCCGGGCCGTAGCCCTCGTAGGTCAGCTCCTGCAGCTGCTCGCCGCCCGCCTCGCCGGTGGCGCGCTTGATCGCGCGCTCGACGGTGTCCTTGGGCATGTTGGCGGCGCGCGCCTTGTCGAGCTGGAGCCGCAGCGGGATGTTGTCGGCGGGGTTGGGTCCGGCGTTGCGGACCGCCGCCATGATTGCCTTCGAGATCTGGGAGAACGCCTTGCCGCGCTTCTTGTCCTGCGCCGCCTTGCGGTGCTTGATGTTCGCCCATTTGGAGTGACCGGCCATATCCCCGGGATTATACGGACTGCGCCGCGGCCAGCCGCGCAATGGGGATGCGGTACGGCGAACAGCTGACGTAGTCGAGGCCCGCCTCCGAGCAGAAGTGGATCGACGCGGGATCGCCGCCGTGCTCGCCGCAGATGCCGAGCTTCAGGTCGCTTCGCACCGCGCGGCCCTCCTCGCACGCGAGGCGCACGAGCCGCCCGACGCCGGTCTTGTCGATCGACTGGAACGGGTCGGCCGGCAGGATCTGCTTCTCGACGTACTCCGGCAGGAAGCGGCCGGCGTCGTCGCGCGAGAATCCCATCGTCATCTGCGTCAGGTCGTTCGTGCCGAAGCTGAAGAACGCCGCCTCGGACGCCACCTCGCCGGCGGTCAGCGCCGCCCGCGGCACCTCGATCATCGTGCCGATCGGAATGTCCAGCTCGGCGTGGCGCTCCTCCGCGACGCGATCGAAGACCGCGCGCAGCCGCTCGGCGCAGAAGGCGAGCTCCGCCTTGGCGCCGACCAGCGGCACCATCACCTCGGGCTGCGCGTCGATGCCCTCGGCGCGCGCGTCGAGCGCGGCTTCCGCGATGGCGCGCCCCTGCATCTCGATGATCTCGGGATAGCTGATCGCCAACCGGCAGCCGCGGTGCCCCAGCATCGGGTTGAACTCCTCGAGCTCACGGCAGCGCGCGACGACGCGATCCGGCGGCAGGTCGAGCTCGCGGGCGAGCTCCTCGCGTGCGGCGCGGTCGTGCGGCAGGAACTCGTGCAGCGGCGGATCGAGCAGCCGCACGGTGACCGGCAGCCCGTCCATCGCGCGGAAGATGCCGTGGAAGTCGGCGCGCTGCTCCGGCAGCAGCTCCGCCAGCGCGCGCGCGCGCTCCGCCGTGTCGGTCGCGAGGATCATGCGCCGCACGGCGCGGATGCGGGAATCCTCGAAGAACATGTGCTCCGTGCGGCAAAGGCCGATGCCTTCGGCGCCGAATTCGCGCGCGACGGTCGCGTCGTGCGGGTTGTCGGCGTTGGTGCGCACGCCGAGCGTGCGGTGCCGGTCGGCCATCGCCATCAGCTCGTGGAAGTGGGAGCCCAGCTCGGGCGGCTTGGTCGCGACCTGGCCGAGCATGACCTCGCCGCTGGCGCCGTCGAGCGAGATCCAGTCGCCCTCCTTGAGCGTGCGCGCGCCGAAGGTGAGCGACTTGTCCGTCGCGTCGATGCGCGCCTCGCCGCAGCCGGCGACGCAGCACTTGCCCATGCCGCGCGCGACGACCGCCGCATGGCTGGTCATGCCGCCCAGCGCGGTCAGAATGCCGCGGGACGCGTGCATGCCGCCGATGTCCTCGGGCGACGTCTCGCGCCGCACCAGGATGACCGGCTCGTCGCGCCCGGCCCATTCCTCGGCGGTTTCCGCGTCGAAGACGATGCGCCCGGTGACGGCGCCGGGCGACGCCGGCAGGCCGCGCGCCAGCGTCTCGCGCTGCGCGTCGGGGTCGAACGTGGGGTGCAGGAGCTGGTCGAGCTGGTTGGCGTCGACGCGCCGCAGGGCGGTCTTCTCGTCGACGAGCCCGCTCTGCGCCATCTCCACGGCCATGCGCACGGCGGCCGCTGCGGTGCGCTTGCCGGCGCGCGTCTGCAGCATGAAGAGCTTGCCCTCCTGCACCGTGAACTCGAGGTCCTGCATGTCGGTGTAGTGCGCCTCGAGCCGGTCCTTGATGGCGATCAGCTCGTCGTAGACCGCCGGCATCTCCTCGTGCAGACGTGCGATCGGCTCCGGGGTGCGGATGCCGGCCACGACGTCCTCGCCCTGCGCGTTGACGAGGTACTCGCCGTAGAAGACGTCCTCGCCCGTGCTCGGATCGCGCGTGAAGCAGACGCCGGTGCCGCTCGTGTCGCCGAGGTTGCCGAAGACCATCGCCTGCACGTTGACCGCGGTGCCGATCAGTCCGGTGATGTCGTTGATCTCGCGGTACTTGATCGCGCGCGCCGTATTCCACGAACGGAAGACCGCGTCGATCGCGTGCGCGAGCTGCGCGCGCGGATCCTGCGGGAAGGGGCGGCCGACGTGGTCCTCGTAGACCGCGCGGAATCGCTCCAGGACCTCCTCGAGGCCCGCCTCGTCGAGGTCGGTGTCCATCACGGCGCCGCGCCGCGCCTTCACGTCGCCCAGCGCGGTCTCGAAGCGGTGGTGGTCGCACCCCATGACGACGTCGCCGAACATCTGGATGAGACGGCGATAGGCGTCGAGCGCGAAGCGGCGGTTGCCGGAGCCGCGCGCGAGGCCGTCGAGCGTGGTGTCGGTCAGCCCGAGGTTGAGGACGGTGTCCATCATGCCGGGCATCGAGACCGCCGCGCCGCTGCGCACCGAGACGAAGAGCGGCGCGTCGGCATCGCCGAATCGGCGTCCCATCGACGCCTCGAGCCGGGCGATCGCGGCGTCGACCTCCTGCTGGACGTCGTCGGGGACCTTCTCGTCCGCCTCGTAGAACCTCGGGCAGACGGTCGTGGCGATGGTGAAGCCGGGCGGGACAGGGAGTCCCAGTCGCGACATTTCCGCAAGGTTGGCCCCCTTGCCGCCCAGCGTGTCGCGCTGCGTGGCGTCGCCGTCGGCCGATCCGTCCCCGAAGAAAAAGACGTGGGAACCACTCATCCGCTACCCCTCCCGCTGCTCTTCCAGCTCCGCCTGGATCCTAGACGGATCGTCCTCGCCGATGGTGAACCCGTCGAGAAACCAGATCCACGCCGCCTCGAATCGGGATAGCTCGGTCCCGCGTTCAAGGCGCGTCATCATCTCGCCGCTCTCCGGGAAGAGCAGCTCCATGAGGTCGCGCGGCATGACCACCCCGAGTCCGTCCCGTGCCAGGGTGAGCTGCAGGTCGGGCAGCCGCTGGTCGAGCTCCGGCTCCTCCTGGCCCGGCAGCCAGGCGCGCAGGACCACTTCGCGCCGCAGGGTGATGGTCCCCTTGAGCTGCACGAAGATCGCGTCCACGCCGATCGGCAGGCGCACGCGCCCGTCGGGCAACGTTTCCATGGGTCCCGTGATCTTCGCGCGCTTGAGTCCCTTCACCGCGATGTGGCTCTGCGTGAGGGCCACCGCGCGCGCGTTTTTCCAGTCGAGACGGCTCGTGAGGCCGAGCTGCGCGCGGAGGCCGTCGGACAGGCAATCCCACTCGCGTTCGTACTCGGCCCGGGCGAGCGCGCCCTTGAAGGTCCGGAACGTGCCTTTGGGGGTCGAACGGTCCGTTTCGCGCGGCGGCAACGCACATGCCGCCAACGAGGCAACCAGGAGCAGGGCAGTCGATCGCAGCACGCGCGAATCCTACTCGAATCGACCCCGCATTGACTTGCCGGGCGAGGCCCGAATACTAGGGGGTTTCGCACCCTTTCGACCGGCACGGAGAACAACGAGTGGAGCCGCGTAAACGACTGGGGGAGATTCTCCTCCAGATGGGCCTCGTCACGAACGAGAAGATCGAGGAGGCCCTCACCCATGGCCGCCGCACCGGCACGCGCTTGGGCGAAGCGCTCGTCGACCTCAACATGGTCAGCGAGGAGCAGGTCACCAAGGCGCTCTGCCGGCAGAACAAGCTGCCGTACGTCGACCTCGCCAAGGTGAAGCTGCGCGAGGACGTCGTCGACCTGATCGACACCCGCGTCGCCGAGGAATACGACATCGTGCCCGTCAAGAAGCAGGGCAAGCAGGTGTTCGTGGCGATCCGCGACCCGAACCAGGTCTACCAGGCGGACGGCCTGCAGTTCGTGCTCAACGCGGAGGTGAAGTTCGCGCTCACCACGCCGAGCGCGCTGACCAACGCGAAGGCGGAGTACTACGGCGTCGGCGAAAAGGTGGCGGCGCGCGGCGCGGCCGCGATGGCGAAGGCGGACGAGGAGGAGGACGAGGACGCGCCGATCATCCGGCTCGTGCACCAGATGCTCGAGGAGGGCCTGCGCGCCCGCGCCTCGGATATCCACGTCGAGCCGATGGCCGATCGCGTCCGGGTCCGCTTCCGCGTGGACGACATCTGCCACGAGGCGAAATCGCTGCCGAAGGACATCCAGGGGGCGATCCTCTCGCGCCTCAAGATCATGGCCGGCATGGACATCGCCGAGAAGCGCAAGCCGCAGGACGGCCGCATCCAGGTGGAGCTGATCGGCCGCGAGATCGACCTGCGCGTCTCCGCGCTGCCGGCGACCAACGGCGAATCGATCGTGATGCGCATCCTGGACAAGGAGGTCGCGCTGGTGGAGCTGCCGCAGCTCGGCTTCCACGAGGACGACTACGCGCGCTTCCAGAAGATCATCCAGAAGCCGAACGGCATCTTCCTCGTGACGGGCCCGACCGGGTCGGGCAAGACGACGTCGCTCTACGCGGCGCTCAAGGAGCTCAACCAGCCCAACACGAAGATCATCACCGCCGAGAACCCGATCGAGTACCACATCAAGGGCATCAACCAGTGCGAGGTGCGGCACGGCATCGGGCTCGACTTCTCGCGCATCCTGCGTTCGATGCTGCGGCAGGCGCCCAACATCATCCTGGTGGGTGAGATTCGCGACCTGGAAACGGCCGAAATCGCCATCCAGGCGGCGCTGACGGGCCACCTCGTGTTCTCCACGCTGCACACCAACGACGCGCCGTCGGCGCTGACGCGGCTGGTCGACATGGGCGTGAAGCCGTTCCTGGTGTCGACCGCGGTGCTCGCCGTCATGGCGCAGCGCCTGCTCCGTTCGCTCTGCGACAACTGCAAGGCGCCGTGGGAGCCGGAGCCGGCCAAGATGAAGGCGCTCGGCATGACCGAGTCGATGCTGAAGAACCAGACGGTCTACAAGGCGGTCGGCTGCAAGGAGTGCCGCTACGAGGGATACCGCGGCCGCAAGGGCATCTTCGAGATGTTCGAGATGGACGCGCGCATGCGCGACCTCTCGTTCGAGGGCGCGTCGACGCTCGAGCTGCGCTCGCAGGCGCGCGCGTCCGGCATGCTGACGCTGCGCGAGGACGGCATGCGGAAGATCCTCGACGGGATCACGTCCGTGGATGAGGTGCTGCGCGTCACCGGCAGCGTGATGGAGGTCTGATCGTGCACTTGACCATGCATCAACTCTTCGACCTGATGGTGGAGGAGGGCGCGTCGGACGTCCACATCACCGTCGGCCGGCCGCCGGTCGTGCGCCGTCACGGGTCGCTCAAGAACGTCAAGCACCCGCCGCTGACCGCGGCGGACACCATGTCGCTGGTCGAGTCGATCACGCCCGAGCGGATGATGACCGAGTTCCGCGAGATGGGCAGCGCCGACTTCGGCTACGCGCACGGTTCCCGCGCCCGGTTTCGCGTGGCGATCTTCCGCCAGCGCGGACAGGCGGCGCTCGTCGCGCGCCTGATTCCGAGCCGCATCCTGACGTTCGACGACATCGGGCTGCCGCATGCGGTGCAGGAACTCTGCGACCGGCCGCGCGGTCTCGTGCTGGTCACCGGTCCCACCGGTTCGGGCAAGACGACCACGCTCGCGACGATGATCGACGCGGTCAACCGCAACCTCGATCGCCACATCATCACGATCGAGGACCCGATCGAGTACTACCACGAGCACCAGCAGTCGATCGTCAACCAGCGCGAGATCGGAATCGACACGACGAGTTTCGCCGAGGGCCTGCGGCGCGCGCTGCGCCAGGACCCCGACGTCATCCTGCTGGGTGAAATGCGCGACCAGGAGACGATTTCCACGGCGATCACCGCCGCCGAGACCGGTCACCTGGTGTTCGGCACGCTGCACACGACCGGCTCCGCGCGCACCATGGACCGCATCATCGACCAGTTCCCCGCGGACCAGCAGGAGCAGATCCGCGTGCAGCTGTCCGTGTCGATCCTCGCGGTCGTCAGCCAGGTGCTCATGGCGCGCGCCGACAAGCCGGGCGTCATCGCCGGCTTCGAGGTCATGATCATGAGCCCCGCGATCGAGAACCACATCCGCAAGGCGGAGACGTTCAAGATTCCGTCGACGATCCAGACGAGCAAGAACGTCGGCATGTTCCTGCTCGACGACCACCTGATCCAGCTGGTCAGGGAGGGCAAGATCACCCGCGAAACCGCCATGCGCAAGTCGCAGAACCCGCGCGGTGTCGCCCAGAAGCTCGACCAGGGAGGCGCCTGATGGCCGTCGATCGTTTCGGCTCCCGCAAGAAGATGCTGGGGCAGATCCTCAAGGAGATGAAGCTCATCCACGAGGGGCAGGTCCAGGAGGCGCTTTCCGCGCAGAAGAGGGACGGCGGTCAGATCGGCCAGATCCTCGTCAAGGCGGGCCACATCACCGAATCGCAGCTGATGATGGCGCTCGGCAAGCAGAGCGGCCTCGAGGTGGTCGATCTCAACCACGTCGAGGCGCAGAAGGATGCGATCGACAAGGTCGACGAGTCGATCGCGCGCCCCTTCCAGTTCCTGCCGATCTCTTTCGACGGCAAGACCCTCACGGTCGCGATGGCCGACCCGATGAACAAGTCGGCGCTCGACGACATCCGGTTCACCGCCAACTGCGACGTGATCGGCGTCGTGGCCGACGGCGAGCTCGTGGCGGCCGCGATCGACAAGGCGTACGGCTCCGACGAGCAGGTGATGAAGAACATCCTCGACGAGATCGAGCAGGACGGCCTCACCGGCAAGGCGGGCGGCAAGCGCTCCAGCGGCGGCGTGACCGATCTCGAGGACGTCGAGGAGATGGCCAACGCGGCGCCGGTCCGCAAGCTGCTCAACTACATCCTCTACCAGGCGATCCGCGACCGCGCGGCGGACATCCACCTGGAGCCGTTCGAGGACGAGTTCAAGATCCGCTACCGCGTGGACGGCGTGCTCTACGAGCTCGACGCGCCGCCGCTGCACCTCGCGACCGCGCTCATCAGCCGCGTGAAGGTCATGAGCGGTCTCGACATTTCCGAGACGCGCTTGCCGCAGGATGGCCGCATCGACCTCGCGATCGGCGGCCGGCCGGTCGATCTGCGCGTTTCGACGCTCCCGACGATGTTCGGCGAATCCTGCGTGATGCGCGTGCTGGACCGCTCGGTCGTGTCGCTCGATCTGGGCCAGATCGGCCTGCGCGAGGACGAGGCGGACAAGATCCGCCAGCTGATCGATCTGCCGCACGGCATCATCCTGGTGACCGGGCCGACCGGCTCGGGGAAGACGACGACGCTCTACTCGGCGCTCAACCACGCCAACGACGTCGGCATCAAGATCATCACCACCGAGGATCCGGTCGAGTACGACCTCGAGGGGATCATGCAGGTCGCGGTGAACGAGGAGATCGGAGTGACCTACTCCGCCTGCCTGCGATCGATCCTGCGGCAGGATCCGGACAAGATCCTCGTCGGCGAGATTCGCGACCGGGATACCGCGCAGATCGCGGTCGAGGCGTCGCTCACGGGGCACGTCGTCTTCTCGACGCTCCACACGAACGACGCGCCGCTGGCGATTACGCGCCTGGTGGACATCGGCGTGGAGCCGTTCCTGATCGCGGCGACCCTCGAGGCGGTCGTGGCGCAGCGTCTGGTGCGCCGGATCTGCCCCGAGTGCAAGGAGTGGTACGAGCCCGGCGTGGAGGTCCTGCGCGAGCTGCAGCTGGACAAGCAGCAGGTCGGCGACCGCAAGTTCGCCTACGGCAAGGGCTGCAAGAACTGCAATGGCACCGGCTACCGCGGCCGGACCGCGATTTTCGAGATCATGATCATCACGGAGACCGTCCGGGAGCTGATCATGAACAAGGCCTCGAGCTCCGACGTGCGCACCACGGCGCGCCAGGAAGGGATGCGGACCCTCCGCGAGAGCGGCCTGATGTCGATTTTCGACGGGTCGAGCACGGTCGAGGAGATCCTCCGGGAGACGATGCTGAGCATCTAGCCCCGCACGAACCGGCAGGAAACCCGCTCGGGAAGCCGGTTGTTTTTCCCCGGCTCTTTTGGAATCTTGTGGGCCTGAAAACCCCCAAGGGGCGGTGGGGGTGGCCGCATGGCTTCGGGACGGACCCCAGGTGGGGCGGCCCGCGGCCCAGGCAGTGAAAGGATATTGGATGGCGAGCAAGAAGGGCGCGGCAGTCACGACGGCGACGGCGACCAAGGGCTCCGGCGGTTTCGGCGGAGTCTCCGACAAGCAGCTGACGCAGTTCACGACACAGCTCAGCACGCTGCAGGACGCGGGTTTGCCCATCGTCTCGTGCCTCAAGATCCTCGAGGGGCAGCTCCCGAAGGGCTACTTCAAGAGCTGCCTGATCGGGGTCACGGACGACGTCGAGTCGGGCTCGAGTCTCTCCGAGGCATTGGCCAAGCACCCGCGCGCGTTCGACACGCTCTACGTCAACATGGTGCGTGCCGGCGAGGCGGGCGGTGTGTTGGACGTCATCCTCGCGCGTCTCGCCTCCTTCATGGAGAAGAGCGAGAAGCTCAAGCGCCAGGTGAAGGGCGCGGCGATCTATCCGGTCGCCGTCCTCATCGTGATCGTCCTGATCCTGCTGTTCATCATGACCAACGTGGTCCCCAAGTTCGAGGAGGTCTTCAAGGGCCTGCCGGGCGGCGAGGAGGGCCTGCCGGCCATCACGCAGTTCATGATGGATCTGTCGAAGTGGCTCGTCGCGTGGTGGTGGGCCTTCATTCTCGGCGTGATCCTCGCCTTCTGGGGAATCCCGAAGCTGATCGGGATGACGGAAGGCGGCCGCTACTTCCTCGACTCGGTGAAGCTGCGCTCGCCGATCATCGGCAATCTGTACCGCAAGGTGCTGGTGGCACGCTTCACGCGGACCTTCGGCACCCTGATCAGCTCCGGTGTGCCCATTCTCGAGGCGCTCGACATCGTGCGTGGCGCCGCGGGCAACGCGGTCATGGAGCGGGTCATCTCCGAGGTGCACGACGCCATCCGCGAGGGTGAGTCGATCGCCGAGCCGCTCGGCAACCAGAAGATCCGCATCTTCGACGACCTCGTCATCAACATGATCGACGTCGGCGAGAAGACGGGTGAACTGGACAAGATGCTGATCAAGGTGGCGGACAACTACGACGACGAGGTCGACGTGGCCGTGGCCGGCCTGACTTCGCTGCTCGAGCCGCTCCTGATCGTGGCCATGGGCGGCGCGGTCTTCGCGATCGTGCTCGCGCTGTTCCTGCCCCTTCTCAAGATCATCGACCAGCTTACGCAGGGTTAGTTACGCAGGGTTAGTCACGCGGGGTAAACCCGCGCGTTAGTTCTCGCTGCTTCCGCACGCCGGGCGCCTCGCGTCCGGCGTGCGTTGCATTTGGGGCGCCCGCTTCTTCTACAGTGGTCTCGTGTCGCTTCGCCTGCGCATCCTCCTCCTGGTCGCCGCCATCAACGTCGGGGTGCTGATGCTCGTCGTGCAGGCGGCGATGCGGAGCGGTCCGGAGGGCGCGCCGGTGCCGCCGGTGGCGATCAACGAGGCGCTCAACGTGGCGCGCGACATGCTGCGCAACGGCAAGCCGGACAAGTTCGACGCCCGGTTCCTCTCCTACGCGTTGCTCATCTCGCGGACCGGGGCGGAGAAGGAAGTCGTCGGCGCACACCCGCGCGAGGAGGAGATCGTCGCCGAACTCGAGCGTCGTCTCGAGGCGCGGCTGGCCGGATACGCGCTCGACGAAGAGGGACTGATGCACGTCGAGGTGGCGCCGAGCGGCGGGGCCGAAGGCGTCTACGTCGCGTTCAACGAGCGGGCGCGCTGGGAGTCGGGCGCGTTGGTGCGTCGGACCTACCTGGTGCTCGCGCTCGGCACGGTGCTGCTGATCGGGGCCACCTACCTGATTCTGCGCGCGCTCGTGCTGCGGCCGCTCGAACGGCTGGAGAGTGCCAGCGAGGCGGTGGCCGCCGGTCAGCCTCCGCCTCCGGTGCCGGTCCCGCGCGGCGGCGGCGAGATGGCGCGCCTGATCGACAACTTCAACCGCATGGCCAGCGAAGTGCACGAGTACCAGGGGCACCTCGAAGACCGCGTGATGGAGACGCTGGAGCGGGTGAGTGCGACCGAGCGGCGGCTCGTGGTGGCGCAGCGACTGGCGGCGACCGGCACGCTGGCCGCGGGTTTCGCGCACGAGATCAACAACCCGCTGGGCGGCATCCTCAACGCCGTGCGCAAGCTGCGGGATGGGGACCTCTCGCCCGAACGGCGGGAACAGTACTTCGAGCTGGTGCAGGACGGGGTCGATCGCATTCGCACGCTGGTCGAGCGCATGCTGCACTTCACCCCGCACGAGCGCGAGCCGGCGCCGGTCGACGTGGCCGAAACCTGCCGGCGGGCGCATGCGCTGGCGACGCACCGCGCCGAAGAGAAAAACGTCGCGCTCGACCTGACGCTGCGTGAGCCGCTGGAGGGCGTCGTGGGAGACGCGCAGGAGCTCACCCAGGCGGTCCTCAATCTGGTGCTCAACGCCGTGGACGCGATTCCGCCCGGGCGGCCGGGCCGGGTCGAGGTGCGCGCCCTGACGACCGGGGACGAGGTGCACATCGAGGTCGAGGACGACGGCGTCGGGATGGATCAGGAAACCCTGCAGCGGGCCGTGGATCTCTTCTTCTCCACCAAGCCGGAGGGGGAGGGCACCGGGCTCGGGCTGGGCATCGTCCAGTACATCGTGATCGACCACGGAGGGCAGCTTCAGCTCGAAAGCACGCCCGGATCCGGGACACTCGTACGGCTGCGACTGCCCCGTGGGATCGACAAATGACCCCCCGATGACCGGAATCCCCCATGATCGGCGGAGTTCCGCGCTCTACTGGGGGGTTGCGGGCGAACATCGAAATTGCTCCAATACGCGTTCTCCGGAAGAGCGGTGGGCACCGCAGGAGGACCGGAGGCATACCCATGCGAGATCGACGTGACTTCGTGATTGCCGCGCTGGCGGCCGCTCTGCTCTTTGCGGCCGGTGTGCTCGTGGGCCGAACCGGCGAGGAAATCCTCCCGACGGCGTCCGCGCAGGACAACGCGGGTGGTCTCCCGGTCAACAACCCGAATGGCCCCGCGGCACAGAACGGCCCGGGCGTCACGATCACGCAGGACCCGCTCGCCCCGCTTAAGTCGCGGGTGACGACCACGGGCCCGACGGCGTCGGATTCGAACAGCAACAACCGTTTCGTCTCGGTCACCAGTCCGGTGGGCTCCGGCGAGTCGGTTTTGTTCCTGATCGATTCCAAGAAGGAGCAGGTCGCCGTTTACAAGTTCAACCGCAACAAGGGACTCCGGTTCCTGGCGGCCCGCAAGATCGATTACGACCTGAGGATTCACGGTTACCAGGACGAGTCCGAATTCACCCGTGATGAACTCAGGACCCAGTACGACAAGCAGATTGCCCGAGACGCGGCCAAAGCCGCGAAGAATCGGTAGGGCAATCGCAACAGCAAAAAGAGAAGGCGAGTTGGCAGATGGCAAAGAGCGGTGAGTTCTACACCTTCGACGAGGTCGTCCGGCAGCTGAAGATCGACGAGAACAAGCTCAAGCGTCTCGTTTCGGAGGGTGAGATTTCCGCCTTCCGCGAAGGCGACGTGATGAAGTTCAAGCGCTCGGAGATCGACAAGATCGGGACGTCCGGCGGCGGCTCGGAAACCTCCGAGACCGTACTGAGCGAGATCACGCTGGAAGACGAAGCTCCCGCGTTCGAGGAGTCGGGCGAGACGCTCACCGACGACCTCGTGTTCGAGAGCTCGGACGGCGGCGACAAGATCAACCTCGAGGACCAGTCCGGCATGGCGACCGAGGAAATCTCGAGCCAGGACACCTTCATCGAGGACGCGGGCGACGAGGTCGGCATGACGACCGAGCCGATCGACCTCAGCGCCGATCTCACCGAAGAGGTCGAGGAAGAAGAGATCGAGGAGCTCGACTCGCCGGCTCCGCGAGGCGGCGGCCGTCAGGTCCAGGCTTCGCGCGGTGCGCGCACCCAGCGCGCCACGGCGGACGCGATTCCGGGCAACCCCGGCATGACCTTCGCCCTCGTGCTCAGCTCGATCGTGATCTTCCTTGGCGTGGCCATGGTCTGGAAGACCTCCAAGGAGGGTGAGGTCCTCGGCAAGGACGCGACGATGAAGAGCATCAGCGACGTCGTCTACGTCAACCTCGGCGCCGACAAGAAGGTGCAGGACGCGGCCAACGCGCAGATGCAGGAGATCCGGGCGGCCCACACGAACGTGGTCGGCGCGGGCGGCGGCAACTAGCCTCCGCACTTCGCCTGGAGTTCATTCGAATCCCGACACGGGCCGGACGACGCATGTCCGGCCCGTGTTTTTTCGTGTCCCGACGGAGAGCGTGGCCGGTCGTGCGGAGCCGGCGTCGGACGTCCGAACATGCGTGCCGCCAACGGTATGATCTCGTCCATGTCGGGGCGCATCCTCTCTCCTTTTAGCCTGCTCGTCCTGCTCGCGGCCTGCGAGACCGGCCGCCCGAACTCCTCGACGGAGAACGAGAACCTGCACCTGCACGGCGTGATCCGCTCCCAGGAGAAGCGCATCGACGACTTGACCCAGCAGCGCAACGAGCTGGAGCGACGCATGGACGCCCTCGAAAAAACGGGCGGCCCGACGAGGACGGCGTCCAACCCTGCGGGCGGAGCCGACGAGCCGACTGAGACCGTCGACGAGGCGGAGCCGGCCCCGGCCCGCTCCGATCTGACGCAGCAGGTCGCGGTGATGCTCGAGCGCTTCAAGAGCGACAGCGATGTCGAGGTCGAGCAGACCGCGGACGGCTATCGGTTCGTGCTGCGCGAGAAGGTGCTTTTCGGAGCCGCCTCCGCCGACCTGTCGGACGACGGACGCCAAGCGCTCGGACGCGTGGCGGACGCCCTGCGCGGGGGGACCACGATGGTGCTCGTCGAGGGGCACACGGACAACACCGCGATCTCCAAGCCGGAAACGCAGGCGCGCTACCCGAAGGGCAACATCGAGCTGTCGGTCGCGCGCGCGCTTGCGGTCTGGGACTACCTCGCCAACGACGCCAAGCTCGAGGGATCACGGCTCGCCGTGGTCGGCTACGGGCCGCACCGGCCGCGCGTGCCCAACGACAGCGATCGCAACCGCTACCGCAACCGGCGCGTCGAAATCCGCATCACCGAACCCCGCTAGAGAGCCGTTCGGCCCCCGCGGCGGTCTCGCGGGGATGGGACAAGCCGGAAATCGAGGTCCGGATGCGTGGATTCGTCCCGGGTGAGGCCCGGATGCACCCCTGAGGGGCCCCTGAGGGGCCCCTGATGGACCCCTGAGCGACCCCGGATGAAGCCTCCGGAACCCAGCCGACGAATCCATGTTGCAATGGGTGTGATGCGTCGACGAATCCTGCTGGCCCTGCTCGGGTGCGTCCCGTGGGCGACTACGGCGCGCGCGGAGCCGCCGCGGGCCGCCGTCGTCGCCAACGAGCGGGGCCTTGCGCATCTTGGCGCCCGTCCGGCACGTCTCGGGCCGGCGGTCGATGCGTTTCGCGAGGCGCGACGGACCCTGCCCGCCGACCAGACCGTGGCACGCAACCTGGCGGCCGCGCTGGCGCTGCAGGCACGGCGCCAGCTCGACTCCCGTCGACCCGAGGAGGCGGCCACGCTCCTCCGTGAGGCGCGCGAGCTTCATCCCGAGCGCATTCGCTATCGCGTGATGCTGGCCGAGGCGTGGATTCAGCTGGGCAGCGAAGTGGGCCGCCTGGATGCGCGCGACGAGCTCGCCGCCGTGCTCGAGCTCGATCCCGACCATCTCGTGGCGCTCGTCCAGCTCGCGGGCATCGACTACCAGGAGCGCCGTCTCGAGGAGGGCAACCGCCGCCTCGAGCATGCCAAGCGCCTCCGGCCGGGTGATGACCGCATCAAAGCGCGCCAGGCCACCATGGAGCGGGAACTGCGTGTCGAGCGCTTGTATCACTCGCTCGAGGGATCGGTCTTCATCGTCCGTCATGCCCCGACCATCCCGCTGCAGCGGGCGCAGACGATCCTCTCGCAGTGCGAGCGCGCCTGGACGGAGCTGTGCGGACGATTCGATCACTACCCGACCGACCGGATCGTGGTCACGCTCTATCCGCCCGACGACTTCCGGGAGGCGACGAATCTCCACGCCTGGGTGGCCGGTGTGTCCGACGGGACGATCCGGCTGACCGTCCGCACCTCGACGACCGCCGCCTCGATCGAGCGCACGCTGCGTCACGAGCTTGCGCACCACATTCTGCGCGACCTCGCGCCGCGAACACCGGTCTGGCTGCATGAAGGGCTCGCCCAACTGGCCGAGGGGCGTGACGGAGCGCAGGCGACACGCAATTTCGCGCGTCGCTCCGCGCCCGCCGTGACCGAGTTGGACCGTTCGATCCTGCGCGAGCGCGATGCGCGCCGCGTCGCCCGCTACTACGAGTTGGCGCTGGCGTTCACGCATGCGCTTCAACAGCTCCAGGGCGATCGGGGCATGCAGGCGTTCCTCGGCCAACTGCGGGACGGCAAGTCGGAGGGAGAGGCGATTCGAGCCGCGTTCGGGCGGACGCGCGCCGAGCTCTTCGACGCCTGGAAAGCCACCATCCCGCGGCGCTGACGCCGAACAGCGCGAGGGTTCCCGGCTCAGGCACCGGCGCGGCCGTGTCCGCCCCGGGGGTCGCCGCCGCGCGAATCGGACCGGAGCCGCGCAACGGTCGGGCGACCGCTTCGTCGAGCAGTCCGGTCGCGTTGCCGTCCGGAATGGACCAGGTGTCGATCAGGTCGTCGACGTCGTTGCGCAGATCGATATCGATCCGGTTGTTGAGCGCGCCGGGCGGATTGCCGAGCACGAGGAACTCGCCGGCCGCGAAGCTGGTGATGGAGCCGCCCTCGCTGAAGCGAAGCGACCCGCTCGTCGACGTGCCGAACGTATAGGAACTCGGCGTCGTATCCCGGAACCAGAGCACCCAGCCGGTGAGATCGAGGAGCGTCCCGCTGTGGTTGAACAACTCGACGTACTCGTCGGTCGACCCCACCGACCCGGTGCCCGGCACGCTGTCGAACACGATTCCGTTGCCGCCCGACGACTCGCCGTGGTCGGACTGCGGATCCGTGACGACCTCGGTGATGCGCACGAAGTCGGCGCAGGCGGAAGCGGGTGCAAGCAGAAGGAGAAGAGGAAGAAGGAGGAGGCGGCGGGGAAGTTGATGCATGGCTACCCATACCGACGCGTGGCGGTCACGGATCCGCATGGCGCGTATCGCCGCAACTCCCGTGTTCCACGTGGCTTGCGACGCGCGCGAAAAAAATTCCTGTGACCTCGGGCGGGTTCGCGCGACTTGTATACGTGCGACACGACGACGCTTGCCCGCCGCATCGACTCTCGGATGCGCAACTGATCGACCTCGTCCTCGAGCGGGCGCCGCCCCCGGGCCAACCGCCGTCGGGCCGACAGCCGCCGGGCCGAAAGCCGGCGGGCCGAAAGCCGGCGGCCCCGGGGGGAGGCGGGCGGATCGCCGCGGTGCTCAAACAGTGCGGCTCGCTACGGCGGCTGTCGACGCGC
>JBCDBY010000078.1:0-15892 GCA_039182715.1 Planctomycetota bacterium
GCACGGCGGATACGAAAGAACCTTTCATGCCCGGACGGAAGATCGTTGCGTCCCGCCCGCACACAAAAAATAGGGAAAACGCCCTAGGAACTGTTTGCCCGGTAGAAGTTCCCGTGCATCATGTGGCCATCGCCCCGCGGCGATTGGTATGGAGTGAGGGCCCTGCGGGGCCTCTGGCCGCGGGCAACCCCGGCCGGCGGAAACGTCGGCCCCTTATCGGACACCGCCGTCCCGGCACCTCGGCACAAGGAACCGGGCGGAGTCATAAACCGAACGCGTCGATCTTCTTTTTCAGGGTCGGGTAGGTGATGCCCAGAAGCGCGGCCGCCTTGGTGCGGTTGCCGCCGGTGGCTTCGAGCGCGCGCGCCACCATCTCCTGCTCCATCTCCTTGAGCGTCCGGACCTCGCCGCCCTGCGTCTCCTGGCGGCCCAGCCGCACCTCGATCGGCAGCGCCTCGACGTCGACCTCGTCGCCGTCCGCCATCACCGCGCAGCGCTCGCAGACGTTGCGCAGCTCCCGCACGTTGCCGGGCCACGGGTAGGCGCGCAGCTTGGCCATCGCCCCGTCCGTGAAGCGCTTGTCGCCGAGGAAGTGCTCCGCCAGCCGCGCGATGTCGTCGCCCCGCGCCCGCAGCGGCGGACACTCCAGCGTGACGACGCCGAGCCGGTAGTAGAGGTCCTCGCGGAATTCGCCGTCGCGCAGGTTGCGGTTGGTCGCGGCCACGATGCGCACGTCGACCCGCGTCGGCTTGGTGGCGCCCACGCGATGGAACTCGCGCGTCTCCAGCACGCGCAGCAGCTTCGCCTGCAGGCCGGGCGCCAGCTCCCCCACCTCGTCGAGGAAGATCGTGCCCTTGTGCGCCTGCTCGAACCGGCCGGCGCGGGCGCGATCGGCGCCGGTGAAGGCGCCCTTCTCGTGGCCGAACAGCTCCGCCTCGAGCAGCGTCTCGACGAACGCCGCACAGTTGACCGCCACGAACGGGCCCGGCGCGCGCGCGCTCTGCTGGTGCAGCGCGGCCGCCACCAGCTCCTTGCCCGTTCCCGTCTCGCCGGTGACCAGCACGGTCGCATCGCTCGGCGCCACGCGCGCGATCTCGGCCTGCAGGGAACGCATCGGCGCCGACTCACCGATCATGCCGGCAGCCCGCGACGGCGCCGCCGGCCCGGCGCGCACCCCGCGCAGCGCGGGTAACGCCGCCTGGGCGAGCGAGCCGAGCATCTCCAGATCCTCCGGCGTGAACGCCTCGCCCTCGACGCGATCCACGTAGAGCGCCCCGACGTCGCCCAGCGGCGCCGCCATCGCGCTCAGGATGCGCTCGGCGACGATCGACGCCGACTGCGGCAGCTGCGCCTCCGGCTCGCGCACCAGAATCGCCTCCTGCTGCTGCCGCACGTGTTCGACCACCGAGCGCGAGTAGCGGCCGTGATCGCCTTCGGGCAGCACCACCGCGGCCCGCGCCGGCGCGAAGATCTCCTCGAGCTGCGCCGGGATGAGCGCGCGCAGCCGCCGGCGGGGCTCCGTGAGGATGCCGTGGAACCGGTAGAGCGCGGCGAGACGGCCGAGCAGCTCCTCCTCGCGCCCGCGCACCGCCGCCGCCGAGGGCTCGAGGCGCGACTCGATCTGGAGGGCGCGGTCCGAGACCACGGTGGGCCGGTCCGTCGCTCCGTCGTCGAGGAAGAGTAGCGTGAGGTTCCGTACGGCGATCTCATCGCCGCTCTTCAGCACATGTCGTTCGACCCGCCGCCCGTTCACGTACAGACCGTTGACCGACCGGTTGTCGACCGCGACCCAGTCCGTCCCGTCGCGCTGCACGATCGCGTGTCGTCGACTGGCTGCCTCATCGAAGACACGCACGTCCGCATCGGTCGCGCGACCGATGGTGACGCTCTCCTCGAAGCGGAACTCCTCACTGGTGCTCCGTCCCTGTACGACCCGCAGCGTGGGCATACAGGCATTATTGCCAACTGTTACCCTTTCCGCATGGATCGGATGTGCGAAGCCGAGCTGGCCCGCATCATCATCAACGACGCGATGGACCAGCAGCAGATCTGGGTCCGCGAAAAAGGTGGTGGGCGCGAGTTCCCCATCGTGATCGGCGTGCCCGAGGCGCTGGCCATCGATCGCTTCGTCAAGGAGATCGAGACGCCGCGGCCGATGACGCACGAGCTGCTGTTCAACGTGCTGCAGGCGCTCGACGCCAAGATCCTGCGAGTGGAGATCACGGCGCTGCGGGATGCGACATTCCACGGAAACCTGGTCCTGATCGGGGTGGACGGACGCGAGGTCGACGTCGACGCGCGCACCTCCGACGCCATCGCGCTCGCCGTGCGGTCGGGAGCCGCACTCTTCGTCCACGAGGACGTGCTGGACGAAGCCTCCCGCGACATATCGTGAAAGAAGGTCTGATCACCGGACTCGCGCTCGTCGCGATCATCGGCATCGGGGCGCAGTGGCTCGCGTGGCGACTGCGCCTGCCGTCCATCCTGCTGCTCATGGGCGCGGGCTTCCTGGCCGGCCCCGAGCTGCTCGACCTCATTCGTCCCGACGAGAAGTTCGGCGACCTGCTGCTGCCGATCGTCTCGCTCTCCGTGGCCATCCTGCTCTTCGAGGGCGGTCTCACGCTCCGGTTGCGCGACATCGAGGGACGCAAGCAGGTCGTGGGCCGCCTCGTGACGCAGGGCGCGCTCGTCACCTGGGTGCTCGCCGCCCTGTTCGCGAAGCTGTTCTGCGGCATGACCTGGCCCGCGGCGATTCTCGTCGGCGCGATCCTGGTCGTCACCGGTCCCACGGTCATCGCGCCGCTGCTGCGGCAGATCCGTCCCACCGGTCCGGTCGGTCCGATCCTGCGCTGGGAAGGCATCCTGATCGACCCGGTCGGCGCGGTGCTCGCCGTCCTGGTGCTCGAATTCTTCGTCGCGCGTGCGACCGGCGGCAACTTCAGCGCGCTCAGCGCGCTCTTCAAGACGATCGTGCTGGGCGGCGGCGTCGGCATCGTGCTCGGCTGGGCGCTGACGCAGCTCCTCGCCCGCTACTGGATTCCCGACCACCTGCACAACGCCGTCTCGCTCGCCTTCGCGCTGCTTGCGTTCACCGCCGGCAACGCCGCGCAGCATGAGGCGGGCCTGCTCTCCGTCACGCTGCTCGGCGTCTACCTGGCCAACCAGGAGCGCGTCGACATCTCGCACATCGTCGAGTTCAAGGAGAACGTGCAGGTGCTGCTCATCGCGGCGCTGTTCATCCTCATGTCGGCGCGTCTGGAATTCGAGGACCTCGCCAACGTCGGCTGGGGCGGCGTGGCGTTCCTGATCGCGCTCATACTCGTCGTGCGACCCCTGTCCGTGTGGGTCTGCGTGCGCGGCTCGGCGCTCGAACGCAACGAACGCCTCTTCCTGATGGCGATGGCACCGCGCGGCATCGTCGCCGCCGCGGTGGCGTCGGTCTTCGCGCTGCGCCTCGAGGCCGCGGGCGTCCCGGGCGGTCGCGAGCTGGTGCCGCTGGTCTTTTTCGTCATCCTCGGCACCGTCGCGACCTACGGCCTGCTCGGCGGCCCGGTCGCCTACCGTCTCGGCCTCGCCAAGGCGAAGCCGCAGGGCGTGCTGCTGCTCGGCGCGCACCCGTGGGGCCGCGCGCTCGGCGAGGCGCTGCAGAACGGCGGCATCCAGGTGCTGATGGTCGACACCAACCCGTCCAACATCCGCGCCGCGCGCATGGCCAAACTGCGCACCTTCCAGGGGTCCCTGCTGGCCGACAGCAGCGACGAGCGCGTCGACCTCTCCGGCCTCGGCCGGCTCGCGGCGCTCACGCCGAACGACGAGGTCAACACGCTCTCGGCGCGCCACTACCAGCACACCTTCGGCCGCGCCGAGATCTACCAGCTCCCGACCGAGGCCGACGTCCACGGCGGCCGCGAGCTGTTCGGCATGCGCTACCTCGAGATCACGCAGCGGTTCAACGAGGGCGCCCGCTTCCGCGTGACGCGGCTGACCGCCCAGTTCAACGTGCAGGCGTGGCGCGAGGAGCACGGCGAGGACGCGGTTCCGTTCGCCGCCATCGACGGCGACGGCAAGCTGACGCTGGCGACGCTCGATCAGCCGCTCGAGGTCAAGGCGGGCTCGACGCTCATCGGGCTGGTCGCGTAGCGCGCCTCTTCGTGCGCTTCGGTGACCTCCTCGAGCTCCGCGTGCTGCGCCGGCTCGAGCTCGACGCGCCCCAACAGTTCGCGCGGCGTCTCGCCCTCGCGCAGGGTCACGTCGAAACGGGCGAGCGTACGCTCGTAGCGGCGCACGGCGGCCGCGACCCGCGGACGGCGGCGGCGCCAGCGGCGGAAGGCGATCAGCGCCACGGCGAGGCCGGCGAGGCCGGCGCGCGTCGCCGGCCGCGTCAGCCACGCGGTCAGCGCCGCGCGCGCGCCGCGGTCGAAGCCGGTCACCTTCTCCCACAGGCCGGCCATCCAGTAGCGCAGCCGCATCCACGCGTTGAGCCGCGCGACCGCCTCCGGGCTGTCGGACGCGGGCGTGGGATCGATCGTGGTCCAGCCGCGCTTGGCGTCGTAGACCTCGACCCAGGCGTGCGCGTGCCGCGCGCGCAGCAGCATCGTCTTGCCGTCCGGCGTCCACTCGTCGGAGCGGTAGCCGGTCACGAGACGGCAGGGCACGAACTGCATGCGCAGCAGCACGACCATCGCACTGGCGAAGTACTCGCAGTGCCCGCCCTTGCGCCCGCTCAGGAACTCGTCGAGCGAGCTGGCGCCGTCCTCGGCGCCCGGCGGCAGGTAGACGTGCTGCGTGCGCAGGTGGTGCGCGACGCGCTGGACGTAGGACTCGAGGTCGGGCGCCTGCGCGCGGAGCGTGGCGGCGAGCGTGCGCGCGGACGACGGCACGACACGGCGATCCAGCGCGACGTGGGTATTGATGTCGCCCTGCGCGCGGCCGCCGAGCGCGTCGAGGTCCACGCGTTCCGGCTGGACGGCGATCTCGCAGCGCGTGGGCGCTTCGGTGGCGGATCGGAAGGTGAGGTCGCGCGCGGCGCGCACGGTCATGCGCTCCTGCGGATCGACGACGTGGACCGCCTGCGCCGAAAGCGGCATCGGGAAACGGCGACGCGTGTCGCCGAGCCGCACCACCTCGACCCAGGCGGGGTCCGACTCGCCGGGTCGCACCCAGACGCCGGCGCGGCGCGAGCGCTTCCACTGGCTGCGGACCAGCACGCGCCCCTCGGGGCCGGGGCTCCAGGCGCTGCCGTCGAACCGGTCGAGCGTGGCACCGCGCCAGTGCTGCGGGACCTGCTCGGCGCGACCGCGGCGCAGGTGCACGCGCATGACCACGCGGTTGCTCGCCGTCGCGCCGTTGAGTTCCTGCAGGTTCACGCGATCGCTGAAATCGACCTCGGCCAACCCGGGGTTGTTGAGCCGCATCGTCTCGGCGAAGTACCCGCGGCGCTGGAAGTCGCGCGGCATGAGGAAGAAGATCGCGAGCGTGAGACCGATCACCGCGGCGACGCGCGGCCCGAAGCCCTGGAGCGCGACACGCGACGACTGGCCGCGCTGCGCGTGCATCTGCAGCGCCAGCAGCAGGCAGGGCGCGTAGACCAGGAAGACGATCGAGTAGCCGACGTCGACGCTCAGGAACGAGGTGACGATGGCGATCAGGAACGAGTTGAAGAACAGCAGGTCGGGCTTCTGCATGCGCCCGATGTTGTTCAGCAGGTGCACCTGCGCCAGCGTGGCGAGCAGCAGCCCGTCCTCCAGCAGGTAGGCGACGCCCGCGGTCGTGATGTGGTGCACGAGCAGCGCGAAGCCGCCGAGTACGGCCGCGTTCCACGCCGCGCGGTACCAGAGGAACTCCGCCCAGCCGGCCAGCCAGGGCGACGCGAGCGTGAGCAGCATGAACGGACCGAGCCACGACCAGCTCGCCGCCTCGGTGGTCCACGCGAAGCAGAGGTTGGTGAAGACGAGCCCCACCAGCGAGAAGCGCAGCCACGGGTTCATGACGGCAGCCTCACGACGTGCGTGCCGACGGCGGGCGGCGCGATGGAGCGCGTCGTCATGCGCTGCACGCGCGCCAGGTAGGTCCAGAGCTCCGCCCACGGGCGGTGGCCGGGGCCGAAGGTCTCGACGAGATCCTGGGTGTGCAGCGTGAGCGGCAGCTTCTCCTCGCGGGCCGCGTCGGCGAAGCCGGCGATGCGGCGCAGCGCGTGCTCGAACGGCTCCTCCTCGGCGCGCAGGTCGAGCAGGAACTCGTAGCCCTCGCCGCAGCCCGCCTCCCACTCCGCGACGACGGGTGCGCCGCGCCGCGCCGTCGCCCGCCAGTGCACGCAGCGCATCGAGTCGCCGGCGCGATACTCGCGCAGCGCGGAAGGCTGCAGCAGCCCGAGTTCACCCTGGGGAGCGCCGTCGTCGCCGGCCGCCCCACCGGCGGCACCCTCCTGCGGGGAGAGCGGCGCGGGGTAGACGACGATCGGATCGAGGTCGGGCAAGGTGCGCGACGCCTCGAAGAAGCCGAGCGGCCAGCTCGAGACGAGCTCCGCCTTGGCGACGCGATAGAAGCCGCGCGGCAACGCGGGCAGCGGCGCCTCGATCCGCTCGCCGTCTTCCAGCGTCAGCCGGACGCGGGCGTCGCGGGCGCGCCCCTGCGAGGCGAGGCGCAATTGCGGCGGCTGCCCGGCGGGCACCGGCGCGCACGGCGCCAGCGCGGCCTCGACGCCCCAGAGGTTGCGCACCGACCAGACCAGGGCGCAGATGCCGAGCGAGGTCGAGAAGCAGAGCAGCAGGAAGTAGAGGTTGGAGTACGCGGCGGCGTAGTGCACGAACACGACCACGGCCTGGAAGAGCAGCGCCTTGATGCCGAGGCCGGTCGGGCGGAGCTTCACAGCGATACGGGCGTCTGCTCGAGCGTGGCCGTCACGAGCTCGGAGGCGTCCCCGCTGCCGCGCAGGAAGATGCGATGCGCGAGCACCGGGACGGCGAGCGCCTTGAGGTCGTCGGGGAGCACGTAGGAGCGGCCCTGCAGAAGCGCCCGGGCGCGCGCCGCGCGAATCCACGCCATGGCGGCGCGCGGGCTCACGCCGAGCGCGACGCCTTCGTGTTCGCGCGTGGCGCGCACGACGTCGTAGGCGTACGCCGCGACGGGGCGGCTCACCTCGACGTCGCCGACGCCGGCGAACACCTCGAAGAGCTTTTCGCGCGCGAGCACCGGCGCGACCTCGTCGAGACGCTGCTGCGGATCGACGCCGAGGTAGAGGCCGAGTTCGCTCTGCGCGTCGGGGTAGTCGACGTGCACGCGCACGAGGAAACGGTCGAGCGCCGCCTCGGGCAGCGGATAGGTGCCGTGGAACTCGATCGGGTTGCGCGTGGCGAGCACGAAGAAGGAGTCGGACAGCGTGTGGGTCTCGCCGTCGGCGGAGATCGTGCCGCTTTCCATCGCCTCGAGCAGGCAGGAGAGCGTGCGCGGGCTGGTGCGGTTGATCTCGTCCGCCAGCACGATGTCGGTGAAGATCGGGCCGGGCACGAACTCGAACTCACCGCGCCCCGACCGCCAGACCGAGCTGCCGGTGATGTCGCCCGGCATGAGGTCGTTGGTGAACTGGATACGGTTGAAGTCGAGCCCGGTCACGCGCGCCAGCGTGCGGGCGAGCAGCGTCTTGCCGGTCCCCGGGATACCCTCGATGAGAACGTGGCCGCGCGCGAAGAGGGCGACGAGAATCGCCTCGACGACCGCATCCGGCAGAACCATGATGCGGCGCAGTTCCTCCTGCAGCGCCTGGCCCAGTGCGGCGCCATCTCGCGCCTGCGTCGATGCATCTCCCATCGGCAGCTAGCCCCCGTTTCTACGTCCTGTGGGGCGCCGCTCCCGAACGCGACGGCGCCGATCGTTTATCGGACACCGGGCGGGGAAACTGGAGTGGACGGCGGCGCGGTGGCGCGGCCGACCGTGGTGCCGTCGCTAACAGACGTTGCAGGGGCGCTCGCGGAAGTTGCGGGCGGCTTTGACGACCATGCGGTCGTAGCGGGTCCGGGTCAGCCGGTATGCGACGGCGAGGCGATCGCGGAGCTTGATGTCACGCGGCAGCTCCATGCCGAATTCGGCGTGCAGCACCGTTTCCGCGGAGCACTTCGCCTCGCGTGCGAGTTCGAGCAGCGAAAGTCCCATGGACTCGCGCCGCGAGCGCAGATCGAACGTAGCCATTTGGTTCCCGTACCGACGAGGACATGCCCCGTCAGGAAACATCTATCGGCCATCCGGCGGGCCGCCTGCAGAATTCAAACACGGAGTCTCGAAATGAAACGACGGCGGTGTGTGCCCCCGTCGTCGCGCGCCGCCCTAACCACCTGAGCGAGGAAGACTTACGCGCCCATACGACCGCGCGAGCGGCCGTCAGTGATACGCGATGAGAATGCGCTGATTCGCGGGCGAAGGCAGGATCGTGCGGCGGCTGCCGTCGCGACCGACGCGGTGGACGCCGCGATGGTCCCCCACCACGATGCCCCCGTCGGGCAGCGCAAAGGCGGTCGTCGGGTGCTGGAACTGCGGCCACGCACGCACGCGTTCGCCCTTGGGATCGAACTCCACGACCTCGTTGCGCGTGCGCAGCACGACGAGCGTGTTGCCGCTCTCCAGCTTCTGCGAGAACTGCGGCTGCGCACCGGTGGCGATCGTGCGGCGCACCCGGCCGCGACGGTCGTACTCGCGCACCTGCGACAGCGCGTACGCACTGACGCGCGTGATGCCGTTCGGCATGCGCTCCGCGTGGTGCACGCCGTGCGGCACCGTCACCGACCAGACCACCCGCGAGGTGAGGTCGAGTTCCTCGATGATCTGTCCGCGCGGATAGGTGACGAGTACGTGCCCGCTTACCAGCTGCTGGACGCCACCGGGCGCCACGCGCAGGGGCTTCGACGTCCAGACCTCGCGCCCCCCGCGGTCGAACTCGACGACGCGACGGTGGTAGTAGAGGCTGACGAGCGCATGGCCGTTCGGCAGCGCATGCAGTCCGTACACGTAGCCGTCGATGTGGAAGCGCCGCAGGGCGCGACCTTCGAGGTCGATCTCGACGATCTCGCTGCGCGGCCGACCGCAGAACGCGACGAGAATGCGGTTGCGACGCGCGCCGAGGTGTTCGTCGATCGCGGTCCAGCGCACCGTCGCCGCCTCCTCGCGCGCCCATCGGCGCCAACGCGCCACACCCGCGGCGCGCTGCTCCTCCGAGCCGTAGGCGGCGAAATCGTGCCGCTTGCCGGCGAGCTGGCGCAGCAGCACGACCGTCTGGAAGCGCATGTGCGGTTCGCCGTCTTCCAGCAGGGCAAGCAGCAGCGGCAGCGCGGATGCCTGGCGCTCGAGCGCCAGCGCGTGGGCACAGGCGAAGCGCACGTGCGGATCGGGATCGCGCGCGATCGACTCGATCTCGGGCACGCCCTCCGCACCGAGAACGCGGCCGAGGGCGCGCGTCGCGGCAGCGCGCAGGGTCGACTCCGTCCTCGGATCGCGTGCCGTCGCGCGCAGCCGCTCGGCGTCGGCCGCCTGCGAGGTCGCCACCAGCGCGCGCAGCCCGGCGAGCCGCACGTGCGACTCCCCGGCGAACGGAAGCGAGTGGAGCACCTCGGGCGCGAGGCCCGGGATGTGCCGCTGCGCCACCGTCATGTACGCCGCGTAGATCGCATCCTCGTTCAGCAGCTTCTTCGTCTCCGCCAGCAACACGCGCACGCGGCGGCGCACCTCCGGGACGTCGGACGAAAGGTGCCGCTGCAGGATCATGCCGGCCGCCGCCCCCGCCGCGTGCAGCGAACGCATCGCGTAGTCGCGCCGGCTGGGGTCGCGATGCCCGAGCTCCTGCGCCCAGCGCTCCATCTGCTCCTGCGAATCGGCCGTCGGGTAGAGCTGCCGCAGATAGCCGCGAATCGACTCCTGCGTCGGCTGCATGCCGTAGCGGCGCAGCTGCGCGGTGATCGGGTCGTCGGCGCGGACCACGGCCGTACAAAGCAGCAACAGTCCGCACACGATCCGCATGGGACTACTCTACTGCGAGATGGCGATCGAGTCCGCGCTCGCACCAGGTGCGGCGCTCCGCCTCGCGCTTGGCACGCAGCGCCCGCAGCTCTTCGCTCGTCCGCTTCATGGGGTGGTAGAGGTGATATGCGCAGCCGCGGTTGATGAGCGGCGTCATGCGGAAGCCCGCGTTGGCGAGCCGCAGGCCAAGGTCGTAGTCCTCGCCGCCGAATTCGTCGAACTCCTCGTCGTAGCCGTTGACCTTCACGAACGAGGCGCGCGGCAGGCTGAAGTTGCAGCCCATCAGCTTGCGACCGCGCAGCCGCAGGATGAACGCGATCCAGAAGGGCAGGCGCAGCCCGCGCCCGTAGTTGCGCGCATCGCCGCTGCGCGAGACCTCGCCGAACCACTTCTCGAGCTCGCCGCTCTGCACCCAGTCGCGACGCACGCGCGGCGTGATGTCGGGGCCGAGCCGGACGCGGCGGCCGCACAGCACGCGGCGCTTGCGGGCGTGGAAGAGATGATCCTTCAGCCAGTGGCGGTGCGGGATCGTGTCGCCGTCGAGAAAGCAGAGGTAATCGCTATCGCACGCCGCCACGGTCGCGTTGACGATGGCCGACTTGCCGAAGCCGCGATCTTCCTGCCAGTGATGATGCAGCGGCACGGGAAGGCGCAGGCGCCAGCGGTCGAGCAGCGCGCGCGTCTCCTCGGTCGAGCCGTCGTCCGCGATGCGGATCTCGCGCGGCAGGACCGACTGGCGCGCCAGCCCGGTGAGCACGAGGTCGAGCTCCCAGGGCGCGTTGTAGGTGGCGACGACGACGGAGGGCGACCAGGGCACCCCGGGACTATCGCAGATGACCGCGATAGAATCCGCCCCTTGCGCCTGGCCGTCGTCATTCCCGCCTACAACCGCCCGACGCTGCTGCTGGAGTCGCTGGCGTCGGTGGCGGCGCAGACGCGGTCGCCCGACCGGGTGGTGGTGGTCGACGACGTCTCCACCGACGACACCGCGGAACGCGCCGAGCAGTGGATGCACGGTCGCGACGGCTGGGAGGTTCTTCGTTCGACGACCAATACCGGCCCCGGCCCGGCACGCAACCGCGGCGTCGCGCGCGTGGACGACTGCGACGCGGTCGCGTTCCTCGACTGCGACGACCTCTGGCCGCCCGACTTCCTGCATCGCGTCGAGCAAGCGTTCCGGCGCGCCCCCGAGGTCGGCGCGCTGGCGGCCGACTACCAGGAGTACCGCCCCAAGCTGCCGAAGGAGGGCGTGCGCATCGTCAACGAGTGGGTCGAGACGCGACCGGTGTACGGCTTCATCCGGCTCGGTGGCATCACGCCCTCGGCGTCGGCGGTGCGCCTCGAAGCGTTTCACGCGGTCGACGGCTTCGATCCGGAACTGCGCCTCAACGAGGACATGGAGTTCTTCCTGCGGCTCAGTCTCACGACGCGCTGGGCGCACCTGCCGGGCACGCCGATCGAGTACCGCCAGGATGTGTCGGAGCAGCGCGACGAAGCGCCCTCGCTCATCCTCTCTTCGCGCGGGGGGCCGGAGCGGCGCGTGTTCATCCTGGAGCGCTTCGCCGGCATCGGGGGCGCGCCGCGCATCGACCGGCATCTCGGTTGGGCGCGTTACCGCGCCGCCCGGCAGGCGCTGCGCGAAGGACGCCGATCGGACGCGCGCCGGCACTGCGCGAAGGCCTTTCGCTACGCCCCGTGGTACCCGCGGCCCTGGTTCTGCTACCTGCGATCGTTTCTGCCCGGAACCGCCGAAAAATAAGCAAATCTGGACAGATAGCCCCGGTCCACTTACTATGGAATCTGGAGGGCATTCCGTACACAGGTCAGGAAATTGAGAACGAAGGGAACTCACCCCTGACCCACATCCCCATGCCCGGCCCGTCGAGATCAGTTGCTTTGATCTCCGTGCCGGGTGCCAGTCATCTGGGTGCCAGTCACCCGATTGAGGCCACTATGGACGAACTCAACTACCGCCGCCTCATGAAGTACCCGAAGCGCCGCTGCGAGCAGTCGGGCGCGACGCAGTACATGGACCCGCTCGGCATCTATCGCTCGATCATCGACGATCACGAGCGTTTCGAGACCTGCTTCGATTGTGGCTATCTCGTCGGTTGGTGCCCCAACCAGGAGACCTGCGAGCAGCCCGTTTGGGTCCGCGAGCGCGCCAAGAAGGCGGGCAAGGCCAACGGCAGCGGCAAGAAGAAGACGGCGAAGAAAGCCGCCGCGAAGAAGGCGCCCGCCAAGAAAGCTCCCGCTGCGAAGAAGACGGCAGCCAAGAAAACAGCGGTGAAGAAGACCGCTGCCAAGAAGAAGACCGCTGCCAAGAAGAAGGCCGTCACGAAGAAGAAGACGAAGACGGCCGCCGTCGCGCGCAAGCGCGTCGCCAAGAAGAAGTAACTGCGAATAGCAGTAACGGCGAAGAAGAAGCCGCTACTTCTTCTTCTTCTTGGGCGCGACGCGCGACTCGATCTGGTCGGCCTTGGGCGTCGACGCCTTGAAGTTCGAGATCGTGCCCATGTGCGTGAGGAACTTGATGTAGTCGTGCACGTGGTCGGGCGCCGCCGTGTTCCCGATGAAGATGCGCTTCTGCTTGCCGTTCTCTTCCAGCGTGTAGAGGCGGCCCGTCTCGTAGGCACCGGTGATCTCGCAGACCCCGGTCACGGGCTTTTCGTAGATGGTGCGGCTGTCCCAGGTGATCACGCCGGCATTGTAGTCGGCGCGGCCCGCAGAGCTAGAATGCCCGGGTGCGGATGAGGGGGCGAGCGGCATTCCTTCTCGGGGCGGCGGCGCTCGTCGCGCTCCTCCTGCTCTCGCTGGGCGACCAGTCGGAGCCGAGGAGAGCGGGCCGAAGCGCGGCTCCAGAGCCGAACGAGCCGATCCCGGTCGAGACGCGGACGGTCGGCGTGGCCGCCGATGAGCCCGCCTATGCGGTCGAGCTGCTGGTGCAGGACGAAGACCAACAGCCGCTCGATGCGGTCGCGATCGAGCTGCTCGTCTTCCGCGGCGCGAAGCACGCGTGGACCTTCACCGGCCGGACCGCGCGCAACGGCCGTCTCGACGTGCGCCTGCCGTTGGCCGGGCGCGAGGACTGGAAGTCCATCGCCGTCACGGTCACCAAGGATGGATACGCGACACTGTCGCTGAGCTGGAAGCCACGCGGTGAACGGCTTCGCAAGACCCTCACGCTGGCGCGCGGCGGCAAGATCACGGGACGGCTCGTGACGCCGGACGGCGAGCCCGTGGCCGGCGGGACAATCCAGGTCGACCCCTTCATCTCATACGCGTCCACGGACGAGGAGGGCTACTTCACCCTCTGGGTCGATCGATCGCGGCTTCCCGTGGCGGTGAGCGCCTACGCATCCGGCTTCCTGTCGACGTCGTCGCGCTTCGTGCGCGCGCTGCCGGGCGAGATCGGAGACCTCGTACTCGAGCGCGGCCTCTCGATCACGGGCATCGTGCGCCATGCGAGCGGCGCGGCGCTTCCGAATCTCGTGCTGGTCGCCCGGAGCGTCGGCAACGTGGGCCGCGCCCGGACAAGGACACGCTCGGACGGCACCTTCGCCTTCGAGGGGCTCGCGTCGGGCCCGTGGCGCATTCAGCTGATGCGCCATGCCGAAGGGACCCCGATCGCCGAGCAGATCGTGGAAGCGGGCGGTCGCGATCTCGACTTCCGGTTCGAGGGCGTCGTCTATCAACTGATCGTGCGCGACGAGGAGGACCGCGCCTTCCCCCAGCCGTCTGTCGCGATCTCCGCGTCGCCGGAGCTCGGGCGACGCGGTGCGCAGTGGTTGCGCGAGCGCACGAGCGATCGGACGGTCCTCGCGGAGAGCGGCGACCGGCTCATGTTTTTCGCGCAATCCGAGGGGTACGTGCCGGTCCAAGCGGTCGCCGGGCCGCCGGACCGCGGATTCCGCCAGGACGTCAAGCTCGTGCTGCGGCGCTTCGAGGCGACGGCGCAACTGGACGTGCGCCTGGAAGGCACCTCGGCCGATACGCAGGGCCGGCTCTTCGTCGAGGTCCGCACCGGCCCGCAAGGCCTGCGCATCGGCTCGCGCCAGGGCCCCGGCGTCGTGGCGCTGCCGCCCGGCCGCTGGTGGGTTCGGGTCGTGCCGGTCGGGCTGCAGCGGTTCCCCTTCTTCGTCCTGCGCAGCGTCGAGGTCGAACTGGAGGACCGCGAGCGCAAGGAGCTCGCGATTCCGGTTCAGGTCGGCGGTCGACTGCGCCTGCGCGTCCAGGCAGCGCCGTCGTTCATGGCAGGATTCAAGGGCAGCCTCACGCGCCTGCGCGACGGCAAGCAGTTTCGCCTGTTCGAGTTTCGCCGCGCCAACGGAAGCGACGCATGGGCGACCGACGTACCGGTCCACGCGCCCGTCGTGGCGCGCGAGATCTTCGAGCCGGGCCGCTACAAGGTGCGCATCACGCTCCCCCGGCACCACCCGTTCGAAGAGACGATCGAGATCCGCGAGCTCCAGTTCACCGACGTGCGCGCGCGGCTGTCCCGATCGAACTGACCGGGCGCTCGTTCCCATCGGGTCCGGAAGATCTGCAGGTAGACTGCGCCGCCCGTGCCGGCCCCACGGCCCAACACCCCGGAGAAACCAACGTGATCGTGGACCCCTCGACTTCCCGCATTCTGCGCGGTGCCGCCGAGCCCGTGCCCATCGTGGTCGCCGCCGGCGACGGCATCGGCCCCGAGATCATGGCGGCCACGCTTTCGGTCCTCGAAGCGGCCGGCGCGTCGCTCGACATCGAGGCGATCGAGATCGGCGAGACGATGTATCGGAGCGGCCACAGCTCCGGCATCGCGCCGGAGGCGTGGGATCGCATCCGCGAGCGCAAGGTGATCCTGAAGGCGCCGATCACGACGCCGCAGGGGGGCGGCGTGAAGAGCCTCAACGTGACGCTGCGCAAGACGCTCGGGCTCTTCGCCAACGTGCGTCCGTGCATCGCGTACGACCCCTACGTCCCGGTGCAGCACCCGCACCTCGACGTCGTGATCGTGCGCGAGAACGAGGAGGATCTGTACGCGGGCATCGAGCACCAGCAGACCGATCAGGTGGTGCAGTGCCTGAAGCTGATCACGCGACCGGGGACCGAGAAGATCGTGCGCTTCGCCTTCGAGTACGCCCGGCGGCGGAACCGCGCGAAGGTCACCTGCCTCGTGAAAGACAACATCATGAAGCGGACCGACGGTCTCTTCCGGCAGGTGTTCGAGGAGGTCGCGACGGACTACCCGGAGCTGAAGGCCGACAGCATGATCGTCGACATCGGCATGGCGCGCGTCGCCAACGCACCGGAGCTGTTCGACGTCATCGTGGTCCCCAACCTCTACGGCGACATCCTCTCCGACATCGCGGCGGAGATCAGCGGCTCGGTCGGGCTGGCGCCTTCGGCGAACATCGGCGACCGCTACGCGATGTTCGAGGCGATCCACGGTTCCGCGCCCGACATCGCGGGCCAGGACGTCGCGAACCCGAGCGGCCTGCTGCTGAGCGCCGCGAAGCTGCTCGCGCACGTCGGCCAGGGCGAGGTCGCCAACCGCATCCACAACGCGTGGATGGTCGCGATCGAGGAGGGCGTGCACACCGCGGACCTCTACCGCCAGGGCGTCAGCCAGGAGCGGGTCGGCACGCAGCGCTTCGCCGAGGCGGTCATCGAGCGCCTCGGCAAAGCGCCCGCGCACCTGCGCGCGATGACCTACTCCGACGACGCGATGCCGACCATCTCACTGTCGTCGCGCCCGAAGGCGAAGAAGGAGCTGGTCGGCGTGGACGTCTTCCTCGACGACGCCACGTCGTCGCCCGACGAGATCGCGCAGCTCCTGCAGGGCGCGCAGACCGACGCGCTGCAACTGCAGATGATCACCAACCGCGGCGTGAAGGTCTGGCCC
>JBCDBY010000079.1:0-15862 GCA_039182715.1 Planctomycetota bacterium
ACAAGCACACGGCCGATTGGCGCCCCCCCGGGGCGGGCCGCTGGTACGCCCGGCTCCTCGGCCGCGACCAGGCCCAGAAAGTGGTCGACTCCGCGGACGCGCTCCGCGACGAGTACCGTCGCGGTCGGGTCGAAGCGGAAGAGACGCCGCCGGAAACGCGCGCCATCGAGCATCGCGTCGTCGAGGAAGAAGACGACAAGTAGGGCCGGCGGCCGCTACTCGAGCAGCTTCTGGGCCTTGGCCCGGAGCTCCTGGAAGACGGCGCGCTCGCGGGTCAGGGTCGACTCCTCCTGCACGGGAATCTCTTTCTTCTTGAGAAGCGTCTGACACTCCTCCAGCTTCGCGATGATCTCGGTCTCCTGCTTCGCGAGCTTCGTCTGGTTCGATTCGAGGTCGCGCACGCGGTCAAGCAGCTCGTCCTCGGTGAAGCCGGCCGGAAGTTCCCCCACGCCTCGCTTCGCCTGGCTGAGGACTTCCTTCATGGACTGGATCTCGCGATGGACGGTATCCATCTGCTCGCGGGTCTTGCCCTGTTCGATGCGCAACACCTTGAAGCGGGTCTCCACCATCGCCCGCGACTCGGCGCGAATGCTGACGTCGAGCGCCCGCAGGCTGTTGTCGATCTGGCCGATGCGCAGGCGCACGTCACGCTCGAAGAGCTCGCGCTTCGCGGCGTCGTCCGGCTTGCCCTGCCGGGCCAGCTCCTCCAGCTCCCGCGTGAGCTGCATGGCATCCCGCTGGAAGACCGACCCACCGGTCGGTGCGGACACCGTCGGCTTGTTGGCTTCCGGCTGCGGATCGGCCGCGACGTCCCGCGTCGGTTCGGGATCGTTGCAGGCCACGGCGAGCAGGCAGACGAGGGACAGGACTCTCATCCACGGATTATAGACGCCGGAACAGCGACAGGGCGGCGGGCAGCACGATGAGGTCGGCCAGAAGCGCCGCCACGCTCGCCCCGGCGGCGAGCAGGCCGAACCGTGCGGTGGGCAGGAAACGGCTCGCCAGCAGGCAGGCGAGGCCGGCGGCGAGCACGACCGTGCTCAGCACCAGCGCGCGCCCCACGCTCGACTGGGTGCGTGCCAGGCACTCGTCCATCGCGAGACCACGGCGCCGATCGCGAGCGACGGCGTGGAGGACGTGGAACGTGTCGTCGACGGCCAGCCCGACTGCGACCGAGGCGACGGCGACGGCGGACACGTCGAGCGCGAAGCCGCCGGCCGAGGCCACGGCGAAGACGACCAGGGGCGCCAACATGTTCGGCAGCAGGGCCGCCAGTCCGAGACGTACCGAGCGCAGCGCCAGCGCGATGGCGATCGTGACCGCGCCGATCATCAGCGCGAGGCCGCGCGCGAGATCGCCCACCAGCGCGCGCGTCGTCTGCACCGCGCGCAGATAGAGTCCGGTCAGCCAGCTCGGCCCACTTTCGGCACGCGCACGCGCGGCGTCGATCTCGTCGAGCACCGTGGGCGGCGTCCCCTCGTGCACGCGCACTTTGATGCGGTACGAACCCGACGGTCGGTGCTCGAATCGCTCGGTTACGTGCGACAGCGCCGTGCGCAGGAAGGCGAGCGCCGCCGCGTCGCCGAACGGCGTCATCGACTTTCCGTATTCCACGAGGCTCTGCAGACCAAGCGCGCTCTGTACGCCGTCGATCGCGACAACATCGGCGTCGAACCGGCGCAGGTCGGCGAGCGCGCTCCCGACGTCCTTTGCCTCGAGGACCAGGTCCACCGGTAGCGTCGCCGTCAGTCGCGCCTCGAGGAATCGATACGTGCGGGCGACTTCGCTCTCCGGCTGGAACGCCTGCAACACATCGACCTGCACGCCGACCCGCGCGACGAGCGGCACGCAGACCGCCGCGAGCAGCAGCGCCCCCGCGACGACCGCGCGACGATGGCGCAGCGACCAGGCGAGCAGACGACCCAGGGGTGCGTCGAGCCGCGTGGCGAGACGACGTCCGCGCGGCGGCTTCACGAGCGCGAGCATGGCGGGCAACGCCACCAGGATGACGGGGATCGCGATCGCGATCCCGGCCGCGACCAGCAGCCCCCCCGAGCGGAATGCCGGGACCCCGGTCGCGCGCAGCGCGACGAAGGCACCCGCCGTCGTCAGCAGGCTCAGCGTGATCGGGAGCGCCACGCGTCGGGCGGCCGCGCGCGCGGCCTGCGCGAGGTCGGCGGCCTGGGCGCGCTCCTCGTCGAACGCGTTGAGCAGATGGACGCTCGAGGTGATGCCGACGACCGCGAGGATCGGAAAGAGCGCGGCGCCCAGCGCGGTGATGGGCCAACCGAGAAAGCCGGCCAGCCCCAGCGCCAGCAGCGGCGGCAGGCCGGTCGCAACGACCGCCACGAGCGTCTCGCGAGCCGACCCGCAAAGCAGAAGCAGCACCAGCACCGCCACCAGCAGCGCCGCGCCGCCCACGCGCACGAGATCCTGCACGGCGTATTCCGAAGCGGCCAGGGCGAGGGCAGTGACGCCGGAGACGAAGAGCGGGCGCTTCGCCGTCCCATGCTTGGCCGCAACGGCGCGTACGGCGCGGATCACCTCTTCCCGTTCGTCCCGCGGGCCGGCGGCAAGCGTGCCGGCAGCGGCGACCACGTTGAGTTCTACGTTGCAGATGGTGCCGACGTAGACCGGCGAGGCGCGAAGGGCGCGGGCGACGCGCGAGCGACCGGTCTCGCTTTCGAGATCGCTCGGCTGGATCGGGCGCGGGAGCGCGCCGCCGAGCGGCAGGAGCACCGTCGGACTGGCGATGCTGTAGAGCTCCTCCAGACCGTCGATGGCGGCGAGATCGCGCGTGATGGTCTGAATGCGCGCGAAGGTCTCGGGGGCGAGGGCGTCGTCGACCTCCCACGCCACGAGCAGGATGTCGTCGGATCCGAAGCGCTCCGCGAGCAGGCGCTCGCGCTCGTCCTGCTCCGCATCGGCTCGCAGCAGCGAGCGCGAATCGTGGTCGAAGCGCAGCCGGGAGAGCTGCGGGACCGCCGCGGCCGCGCACACTCCCAGCAGCAAGAGCAGCACACGGCCGAGCGCCATAGGCGGCAAGCGTATCATCGACACGTGCCTGTCTGGTTGAGCCTTCTCGTCTATCCGGTGGCCCCAATGGTCGCGGCGCGCAAGCTGCAGAGGCGCGCGGTCGGTCTGCTCGTCCCGGTCGTGTCCGTCGCCCTCGGCGCCGCCTACGTCGCGCGCGGCGGTGGGGATACGGACGAGATCGTCGCCACCGCATTGTCTCTGGGACGTCTCCTGGGCGGCCTCATGCTGGGAGGCGTCGCCGCCGCCTGGGTCGGGGCGCGCGTGGTCGGCCGCCCCGCCACGCTCCGAGAACTTATCGGACCTTGCGCGGCCGCCGCGGGCTGGGCGCCGTTCGTCTACCTCGCCGTGCTGGGGATCGCCCGTCTAAGCGGCGTCGGAGAGCCGGCCCCGGTCTACGCCGCGATGGCGCTGCTCCTCTGGGGCATCGCCGCCGGCTTCGGCATCGTCGCCGGCGATCACGAGGTGGAGCCGGGCCGCCTCCTGGTGGCCTCCTGTTTCGGCCTGGGTGGGACGATTCTGGGCATCTGGGCGGCGCACGAGCTGCCGCCGGCGCTTCCCGTGCGCGCGATTCGCGCTCCGGTCGAGGCGCCGCCGGTCGAGGTGAATCGGTTCGTGCTGGTCCGCTCGGGGGACGAGCAGGGCCCTCTCCTGGTGCTGACCAAACCGGGCACGCGCGTCCGGGCGTTGGCCCGACGCAACGCCGACGGCGATCTGGAGCCGGTCGGCGAGACGGTCGAAACCCTCGATTCGTTGCGCTCCTGGGACATCACCGGGCGGGTGTTCTTCCAGGTCGGCGGTCCGGCGGGCGGCGGTGTCCTCCCGTCTGAACAAAGCACAAAACCGTCCCGAAACTGAACGGATTACCGGCGCTCAGGCCTTGTTTCTCCTCAAGTCGCTTGACTATAAAGAGGGCTGAGTAACCAGGCCGGCGGTCTCGTTCTACCCCGACGAGTCCAACGGGGGCATGCGCTGCGACATACCAGGGTGGTCGTCGGAGCGAATGCCTGAGACGGGAGGGATTTCCAGATGTTGCGCAAGTGGTTGCACCGCCTGACGGTGCTAATGGTCGCATTCACGTTCGGATGTGGCGGGAGCGGGGACTCCACCGACCTGAATTTCCCCGGCGTCGATTTGTCCGACACCGGCACCGCCGACGTGTCGGCGCAGGTCGCACGACTGGCCGAGGGCGTGCCCGACGGCCGACGCATCACCTTCGTGGGTGACGTCATCACCGTTCGAGGTAAGAACTACGTCCCCGGGATGAACGTGTTCTTCGGCGCCAACCTGCCGATCAACAGCATCCGCGAGGACGGCCTGTTCAACACCCCGCGCTTCCTGCTGCCGAACGCGCCGTTCGTGTTTACGGACCCGACCAACGGTCAGCAGACGACGACGGAGGTCGGCGTCCCCGTGGCGTTCAACTCGTCCGAGGACGTGACCATTTCGGTTCCGGGCGCGGTCGCCTGCACCGAGGCGCTCACCAACCCGACCCTTCGCTTCTTCGGCGATGACGGTTCGAGCTTCCCGACGACGGATGTGTTCCATGTCGTCGGTCCGATGGCGATCGCCATCACGCCGAACAAGATCCCCGACGTCGGCGGCGACTCGGTCATCGTGCACGGCGACTTCTTCTCGCTCTACACGCAGATCGCATTCCGTTACATCGATCCCGCCTCGGGCGAGACGGTGGTGATCGGCGCCAACGCCGAGACCGACATCAACGAGATCTTCATCGACCGCTTCACGCTCGTGATCCCGGACTTCCCGGGCATCGTGCCGAACTCCAACGTGGGGCTCGCGCGTGAGCTGAAGGTCGACATCCTCGTCTTCGAGAACATCGAGGAGATCACCTCGAACGCCGAGCTCGAGCCCGCCCTGGGCGGCGAGGGCGCCTGCGCCCCGCTCATCCAGCAGAGCAACGAGATCCCGCTCCAGCTCAACGGCGTCCGCAACAGCGAGCGGCGTGAGTTCTTCACCTTCCTGCCGACGGGCGTCACCGACTACCCGAGCGTCGCCGGCATCGTCCCCGAGTTCGGCTCCGAGATCGGCCTCAACACCGTGGTCATCCACGGTGACCAGTTCGACGGCTTCACCGTCGACCTCTCCGATCCGGACAACCCCGGCATCGGCATCGAGTGCCCGCCGGATTCCGGCAACTTCATCGCGCCGCGTTCGGCCGTCCTCGTCGATCGCCAGACGATCGTCATCAAGATGCCGCCGTGCGAGATCGAGGTGCCGGAGAAGGTCGCCTTCTGCCTGACCAACAAGTTCTCGATCGACAACCCGGTCGAGACCAACGGCGGTGAGGGGACCGAGATCCCGACCGAGGTGCCCGGCGACGGCGTCGTCAACGGCACCTGCGTCGTGTTCGACGATATCTACGAGTACATCCCGGTGCCGCCGATCGCCCCGCCCGTGGTGAGCGCGATCTATCCGATCACCGAGACCGAGCTCGACAACAACACCGGCAACGACTTCGGGCTGCAGAAGTTCCTGGTCGTCGGTGACTGGTTCGACTCCGACACGGAGCTCAACGGCGGTTTCGAGTTCGTCCTCCCGGACGGGACCGTCATCCAGAGCCTCCGCACGGTGCTCCGCAACCGCAACCTGCTCGAGGTCTACACCGAGCGCCTGCCGGACAGCGTCTATCCGCTGTCGGCCGACCTGGTGACCACCGTTCGCGTGCGCAACACGATCGGCTTCACCGACTTCCCCGACTTCTTCACCTTCAAGCCGCTGCCGGACGCGGGCGCCACGCCCGAGCTGACGGAGATCTGCGGCACGACCGGTCCTAACGAGGGCGGCAACCAGATCATGGTGATCGGCGCCAACTTCGACACGACCACCAACGTGCTCTTCTCCGGCCTCGACGCGACGGCCGTGCAGTTCGTGAACAGCAACCTGCTGATCGCCACCGTGCCGGCGTCCAGCGACGTCTCCGACCTGGTCGGGACGGACGTGACGACCAGCGCGATCGTGACCGTCGTCGATGACGGCGAGCCCGGTATCGGCGATGCCCAGTTCGACTACGGCCAGGAGCCGGTCGGCCCGATCCTCGGCGCCCTCCAGCCCGACACCGGTTCGTCGACGGGCGGCTACGACATCCTCGTCTTCGGCGTGGACATGAGCCCGCTCTCGCGCATCGAGTTCGGCGTGGGCGACGGCAACTTCAGCCCCAACGTCTACTTCCTCAGCTCGAACCTGCTCCGCGTCGAGGTGCCCGAGGCCTTCCCGGCCCAGATCGGCGCCACCGTCGACGTCGGCCTGACCGACCCGCTGAACGGCCTGGACGAGACCATCAAGACGGTTCCGTTCACCTACACCGCCGCGCAGCAGGCCGCACCGGAGATTCTCTTCGTCGACACGTCGGTCGAGGTTCCGATCACGGAGACCGACCTGCCCGCGCTGAACGTCCCGGGTGGCGACCGCATGCTCATCATCGGCCGCAACTTCGACCAGCGCACCAGCTTCGACATCACGAAGCCGCAGGAGAGCGTCCAGGTCGCGCCCTGCACCGACATCGAGGTGCTCACCCCGAACATCGCGGTGGCGCGTTCGCCTGCGTCGCCGGACGGCGAGCCGGGCATCGCGGACCTGAAGGGTCACAACGACTTCGGCAGCTCGAACGGATTCCCGGTCGAGTACGTCGAGCCGGGCCCGCCGACGATCATCGACGTCCGCAACCTCGACACGGGGACCACGGACGCACCGATCGACTCCAACGACCGTCTGCTCATCTTCGGTGAGAACTTCTTCGCCCCGGTCCAGGTCAAGCTGACCGGCTGCGACATCAACAACCAGACCGAAACGATCGAGTACATCGTCCCGGTCGAGGAGATCGCGCTGGTCGAGGACAACCTCATCGGCGTGAACATCCCCGCGGACACCTTCTGCGAGGGCCCGCTCGACATCGAGGTCACCACCGAGTACGGCACGGTGAGCTTCGACAACGAGTCCGGCGAGCCGATCTTCCAGCTCGTCGGCCCGCAGCCGCCCATGGTGATGGGCGTCTTCGAGAGCGTGTTCAACAGCGGCGGTGGCGAGGAGGCGATCTTCTTCGGTCGCAACTTCACCTCCACCACCACGTTCGCGGTGCGCACGAGCATTCAGCCGGTCGACACCTACACGCCGGTGCTTTCGGCGCGCATCGTGTCGAGCAGCGTCGCCATCGTGATCATGCCCCCGCTGCCGGGCGGCATGCCCCCGGTGGGCGCGGCCGGCGTCGTGCGTTCGGAGGAGACCGATGCGGATCTCGCGAACAAGATCGCGGGTGACCCGTTCTTCGTCTCCGAGGAGCTCTTCAGCGTCGTCAACGACGCCGCGCCGGTGCTCTTGGGCGTCTTCCCCGACCACGGTTCGATCCTGGGCGGCGAGCAGGTCCTCCTGACCGGCTCCGGCTTCCTGAAGGCGACCGGCGAGAGCAACGTCAACACGATCACGATCGAGGACCCGGATCTCGGGCCGGTCGGGACCTACACGGAGGCGAGCCCGCTCGACCTGCCGCTCGACTCGCTCGACCCGGCCAGCCAGGGCAAGTACGTCATCCTCAATGACCACCAGATCCTGCTGATCACCAACCCGCGCGCGCCGATCGTGGCGCCCGACACCGAGGCTCCGGCCAACGTGACGATCGAGGCGGACGAGGGCTCGACGAGCCTCTCGGGTGGCTACACCTACCAGAACACCCCGGCCGAGATCATTCCGGTGCTGTTCGGCATCACGCCGAACGAGACGCGCCTCAACGGCGGCACCTCGCACCTGATCAGCGGTGGCTTCCTGACCGCCGTCGATCGCCTGATCTTCAGCAACGGTTCGGACGACCTGACGATCGAGTCCTCGGAGTTCACCGAGGTCAACGATTCGTTCCTCGTCTTCATCATGCCGGACCTGACCGGGACCTTCAGCGCCGGTGACGTGCTCTCGCTCGTCGCCGAGAAGGACCTCACGGGCGGGACCGTGCAGTCCAACACCATCAACGCCGCGATCCGCGTGACGTTCGCGGGCCCGCCGACGGTCACCGCCACGCTCTCGCCGGACAACGGCAGCGGCTTCGGCGGCGAGGTCGTCAAGATCGAGGGCACGCTGTTCACGTCCAACTCGCAGGTGCTCTTCGGCACCATGCCGGCCAAGCAGATCGTCGTCGTGTCGCCGACCGTGCTCTACGCGGTGGCGCCGACGCTTCCGGTCAGCGCGCCGGCGGGCGGCCTTTCGCTCGACACGCTCGACACGCAGGGCGATAACGCGACGGTCGACGTCGCCGTCTTCACCCAGGGCGGCTGGGCGGTCGTCGAGGAGGCGTTCACGTTCAACACCGAGGCGCCCACCATCACGGATTGCTCCGAGGGTGAGTTCACCGCCGGTGAGACCAAGCGTGTGACGATCGTCGGTACGGGCTTCGTCCCCGACGAGATCGCCATCAGCGCCACCCGCGGCACCATCGGGAACATCGTCGTCGAGAACTTCGAGACGGTCTCCTTCGACTACACCGCGGCGGATGCGGCGGACTACGGCGTGGCCGCCGTTGGTCCCTTCATCGAGAGCATCACGCTCGAGACCAACATGGGCTCCGCCCCCGGGTGCGAGTTCAGCATCAACCTGCCGCCCTTCCTGACGAGCTGCGAGAGCAGCTACGAGGCGAACTCGTCCTCGTCGCCCACCACCGGTGTGGCGGACGGCGAGCTCGTCACCGTCACCCTGACCGGCGGCAACCTGGTCGGCGGCGGCACGCTGCGCGTCGAGCGCGGCAGCGGCACCGACAGCATCCTTCTGACGGAGATCGCCGGTGACTTCACCGGGGGTGGCCAGTGGAAGGCGGTCAACGCGACCACCATCGAGTTCACGGTGCCGAACGTCTTCAGCTCGGACGTCCCGACGCTGATCGACGGCAACCGCAACGTGGGTACGGTCACCATCTCCTACAGCAGCACCGCCGGTGCCGCGGACCTGGACGACTGCTTCTCCTACGTGCCGACCTCGATCGACTTCGAGGACTTCTCGTTCACGATCCCGGTCGTGTCGCCGGCGGAGACGATCCCGCAGCGGATCACGGCCGGTGACATCAACGCGGACGGCGTCGTCGACATGGTGTCGATCGCGCGCCAGAGCGACTGGAACGGCAACGATGTCGAGGATCCGGACGCGTTCGTCTACATCGCCGACACCTTCGGTGAGACGGTCGACGTGAACGGCGACGGCGTCACGCCCGACTTCGCGGGTACCTTCACCCGCACGGTCATCGAGAACGACACCGTCAAGACCTACCTCTACGAGGACGCGCGCGGCGGCAAGATCCGCCTCGCCAACCTCGACACCGATGACCAGCTCGAGCTGATCATTCCGGTGCAGACCGCTTCGGGTTCGGACCAGGCTCGCATCCTGTTCGTCGACGTCGACTCCGACGGCGAGCTCGGGACCGAGTCCGTGTACGACCCGACCTCGATCACCTCGTCCTTCACCATCAGCGGTATCGCCGTCGGCAACTTCGACGACAGCCACGAGGGTGTGGACATCGCCGCCACCATCGGAGGCGACGAGTCTGAGCGCCGGATCCTGATCCTCGCTTCGGACGGGGATGCATTCGACGCCTTCACCGACACCTCTACCGACATCGACGACCCGTTCGACAACTTCAAGGTCGGATTCCTGGAGGCGGGTGACTTCAACGACAACGGTCATGACGACCTGATCTGGGGTCAGAGCTCGCGGACGGCTTCGCCGGTCACGCAGTCCACCTTCCCGGTGGTCGTGGTCGAGATCGATGCGTCGGCGGCCGATGCCGACAACAAGGTCGTCAGCCAGGACGCGCTCACCAACTTCACGGGCGGCTCGATCAAGAAGATCGAGGTCTTCGACGTGGACGGCAACGGCAACGAGGATGCGGTCCTGATCGCGTGGGACGGTGCCACGGGTGACCTGCTCGACAACGAGCGGAAGCCTGCGGTCATCGCCATCGTCCTCGACCCGCTCGACCTCGAGGCGGACGACTTCTTCCAGACCGGTTTCCTGCGCCAGTCCGGCACGCTCGGTGACGGCGGCAGCAACCACATGGCCTCCGGCGACTTCAACGGTGACGGCATCCGCGACCTGGCCGTGCTCGGCAACGAGCGCGAGTTCAGCGTCTTCTTCGGAAACCCGGTGCCCGAGACGATTCCGGCGGACTTCTCGTTCTATCGCGAGTCGGGCCGCAGCTGGAACCTGATCACGACGCAGCCGGACCCGGTGTGGGCGCAGGCGGTCGATGGCGTGGCCGCCGCGGACTTCAACCGCGACGGACTCGACGAGATCATGGTGGCCGACGCCGGTGCCAACCCGAAGAGCATCATCGTCTGGCTCAACACGTCGCGCTAGCGACAGGACTTGTTCGAACAGGGGCGTCTGCCGAAAGGCAGGCGTCCCTTTTTTGTTGGGAGCCGGGGGCCAGGTGCCGGGGGCCGGGGGCTCGCCCCGGGACTCCCATTGCGGCGACGGCGGAGCCAGAAGGATCCGACGGTTGCGGGTCTGGCTGCTGGCTCGAGGGATCCGACGGTCGCGAGTCTGGCTGCAGGCCCCTCGCCTCCCCGTGCTTCCCGGCGTCTTCCTGATGCAAGAGGTGCATGGTTTGGCGCGCATATCGTTCGTTGCGCCCGAGACTTATGCGCGCCATCTGCGGATTTGGTTCCGCAGTTATCCACAGGCGACTTCGGCGGCCCCTAGCCCCTGGCCCCCACCTTTCCGACAATGCCCGCCGCATGAACGCATTCGTGATCGCGCTCGGCAGCGCCGCGGCACTCTGGTTGGGGTATCGGTTCTACGGGCGCTACGTCGTCCGGAAGATCTACGGCGCGGGCGACTTCGACGATGCGCGCATGCCGAGCCACGCGCAGGAGGACGGCCGCGACTACGTGCCGACGAAGCGCGGCGTTCTCTTCGGGCACCACTACGTGACCATCGCCGGCGCCGGGCCGATCGTCGGGCCCGCCATCGCGGTCACGTGGGGCTGGATGCCCGCCCTGCTCTGGGTCGTCGTCGGCTCGATCTTCATCGGCGCGGTCCACGACGTCGGGGCGCTGATCGCCTCCGTGCGCAATCGCGGCCGCACCATCGGCGATCTCGCGGCGGACATCATGACGCCGCGCGTCCGGCTGCTCTTTCTCGCATTCATCGCGATGGCGCTCTGGGTCGTGCTCGCGGTCTTCGCCTTCGTCATCGCGAACCTGCTCAAGAACATTCCGGCGAGCGTCTTCCCCGTCTGGATCGAGGTCCCGCTGGCCATGCTCGTCGCGCACATGGTCTTCACGCGCAAGCAGTCCATGCTCGTCTGGAGTCTCGTCGCCCTCGGGCTGCTCTACGTCTCCATCGGCATCGGCATGCTGGAGCCGGTGCAGGGCCTTTTCGACGGGATCGGGCTCGCGCCGTGGCTCGTCGTGCTGTTCATCTACGCCTACCTCGCAAGCGTGCTTCCGGTCACGAAGCTCCTCCAGCCCCGCGACTACATCAACAGCCACCAGCTCTTCGCGGCGCTCGGCTTCATCGTCCTCGGTTTCCTCGCCGCGCCCCTCACCAATCCCGGCACGCTGGAGGTCGTCGCACCCGCCATCAACCACGATCTGCCGGCCGGCGCCCCGCTGATCTATCCCTTCCTCTTCATCACCATCGCCTGCGGCGCCATCAGCGGCTTCCACTGCATGGTCGCCAGCGGGACGACCGCGCGACAGCTGAACATCGAGCGCGACGCGCAGTCGATCGGCTACGGCGCCATGATTCTCGAAGGCGCGCTCGCCGTCGTGGTGATTCTCTGCTGCGTCTCCGCGGCCGGATTCAGCGCCGAGGAGTGGCAGGCGAAGTACGCCGCCGAATGGGTCGGCAAGGGATCGCTCATGGCCCGCGTGCAGGGCGTCATCGTGGGCGGCGCCGGTTTCATCGAGCAGTTCTTCCTGCTCATCGGGATCACCGGCCTGACCGAGTTCCTGCAGACCGTGATCACCGTCGTCATCATCAGCTTCGCCGCCACCACGATGGACTCCGCCACGCGCATCCAGCGCTACGTGGTGACCGAGCTCGGCGACGCGCTGCGCTGGCCCGTGCTTCGTCGCACGCACGTCGCGACCGGGATCGCGGTCGGCTCCGCCATGATGCTGGCGCTGCTCGTCGAGGCGCCCAAGGGCGGCGTCGGCAGCGGCGGACTCATCCTCTGGCCGATCTTCGGCGTGACCAACCAGCTGCTCGCCTGCCTCACGTTCCTGGTGCTGACCACCTGGCTCGCCAAGCGCGGCCGACCCGTCTGGGTAACCGCCGTCCCCCTGCTCTTCCTGATCGTCACCGTCACCTGGGCCGCGCTGTGGCAGATCCGCTTCTTCGTCGACCAGTCGTTCACCCAGAACTGGCACCTCATCACCGTGCTGGTCATCGGGCTCGTGCTCGAGGCGTGGATGGTCGTCGAAGGCATCAGCGGCCTGCGCCTCGCCGCGCGGGCGCGCGCGGAAGGCATCAGCCCCATGCACGCGCAGCGGGCGCTGGCGGGGCCGAACGCCCACGTCATCGATGCGGAAGGCATCATCCAGCAGCCGGGCGAACGGCACGATGCGCCCGACGCCCCGGTATGCTGATCGCCGCATGCCGTTTGCCGCCACCGCCCTGATCATCGACGACGATGCCGCCGTGCGCGGACTGATCCGTGCCGAGTTCGAGGCCGACTCCGTGCGCGTCGAGGAAGCGGAGAACTGCGCCGCGGCCCGCGCCCGGCTCGACGACGACCCTCCCTCCGTCGTCTTTCTCGATCTTCAGCTCCCCGACGGCAGCGGCATGGATCTGCTGCCCGAACTCGTGACGCGCTGGCCCGACGTCCCGGTGGTCATGGTTACCGGCTACGGCTCCGTCGACTCGGCCGTGCAGGCGATGCAGCTCGGCGCCTTCACCTATCTCGAGAAGCCGTTCCACGAGGGCGAGCTCACCGCCGTCCTGAAGAACGCGCTGCGCACCGGCCGGCTGCTGGAGCGCGCCGATCGCGAGTCGTCCGAGTTCGGGTTCGACACCGTGCTCGCGGACAGTGACGCGATGCGCGCCGTCGTCGAGAACGCGCGCGCCGCGGCGGAGTCGCCCGCCAGCACCATCCTCCTTCTGGGCGAGAGCGGAACAGGCAAGGGGCTGCTGGCGCGCGCCATTCACGCCGCGTCGTCGCGCGCAAGCGAGCCGTTCCTCACGCTGACCTGCAGCGCGATTCCAGAGCACCTCCTGGAAGCGAACCTGTTCGGCCACGAGAAGGGCGCGTTCACCGACGCCAAGGAGTCGCGCAAGGGCGTGTTCGAGGCGGCGCACAACGGCACGGTCCTGCTCGACGAGGTCGGAGACATGCCGCTACCGCTGCAGTCCAAGCTTCTGGGCGTGTTGGAGGACCGCGTTTACACGCGGATCGGCAGCCACGAGGAGCGCACCTTCGACGTCCGCATTATCGCCGCGACCCATCGCAACCTCGAGGAGCAGACGGCCCACGGCGAGTTCCGGGAAGACCTGCTCTACCGTCTCAACGTCGTTCCGCTGGTCATCCCCGCGCTCCGCGAACGACAGGCGGACATCCTGCCCCTCGCGATGAGCTTCGTGCACCGCTTCAACGCCGAGTTCGGACGTGGCGTCGAGGGGTTCGCACCCGCCGCGGAGGAGAAGCTCAAGGGCTACGGCTGGCCGGGCAACGTGCGCGAGCTGCGCAACGTCGTCGAGCGCGCCATGCTCTTCGTCGACAAACCTCTCCTCGAGGCGGACGATCTCACCCTGGCATCCGGCTACCACCCCGGAGGCTCGAAGCCGGCGCCTGCGCCGGAGGCCCCCGCTTCAGCCGACGCACCGATTACGCTCCCGGAAGGCGGTCTCAATCTCGAGGACGTCGAGAACGAGCTCATCCGGCAAGCCATGGAACGCACCGGCGGCGTCAAAGCCCACGCCGCCGCCCTCCTCGGCCTGACCCGCGATCAGATCCGCACCCGCCTCAAGAAGCTGGAGGGTGGCTAGGTCTTCCGCAGGCTAGGTCTTCCGCAGGCCGGCCAGCTCATCCGCCAGCACCAGCACCGGCTCGGTCAGCAGCCGCAGGATGCCGATGCGCGTCAGGTCTTCGTCCTGGAACTCGACGTTGGCTTCGTTCATCGCGTCGCGGATCAGCGCGTACCGGTTGCGATAGCCGCTGAGCACGGCGCGCACCGAAGCGCTGTCCATGTCGTCGCGGAAATCGGCGTGCAGCAGCACGATGCCGGTGCACGCGCCCTTCGTGTTCTCCGGCACGAGCACGATCGGACGCTGGTCGCTGCGGCCCACCGCCACCAGCACCCGCTTCTCCATTGCCACGGTGTTCTTGGTACCGCGCAGCGCCTTGTTCTGCGCCGTCCGGGAGGCGAGCGACTTGGCGCCGCCGCCCTGACCCACCACGCGAATGGTACCGCCGTTGCCGTCCCCCTGGATCGCGTAGCGCGTGTAGCCGCTCACCTCCTCGATCGCGCCGTCGAGCGCCTTGAGGACCTTCAGGTCGCGATAGGCGACGCGTTCGCGCGGCACGCCGGTGTCGAGCACCGCGCGCACGGTCGGCACCGCCAGCAGCGCCTCGTCCCCGCGGCTGATGCCGACGGTGACCGTCTTCGCCTGGTGCTTGATCGCGTCGATGGGACGCGCGAGCTCCTCGATGCCCTCGGTCAGCGCACCGGTCAGCTCCTCGACCGCCGCCCCCGGCGTCCCCGGCTTGCCGAAGTCGTCCGGGAAATACTCGAGCGGCATGATCCCGCCGGCGTAACGGAAGAGGAGCGCCAGCCGCGAAGCGGTGTTCGCCTCGAGCGCACCGTTGTAGCGGCCGGCGCGCAGACCCTCGAGGTAGCTCTGGAAGGGCGCCTTGAGCTGATCGGAGAGCGCGTCGCGCAGGTCGCCGTCGAGCGGGGCAAGCGCCCCCACTTCGATGACGCCGCGCGCCTGGCGCAGCGGCAGCGCGAGCTCGTCGATCGACTGCGCCGCGTGGTAACCGAACAGGTGGCCGGCCATCGTCGACAGGATGAACGCGAGATCCGGGTGCACGTCCGGCACACGGATCATCGCGGCCGCGGCGCGCCACTCCCCGCCGCCGTCGCTCGCGATCACGACCGGACACGCCTTGTGCGCCGCGTAGATCTCGACCTCCTTGACGACATCGCTCGCATTGCCGCCTTCGAGGCCGGCCGCGCAGACGAGCACCATCGGCTCGGAGCTGAGATCGATGTGCTTCTTGTCCTCGGTCGCGTCGCAGGCGATCGACTTGTAGCAGAGCTCGGAGAGCTTGATGCGGATCTCTTCCGCCGCGATCTTGTTGCGCCCGTTGCCGACCAGCGCCCAGTAGCGACGCAGCGGCGCGAACGCGTGTGCCGCCTGGGCGACCTCCGCCTCGCGGTCGAGAACGATGTGCATCTGCGTGGGCAGCTCGGTGAGCGCGTGCAGCAGCGAGTCGGAACGTTCCTCGTCGAGCACGCCCGCGGCATCCGCGATCGCCTCGCCGAGCAGGATGCCCGCCGCGATCTGGCTGTAGAACGCCTTCGTCGAGGCCACCGACATCTCCACGTCGCGACCGTCGCTCGTGTAGAGCACGCCGTCGACCCGCTCGGTCAGATCGCTGTGGCGCCGGTTCACGATGCCCAGCACCGCGGCGCCGCGCGCACGCAGGAGATCGACCGTCCGGTTCGTGTCCGTCGTCGTGCCGCTCTGCGAGATCGCAACGAAGAGGTGGTCCGACATGTCGTCGACCAGATGGAAGCCGCTCACCTCGGTGGCCGGCAACGCGTCGACCGTGATGCCCGACGCGCGCACCGCATCGGCAATCGCCTGCGCCACGCCCTGGCCGGCAACG
>JBCDBY010000080.1:0-15858 GCA_039182715.1 Planctomycetota bacterium
CGGCAACCTCGGCATCGGCTTGGGCGCCAAGGAATACCGTCTTCTCATGATCTTCAACACCGAGTCGGCCATGCAGAAGTTCCTCATGGGCCAGTGGTCGTTCGGCGGCTCCGCCGAGGCGAGCGCGACCGATGAGGGCTCGGGCGGCAGCGCGGCTGCGGCCGGCAAGGTCATGAAGGAGGTCGAGACCTTCCAGCTGACCGATGCGGGCGCCGTCATCGCGGCCACCGTCACCGGCGGCAAGTTCTACAAGGACAAGGAACTCAACTAGTTCCCATCCCACTTCGATGCACGGAGGGGCGCAGGAACCACGGTTCCCGCGCCCCTCCTTTCTTTTGTGCATCCCGTCCCGCGCACGCCACCGTCTCAGGGTTGGAAGGAATCCTTCGATTTCATGCGGACTATTTCCCTCTTCTCTCTTGTGTTGGCGTTCTGGGCGGGCCCCGCGCTCGCTCAGGGCGCTCTTGGTCGCCCGGTCGGCAAGGCCGGTCAGGCCCTTCGGGACGCGCTCACCAGGAACCTGAACGCGGGCCCCGGCGCCATCCAGAAGGACTTCTTCGGCAACCTCGAGGAGCAGCTCGTCAAACAGCTCGGCTCGAAGAAGGGCGCCAAGTACTTCGCCAACCTGCAGAAGCAGACGATCAGCACGAACGACGTGCAGAAGCTCATGAACGGCCAGGCGACCCGCAGCCAGATGGCCGATTGGTTCAGCGCCAGCCGTCCCAGCCTCTCCAAGCTCGAGCAGGCGGTCGACGACACGGTCGCGCAGAAGAACCGTGACGGATTCTTCGGCATCCTCATCATCGTCATGGTGCAGGACTTCGGGATGGACCCGACGGCCGACTTCTGCGCGCAGGTCGGCGGCGCCAAGGAGGAGCTCGACGAGAAGATGCTCAAGAAGCTCGTCACGGGCAACGTCTCCACCAGCACCATCGAGAAGGCCTTCGGCCTCGAGTCGAAGCAGGACTGCAAGTTCATGCAGGAGATCCTGAACGCGGTGCAGAGCAGCCCGTTCGTGCAGCACCCGATGATGACCTCGCTCGGCATGGGCGGCGGCAAGTTCGTCAAGAGCGCGTTCCCCACCCTCGAGCCGGGCATGCCCGGCGCCGGCATGGACGAGGAGAAGGGTGCGGGCGGCATGCCGTGCGACTTCGATCTCCCGCCCTGCCCCTTCATGCCCGAGTCGTTCAGCGAGACGATGAAGAGCTGCAAGGTGGAGGCGGAGAAGGCGGAGGCCCAGCGCCGCAAGCAGGAGTCCGATCGAGAATCCAAGTAACAGCCCACGGAACCCCGAACCGGTTCCGTACTTCGATTGGCGCCGGGCCCCGTGGTGGGGCCCGGCGTTATCATTTCCCGACCGTGTCCGACATCCGCCCGCTTCTCGTCACGTCCGCGCTGCCCTACGCGAACGGTCCGCCGCACTTCGGCCACCTCTCCGGCGCCTACCTGCCGGCCGACGTCTTCGTGCGCTACCACCGCATGATCGGCAGCGACGTGGCGTACGTCTGCGGCACCGACGAGCACGGCGTGGCGATCACGCTCAGCGCCGAGCAGGCGGGCGTGCCGTACCAGGAGTACGTCGACGGCTGGCACGCCGTCTGGCTGCGCGCCTGCGAGAAGCTCGGCATCGAGTTCGACAACTTCTCGCAGACCTCGCGCCGCGAGCCGCACTTCGCGCTCTCGACCGAGTTCTTCCTGCGCTGCCTGAAGAACGGCCACGTCGTGCGCCGCGACATCGAGCAGCTCTACTCGCCCAAGACCGACCGCTTCCTCGCCGATCGCTACGTGGTCGGCACCTGCTACGTCTGCGGCTACGAGGAGGCACGCGGCGACGAGTGCCCCAACTGCGGTTCGTGGCTCGAGGCGCCCAAGCTCCAGAACCCGCGCAGCAAGCTCGATCCCGACGACGCGCTGGAGCTGCGCGCCTCGTGGCAGTACGAGTTCGAGCTCGGCCCCTTCGCCGACGATCCGCACGTCAAGCCGTGGCTGGAGCAGTTCCGCGGCGGGCTCAAGCCCAACGTCGTCGGCTTCGTCTTCGACAAGATGATCGAGGGCGAAGGGCTCGAGGCGCGCCCGATCACGCGCGACCTGCCGTGGGGCATTCCGCTGCCGAAGACCGACCTCGACGGCAACGACCTCGGCGACGTCGAGGGCAAGGTGCTCTACGTCTGGTTCGACGCGCCGATCGGCTACATCAGCTCGACCATCGAATGGGCGGAGCGTGAGGGCAAGGACTGGCGCCGCTACTGGATCGTGCGCGACGGCGAGCCCGAGCCGCGACTGGTGCACTTCATCGGCAAGGACAACATCACCTTCCACTGCATCCTGTTCCCCGCGATGCTCGCGTGGCAGGGGCTCGACAATCCGCCGGCGGAGTTCCTCGGCCCGAAGCCGGGCGAGCGCTACGCGCTTCCCGAGAACGTGCCCGCCAACGAGTTCTACAACCTCGAGCACAAGAAGTTCTCGAAGAGCAGCGGCTGGTACATCGACGTCGAGCGCCACCTCGAGAAGTACGGCGCCGACCGCACGCGCTTCTACCTCATCTCGTCCATGCCCGAGACGGCGGACACCAACTTCATCTGGCACGACTTCAAGGCGCGCACCGACCTGCTCGCCAACGTCTTCGGCAACTTCGCCACGCGCATCCTCAAGTTCGTCGACAAGCACTTCGAGGGCAAGGTGCCCCCGCGGGTCGGCATGGACGCCGAGTGGGCCGAGGTGCAGGCCGCCATCGAAAAGCAGGTGGGGGAGGTCGCCGAACACATCGAGGCGTACCGCTTCCGCAAGGCGCTCGACGCGTTCCTCGGCCTCGCCGAGCACGGCAACCTCTACCTCGACAAGACCGCGCCCTGGAAGCTGCGCAAGACCGACATGGAGGCGTGCGGCACCGCGCTGCACATCGCGCTGCAGTACCTGCCGGCGCTCTCCGTGCTGGCGGAGCCGTTCATTCCGGGCGTCGCCGCCAAGCTGCGCGGCATGCTCAACCTCGAGGCGCGCGCGCCGGGGTCGATTCTGCCGACCGAACTGCTCGCCACGGGCCACGCGCTCGGCGAACCGGGCGTGCTGTGCGAGAAGGTGGACCCGGACGAGATCGAGCTGGAGCTCGCCGAACTCAATCGGCGATCGTCAGAAGACGCAGCATCCTGACCGCGGCGGCGGGCTGCACCTGCAGGCTTTCACCCGTCCCCAGGCTGGCGAGCGGCAGGCGCAGTTCGAACGTCTGCCCCGCGCGCAGCGGGAAGGTGCGCGCCGCCCCGTTGCCGTAGCGCACGATCAGCTCGGTCGATTCGGCGGCCAGCGCGCGCACGTAGAGCAGCGTGTTCGGGGCGCCGGTCACCGACTCGGTCACCTTGCCGTCGGCGTCGAACGGCAGCGTGCGACGCGTCGCCTGCCGGCCGAGCAGCTCGTCGTACCAGTCGAGCTCCAGCCGCTCGGGCGGCGCGGGCATGCTCTCGGGCGCTTCGGCGCAGACCGCCGGCAGCGATTCGCCGACCGGAATCCGCCAGCGGCTGCCGTCGGCTACGTGCAGCTCGACGCGGCCCCACAGGCAGATCGCGTCAGCGTCCTGCTTGCGCAGCAGCGTGGCGCCGTCGTGCTGGGTAAGCAGCAGATCGGTGCCGTCGACCGCGAGGTGAATCGGCTGGCCGCCCGCGTAGGTGGCCGCCGCGCCGGAGAGCAGGCGCAGCGCCACGCGGCCGTCCTTGCGCTGGCGCAGCTGCACCTCGGCGAGCGGGCTCAGGAAGACGTGGCCCCGGCCCGGCATGTCGAGGCACGCGCCGCCCTCGGCGAGGTTGCGAATTTCGCTGTCCGCCACGAGCGGGTCGCCGGCCCGCAGCCGGTGGCTCTGCTCGGCCCCGATCGCGGCGACGACCACCTCGCCGGAGCGCACCGCGAAGCGATCGGACGTTACCGCGGGGTACACCGAGCCATCGGCGCCCAGCTCTTCGGGGAGCAGCATGCCGAAGGCGGTCGCCGGCTCGAAGTGGCGCGCGGGCACGTCGGTGGTGCGGTCCATCCAGAAGATGCCGACCGCGACCAGCGCCAGCGCCGCCGCGACCGCGGCGAAGCGGCGAGCCATCGGCAGCACGTGCGACGTCGGCGCGGGCGTGCGCAAGGATGCCTGGCTCTCCTCGATCGACGCGGCGCGCAGCACCTCGATCGCCTCGCGGTAGAGGCGCACCTCGTCCGGCGACGCCGGAACGTGTTCCGGGCCTTCGCCGAGCAGGGAGTCGATCAGGTGGTCATTCACTGGAGGTGCTTCAGTCGCAGGGCGACGGCTTCGAGGGATTCGCGGACCCAGAAGGCGACGGTGCCGAGCGGAACGCCGAGGATCTCGGCCGTCTCGCGGTAGGTCAGGCCGTCGACGATCTTCATCTCGATCGCGATGCGGCGCTGCTCCGGCAGCTGAGCCAGTTCCCGGCGGACCGCCACGATCAGGTCCTTGCGCTCCGCGACGACCTGCGGGTCCGCATCGGCGCCCCCTTGCGGGAAGGCATCGAGATCGGGCCCGTCCACGGGCGCATTCGGGGCGACCGCGGAGAGCGGGTCGCGGACGCGGCGACGCAGGTAATCGATACAGGCATTGCGGGCAATCGTGTAGATCCAGGCCGTGAACGACCGGTCGGCATCAAACCGCTCCCGGTTGCGATAGGCCTTCGTGTAGACCTCCTGGGTGATGTCCTGGGCGGCCGTCCGGTCGCGGACGCGCGAGGCGATGTAGCGCACCAGACCGTCCCTGTGTTGCAGGTAGTAGGTCTCGAATGCGTCGTCCGCCAGCACGGGAGATTCCGGGACTCTGCCAAAAAGCCGCCCACGGCATGTAATACGCCGGTGGGCCGGGGATTTTCGGCGTCGGAGTGGGGTCCCAAGACCCTACTCGCTCGTGGCCACGCGGGGCAACGAGCTGAGGCTACGGCTGCCCCGCAACTTTGCGCGAAATCGGGCGCAGTTGCGGTTCCTCCGACTCCTTCTGGGCGAGGACGGGTCGTCGAGATCAAGGAAGCCCGAGGAAGCTGTGGCTGGAGGTCACCTCGACGAGGGGTGACGCGGATATCGGCGATCCGGCCCGGCCAGAAGCCGCGTGGCCACGAGCGAGTAGGTTCAAGGTCTCGCAGGGGGGGCGGACGGCGAGGCGTCCGTGCGCAACGTGCGCCACGCGCGCCGGCCACCGACGGAGCCCCCCGATGCGAGACAGCCCGAAACCCTAGCACGGCATCCCCGGAGATAAACCGGTGACGCGGCGCCGCCACCATGTGGGATGCATGCGCTTGGCAACTCTGCTTCTCCTCCTGGCGTCCGCGGCCCCGGCCCAGGACGTCCTCGTGCCCCGCGGCGACACCCTGGCCACCTTCCAGGTCGTCCTGCAATCCGCCAACATCAACCGCTCCAGCCCCGAGGGGCTGGCCCGCACATGGGCGGAAATGCACGTGGAGGAGCAGGAAATCGCCGCGCGCTTCCAGACGCTCTTCGAGCAGGCGCACATCGACATCCTTCGGCGCTTCTACAGCGAGCCGCTCGTCGCCCTGCAGGCCAAGCTCTACAAGGAGGAGGTCCGCACGGTGAACGACCTGCGCTGCCAGGTGCTCGAGACCAAGCCGGGCCCGCACGAGCGCACCTTCGTCTACGTCCGGCGCAGCTGGATCGACGGCATCGGCCGTCCGCGCGAGGACCGCGCGCAGCTGCTCATCCGGCAGGAGAAGGACTCCTCCTGGCGGCTGGTCGAGGTGCGCTACGAGACGCAGCCGGGCGTCTGGGAGCGGCGTGACCGCTCGATTCCGCCGGTGACCGTGAAGGTGCCGGTGCCGAAGCCGGCCGACATGCCGAAAGACGGCGAGACGGTCGCGGCGCGGTTCACGCGCATGAAGACCGAGTTCTATCTACTCCGCTTCCGCCGCAACAATGCGCAGCACGAGCTGTTCCGCCACTTCTTCACGCTGACCGAGGCGCTCCTGGGCACCGAGGTCGCGAACGAGGCGCGCGCGAACCAGCCGCCCGCGAAGCCCCGCAACAATTTCTTCTTCGTGCAGCAGGACCCGCAGCCCCAGGAAGACGGCTCGACCATGCTGCGGATTTCCGCGGTGGAGAAGGCGGAGGGCCAGGACGGGGGTATGGTCGCCGGCGAGGCGGAGTTCATCTGGCGCAAGGACACCGGCGGCATGTGGCGCGTCATGAACGAGGCGCTGCGCCGCGAGCCCGAGCAGCCGGCCGAGCCGGTCAAGAAGAAGCTCGGCCTGTTCCTGATGGGCTAGCGCCCGTCCGCCCACGGGGCGGGCCTCCGTGTGGACTCCCGGGGGACTCCATCGGGGGCCGCCGGCGGCCTCCCACAAAGTCCCCGGTCCCGCCCCTTGCGACGCGCCCCGCGCCCGACTATCGTCTCGGCTCTTTACCGGTCCTTGATGATGTCAAGCGAAGGAGCCCCCGCGTCGAACACGCCCGCCTGGGCGCGGATCGTCATCGTCGTCCTGCTGCTGATCGTCTTCCTCGTCGGCATCAAGCTGCTCGGCGGGTCGTTCAAGATGGTCGGCAAGGAGACGGCCAAGTCGCTCTTCGAGGGGCTGCGCAACCCGTTCGCCGGGCTCGCCGTGGGCATCCTCGCGACCGTGCTCGTGCAGTCGTCGTCGGTCACGACCGCGGTCGTCGTCGGGCTGGTGGGGGGCGGCGAGCTGTCGGTCGGCTCGGCCGTGCCGGTCATCATGGGCGCCAACATCGGCACCTCGGTGACCAACACGCTCGTCTCGATCGGCCACATCACGCGCAACGCCGAATTCAAGCGCGCCTTCGCCGGCGCCACGATGCACGACTTCTTCAACCTGATCGCGGTGGCCATCCTGCTCCCGGTCGAGTTGACGACCGGCGTGCTGCAGCGATCGGCGGTGGCGCTCACCGAGATGTTCGCCGGTGCGGGCGGCGTCGCGTTCAAGAGCCCGATCAAGGTCTTCATCGGCAAGCTCGCCGGCGTCATCGTCGACGGCTTCGAGGCGCTCGGGCTCGAAGGTTGGGCGTGCGCGATTCCCACGCTCGCGTGCGGTCTGCTCTTCATCATGGCGGCGCTCGTCTTCATCACGCGCAACATGCGGGTGCTGCTGGCCGGCCGCATGGAGCGCGCGCTCAACCGTGCGCTGGGGCGCAGCGGCATTCTCGCGATGGGCATCGGCGTGCTGATTACCGTCGCGGTGCAGTCGAGCAGCATTACCACCTCGCTGCTCGTGCCGCTCATCGGGGCGGGCGTGCTTTCGCTCGAGGTGGCGTTTCCGATCACCCTCGGCGCGAACATCGGCACGACCATCACGGCGCTGCTGGCGGCGTTGGCGGCCGACAAGACCGACGGACTCACCATCGCGCTCGTGCACCTGCTGTTCAACACGGCGGGCATCCTGCTGCTCTACCCGATTCCCGCCATTCGCCGCATTCCGCTGCGCATGGCGGAATTCCTGGGCGCGCTGGCCGTGCGAAACCGTCTGCTCGTCGTCGCCTACATTGGTGTGGTCTTCGTCCTCTTGCCCTTGCTGGGCATCCTGCTGTTTCGGGGGTAGCAATGTTCAAGTGGTTCAAGCCGAGCGACGCCGGGGAGGGGCCGGCCCGCATGCACCGCGAGCTGCGCGAAATGCTCGCGCACGGTCGCCACACGTTCGACGCGGCGGCCAACGCCTTTCTGGGCGGCGCCGATCCCGAGGTGGTCCGCAAGGACATCTGGGACACCGACGCGAAGATCAACGAGCTGGAGCGCTCCATCCGGCGCGAAGTGCTCGTCCACGGCTCGGTGCACGGCTCCTCGCAGCTGCCGGTCTGTCTGGTGCTGATGAGCATCGTGAAGGATGCGGAGCGCATCGGCGACTACTCCAAGAACCTCTTCGAGGTCGCGGTCGTCTCCCCCAAGCGGCGCGGCGACGAGTACTTCGACGATCTGGTCGCTTTCCGGACGCGCATCTCCACCGCCATCGAGGAGGCGAGCTCGATTTACGCCTCGCAGGACGAGGATGCGGCGCGGGCCTTTCTCACCGAGAGCGGCACGATGGCCAAGGAGTTCGACCGGCACGTCGCGCGCCTGCTGGGGGATGAGCCGGGCACCGATCAGCCCGCCCCCACGGTGCTCTGCTACCGCTACTACAAGCGGATCGTCTCGCACCTCTCCAACATCATCACCTCGCTCGTGATGCCGGTCGACCAGCTCGACTACCTCGACGAGAAATAGCGGAAAATCGGGCCCCGGGGCGTCATCCCGCCAGGCGATGCCGTCGAACTCCCTTCCATGGTCCGGTTCATTCGCGCCTCCGACAAGACCGACGGTCTCGACCACCTCATGCAGCTCGTGGTCCGCTCCCTGCTCGAGGGGCGCCACATCTACGCCTGTGCGGCGAAGGTCTTCCTGGGCGAGTCGACCCAGGACGAGATGCGCGACGAGGTCTACGCCGTCGAGCGCCGCATCCTCGATCTCGAGCGGCAGATCAGCCGCGAGATCGTGCTTTACGCGACCGTCCACGGCCAGAAGGACCTCGAGCGGGGCGTCCGCTTCGTCGGCATCCTCAAGGACGCCGCGCGGATCGGCGAGATCTCCATGAGCCTCTACCAGCTCGCGGCGCTGGGGGGCGAGGCGCGCGACCCCGATTTCTACGGCATGCGCGACGAGCTGGCGCTGAGCATGCGCGAGGCGCAGGCGATTTTCATCGAGGAGAACGAGACGCGCGCGCAGAAGTTCTTCGAGAAGGCGGACCTTTTCGAGGATCGCTGCGAGTCGAAGATCGCGGCGCTCATCGCCGAGGACGAAGCGCCCGCGTCGGCGCTCTGGTGCCGCGCCAACCAGCGCGTCATGGCGCTGCTGGTGCGCGTGCTGGCGACGCTGTTCCAGCCGATCGAGGACGCGTCCGGGCAGGACGACTGGCCGGTATGAACCTGGTCGGCGCGCGCGTGCTCGTGACCGGCGCCTCGCGCGGCATCGGGCGTGCGCTGATGCCGGAGCTGGTCGCCCGCGGGGCGGAGCCGATCGGCGTCGCGCGCGGCGGCGCCGAGATCTGCGACGTCTCCGATCGCGAGGCGGTCCGCGCCCTCTACGAGCGCACCGGGCCGGTCGACCTCGTGATCAACAACGCCGCGATCATCCACGAGCCGGCGCCGCTCTGGGAGGTGCCGCCCGAGGAGTGGGAGCAGGTGCTGCGCATCAACGTGCTCGGCACTGTCCACGTGCTGCAGCAGTACCTGCCCGCCATGAACGAGCGCGGCCGCGGAACGGTCGTGAATCTCTCGTCGGGGTGGGGGCGCTTCGCCGAGGCGGGGCAGTCGCCCTACTGCGCGAGCAAGTTCGCCGTCGAGGCGCTCACGCAGTCGGTCGCCGCCGAAGTGGCGCACGGCGTCTGCGTCGTCGCGCTCAACCCCGGCGTGATCGCCACCGACATGCTCTCGAAGGCGTTCGGGGGCGACGTGTCGAGCTACCCGACCCCGGAGGAGACCGCCGACCGGTTCGGCGAGTTCCTGGAGCGGCTGACCGAGAGCGACAACGGCCGTTCGCTTGATCTGTAGCGGCACGTTGGACGTTTGACGTTCAACGTTGGACGTCGAACCGAGCTCGTCCGGATGTGATTTCCGCAGTCGTCGCCCATTGCCCATTCTGAGTCCCCCAAGCGAGGGTGGACTTCCCGGGACGAACGTCAAACGTCCCACGTCAAACGTCAAACGTGACTACAATTCCCGCCATGCGTTGGATTGCGGGAATGCTGCTGCTGCTCGCGTGCGTCGGGCACGCGCAGGAAACGGAGACGCTGCTTGTCACGGCGGGCACGGCGTACACGCCGAAGTTCTGCGCGGACGTCGGCGTCGAGGTCAAGGCGAAGATCGAACAGTGGCTGCGCATGAAGTACCGGCGCCCGGTGCCGATCAACGTCATGTCGCGCGACGAGTGGGACCGCATGCGCAAGGGCGGCGGCTTCATGGCGCACGCCGCCGAGCGGGGGGCTGCGTTCTACAGCCCGACCGACAACGAGGTCACCGTGGTGCCGTGGACGATCGGCGGCTACCTGCGCCAGCCGGACAACCCGCCCAAGTTCACGCGGGAGCGGTGGCGCAACATCCTCGAGTCGACGATCATCCACGAGCTGCTGCACGCGCTGCACTACCAGAACTTCTACGTCGTTCTCGGGGGCGCGAGCGCCGCATCGCTCAAGGTGGAGGGGCTCACCCGCGAGGAGAAGGACATCTCGACGGTCGACTTCCTCGTGAGCGAGGGGCTCGCCGAGCTCGCCGCGCTGCGCACCGGGAGCGAGGAGGCGATCAAGCTGACGCGCCGTCCGGAGCGCGAGATCAACGGTCCGCAGATCTACTGGGACCGCTACCAGCCGGACGGCAAGCAGCCGTTCCGCATCACGCTGTTCGATCGGGGCTACCAGGACGGTCTCGACCTCCTCAACCAGCTCGATCGCAAGATGGGCCCGCGCGGCCTGCGCGCCGTGCTCTACCGTCCGCCGCCGCGCGCGCTCTTCTTCAACCCGGAGCTGCTCGCCACGGTCGAACTCGACGATCCGCCCGAGCCCGATTCGATCTTCGCGCTGCTCAGCCCCGATGGCGTCTCCTTCGGCGAACTCCAGCTCGCCTGCCACCCCGGACCCAACCGGTTCTTCCGCCGTTCGGTGACCGGCCCCGGGGGAGCGCGCTCGAAAGGCTGCCTGGTCGGCTACACCGCCGTCGTGGGCGACCCGGAGGACAAGCACGGCCGCGGCAGCTACGCGCTCTACGTCACCGATCCCGACAAGCCGGGCACCTGGTCGAAGCAGCAGGCCGATTCCCTGCGCGCCAAGAACCCGAAGAAGGCACGCGAGAAGTCGGTCGCCTTGCCCCGGCTGAAGGGGGTGAAGGCGAAGCTGCTCACGCTCGAAACCGCCGATGAGGGCCGCTGGGTGCGCGCCGAGGCGAAGGGCATGGTGGTGCTGGCCCACGAGACCAAGCCGACCCGCAATCTGGAGGATCGCGTGCTCTATGCGCTGCGGGTCGCGGTCATCCGCGCGCCCCGGCCGCGCATCTACGACGCCGCCATGAAGAAGGCGACGGAGCGGATTTCGACCAAGCTCGGCGATTGACCGGCGGGCGGTACAATCCGCAGCCATGTCTCGGATTGCCCTCCTGACCCTCGTCGGCCTGTTCGCGATCCCGTCGATCGCGGAGGCCCAGCTCGTCACGGCCGGCCAGGCCCTCGATCAGAAGACCTGCGACCAGATCGCGTCCGACGTGAAGCGGCGCATCGAGATCTGGACGCGGATGAAGTACCGCAAGCCGGTGCCGGTCAACGTCGAGACCAAGCGGCGCTGGGAGCAGCGGCTCACGCAGACCGGTCTCGGCGGCCACCAGGCGCGCCAGGGTCTCGCCTACTACAACATCATCGCGAACCGCATTACGGTGGTGCCGTGGGTGATCGGCGGATACCCGCAGGGCCCCAAGGACAAGCGCCAGCCGGCGAAGAAGGATCGCGAGGAGTGGATCAACAAGCTCGAGTCGATCATGATCCACGAGCTGATGCATGCGCTGCACCACCAGAACTTCTACGTGGTGCTGGGCGGTGCGCGCTCCGCTTCGCTCAAGCTCGACGGTCTCACGGCGGAGGAGAAAGACATCTCCACGGTCGAGTTCCTCATCGCGGAGGGCATGTCGGAACTGGTATCGGTGCGCACCGCGACGCCCGGCGCGCGCACGCACCTCACGCGGCGACCCAACCGCGAACTCAACCGCGCGCAGCGCTACTGGGATCGCTACCAGCCCGACGGCAAGACGCCGTTCCGCGTGCGCCTGTCGAACACCGGCTACCAGCACGGTCTCGACATCCTGAACAAGCTCGATCGTCTCGCCGGCCCGCGCGCGATTCGCGGCATGCTCTATCGCCAGCCGCCGCGCGAGCTCTTCTTCCAGCCCGAGCTGCTGGCCAAGATGGTCGACTTCGACGACCCGCCCGATCCCGACTCGATCTTCGCCTTCCTGAGCCCCGACGGCGTGAAGTTCGGCGAGGTCGAGCTGGCCGTCTGGCCCGGCAAGAACCGCTTTTTCGTGGAAGCGACGCCCGGCCGCGGACGCCGCCGCGCGCCCGGTTGCCTGATCGGCTACACCGCCGAGGCGGGCAGCGACGACGGTCCGCACGGCCGCTCGAACTACTCCTTCTTCATCGCCGACCCCGACCGGCCCGGCAGCTGGTCGAAGGAGCAGGCGGAGTCGCTGCGCCAGGACGAGCCGGGCAGCACCAAGGAGAAGAAGGTCAAGCTGCCGATGGTCGACGGCGTCAAGGCCGACCTGATCCGCGTGGACCGCAGCGATGGCAGCGTCGAGATTCGCGCGGAGATTGACGGCCTCGTCGTCTGCGCGCGCGAGTCCAAGCCGACCTCGACCCTCGAAGACCGCGTCCGCTACGCGCTGCGCTCGCTCTACATCCGGCGCCCGAAGGCGGACCTGTACACGAAGGCGCTGGTCGAGGCGAAGAAGAACATCAACCACGAGAAGGGCGATTAACGTTCGACGTTGGACGTTCGACGTTTGACGTTGGTCGTCGGAAGGCTGCTCGGGCGTTGGACGGTTAGAACGGGTTCTCGCAGAGCCCGCTGAGAGACGCAGAGCCCGCAGAGTGGGAATTCCGCTCTGCGGGCTCTGCGCTTCTCTGCGAACTCTGCGAGATCCGAATCAACTCGTCCGGAGCTCCACCGGACCTCCGAAGTGAAACGTTCAACGTCGCACGTCAAACGTCCAACGTGCCCGCTACCGCAGCTTCTTGAGCTCTTTCTTCTTGGCGTCGATCTGCTTCTGGAGCTCTTCTTCGGCCTCGTCGTGCTTTGTCAGCGTGTCCTGGATCGCGTTGAAGGACGCGCGGAGCTCTTCCACCTGCCGCTGCAGCCCCTCGGCGCTTTGCCGGTCGCCGGGCAGGCGCCGCTCGAGCTCGTCGAACTCCTCCAGCGCGCCGCCGCCTGCGCTCATCAGCTCCGCGCGCTTCTCGGTCAGGGCGTCGAGCTCCTTCTCCATCGCGACGAGCTTCAGCTCGTTCGCGGAGATGGTCTTCTTCTCTTCCGCCACGTTCTGCCGGTCGAGCGAGTCCTCGAGCAGCTCCATGAACAGGTAGAAGTCGAGCCCGCTGAAGTCGAACGCGTCGGGTGACTGGCCCTGCAGCGCCTTCTTCACCACGGTCGCCCGCAGCGGCTCGCCCTTGAACCAGCTCTTGAAGGTGCTCGATGCCTTGCTCTTGGCCGGCGCGCCGCCGGTGCCGCGGCGCGTGTCCCGCGTCGCCGCGAACCACTGCTGCTTCGCCTCGCGCAGCGTGCGAATCTCCTTCTGCACCTGCGTCTCCTCGGCGATGCCGAGCTCGGCGTTGGCCCGCTCCGCCTTGGCGCCGGAGAGCAGCGCGTTGTACTCGCGCTCCTTCTTGGCGATCGCCTTGTCGAGCTGCTTGATCTCGTCCGAGGCGGTCGCCTGGACCTCCTTCTTGAGCTCCTCGAAGCGCTTCTGGTCGGTCTCGACCATGCTCATGGAGCGTCGCGCGTCGTCGCGCAGCTGGCGCAGGACGCGGCGCAGCTTGCTCTCGTTGGGCAGGCCCGCCGCTTCCGCCTCGTTCTTGGCGACCAGCGCCTTGTGCGCCTGCTCGAGCGTCTTGATTTCTGCGGTCAGCTCGCGGCGCTGCTTGGCCGCCGCCTCGCGCGCCGCCTCCGCCTTCGCGTCGGCCTCCGCTTTCAGCCGCGCCGCCTCGGCCGGATCGACCTTGGGCTTCGCGGGCTGCGAGGCATCGGGAGTGGAACCATCGTTCGAGTCGCCCTTGCCGCAGCCGACGGCCGCGACGAGGATCAGCACAATCCACCGCATGCGGCGGATTCTACCGTCCCAGTGCAGCGGTGAGGCGTTCCAAGTTCGCCTGCATCGCCGCCAGCAGGTCGGCGCCCCGGGCGAGGCCGAGGTCGAGATCGACCGGAACCCCGTCTTCGGCCACCGTCCAGCCGTAGCGCTGCGCCAGGTAGGCGAGGGCGGGCTGATCGGACTGCAGGCGGCCCTTCGGGAGCGCCCGCAGGCGCTCGTCGAGTTTCGCGAACTGCCCGGCCAGCACCCGCGCCGGCTCCGTCAGCTTGTCGGCCGGCAGCGTTCGCGCCAGCGCTGCGCGGATCGCCTCGGCCTGCCGACCGGCCAGGACCGGGTCGATCCAGGTGTAGGGGTTCACGCCCTTGTGGCTGTGCTCGCCCTCCGGCCCGTGGCGGTGGCGCACCTCCTTCTCGAAGGTGATCCACTGCTCGCGGAACCCGTTCGCGGCGCGCACCACGCGGTTGTCCGGGAGGCTCACCGCGTCGGCCCAGCGCTCGAGGCGCGCGCCGTTCAGCACGACGAGGTCCGCCTCCTGGAAGGCGATCACGCCCTCCGCCCGCGGACGCCAGAGGACGGGGTCGGAGCCGTCCGGCAGGGCGACCTCGACGATCGCCGCCTCGCCGACGAGGCGCTGCACGAGGTAGCCCATCGGCGGAATGCTCACGCGCACGACGGGCGGGCCGGTCCGCTCCGGCGCGACCACGTCGGTCGTGTCCTGGCACGCGGCGGCGAGGAGAAACAGGAGCAGCGGACGCGCGCCGTTCAATCCTCGAGCTCCAGCCGTTGCTGCTCGCGCACATCGAAGCGCGCGATGCGCCAACGGCCCTGCTCGGCGCGCACGGAGAAGTCGGCGAGGTACTCGTTGACGCGCGAGTGGGTGTGGCCCCAGTGGGTGACGTGCAGGAAGACCTGCCAGCGCCAGCGCACGTCGAAGGAGCGCGGGCCGGTGAAGGTGACGGTGCCGCCGCGCCCCTCGATCTCCCCGATCGACGCGACCGCCGCCCCGTGGTCGCGCATCTCCAGGCTCTCGCGCATCTCGAGGTAGAGCGGGCCGACGAGGTCCGGCTCGAGCGAGTAGGCCAGCAGGTCGTAACCTTCCCCCTCGGTGACCGTCTCGAACGCGCGGTAGACGTTGGCGAGCAGCGTCTCGAAGACGGTGCCCGCCTGCGGCTCGGTCAGGATCGGCTTCTCGCTCACCTTCCACGGCAGCGCGTATCCCGATGCGCCGACGAGCAGCAGCATCGCCAGCCATGCGCCGGCACCCGCGCCGGCCCAGCCGAGCGCGATCGCCCAGATGAGCGCGAGCACGCCGAGCACGATGTGCGGGGTCCAGTCGATGCGCGGGACCGGGGGCGCCGACACCGCACGCACCTCCTCGCGTGTCGGCAGGCCGTACTCGGGATAGGCCCAGGTGAAGCGGTTCTGCTGCGGGTCGAAGCCCATCGCCTCCACCTGCGCGCCGAAGCGCAGCGTCGCGGGGACGATCTCCTCTTTCTGGAAGCTGGCGCCCTCGAAGTCATCCCAGACGAACCGCACCTTCTTCGGCCAGTCCTTCTTGGGCGTGTTCTCGATCGGATAGACGAGGTGGATCGCGAAGTAGTCGATCTGCTTGCGGCCCTCGAGATCCTCGGGCGAGTCGATCTTGGTGCAGTAGGGGATCAGCGCCTCGTCGTCGGCATACACGCGGTTCGCCTTGGCGAAGTAGCGCTCCAGCGTCGCGCACGCGGCGTCGTGCTCCTCCTCGGTCATGCCGTCGACGAGCGCGCCCGGTTCGGGGCCGCCGACCAGCCACGGGTCGATGTGGTCAACGCGGATGCAGACGACCATCGTGACGCGGTCCGCCGCAATCTCCGCGTCGAGCCAGAGCGTGGGCGCGGAGTGCGGGTGCAGGAGCAGCAGGACGGATCCCAGCAGAGCGCGGATCATCGGGGAGACGTTACTCCTCTTTGTCCTGCTTCGGAAAGGATCCGGGCACGCGCTGGACCTCGAAGCCCGCCTCGCGAAGCAGGGTGGGCAGCCCGGTCTTGCCGTAATGGTGCGCGGCGCCGACCGCGA
>JBCDBY010000081.1:0-15853 GCA_039182715.1 Planctomycetota bacterium
CACCGTCGATCATCACGTCGACGTGCGGGATCGCGAGACCGGCGCCGACGCCGACGTAGGGCTGCAGCCGACCGAGGAAGCTGCGGTCGCGCTCGCCCTTCGGAAACCAGCGGTAGACGCCGTTCAGGGTCAGGAAGTTGTGGCCGTGACTCAGCTCCATCGCGTCGATGTCGGGGCGGATGGTGCGGCGGTCGTCGGTCGGCGCGCCGTCGCGGGTTCCGCGGATGCGCGTCACCTGGTTGGTGTCGCTGATGATCTTCGCGTGCGTGAAGTCGAGAGCGACGCCCCAGTTCTGGGCGCGCGGGAAGAACCAGGTCGCGCGCAGGCCGTAGAAGGGCGGGTCTTCGAAGTCCTTGCCGTCCCAGTCGACGTTCTCGATCGTCAGGTTGGTGCCGCCCGGCTTGCGCAGGCGGACGTCGGACGACGGGGAGTTCGTGATGCCGCCATAGGCGGAAAGCACGAGCTGGCCGCGGTCGCGGTCGTTGTCGCTCTTCGGCGTGGCGCAGCCGAACAGCAGGAGGAGTGCGGGGAGGTATCTCAACGCTGGGGCTAGCACGCCCGGTTCGGGACCGGGACCGGGAATCCTTACTGGAGTAGGATGCGCGCGCCCCATGCCGCGCAAAATCGCTCGCCTCGCGCTCAAGATCGGGATCTTTTGCACCATCCTTTTCGGGCTGACGGAGATCGCGCTCCGCATCGTGCCGAACCTGATGCCGCGCCGCTCGCTGCCCTATCTCGAGTCGGAGATTCGTCGACGCGCCGCCGAGGGGCGCTACCACACCTCCGACCAGGTGCGCCCGCTCGATCGCGACGACGGCGGCCCGCTGCTGCGCATGTGGCGTCCCCACGCGGTGGTGCGCTATCCCGGGCTCGAGGACAAGGGCGCGGTGAAAGCGGTCGAGATGGACGAGATCGGGTTCGGCAACCCGCCCGGTCGCTACGCCGACCAGATCGACATCATCACGATCGGCGACTCGTTCACGTTCCCGCACGCGATCGATCCGAAGGACGCCTGGGGCATTCGCCTCGGCGACCTGCTCGGACGCTCCAGCTACAACCTCGGACTGCCGCGCAACGGCCTGCACGAGTACATCCAGTTCCTCAAGCAGTTCGGCCTCTCGCGCAAGCCGAAGATCGTCGTGCTCAACGTCTACGAAGGCAACGACCTGCGGGACGCGGTCGCCTTCCACAAGGGCGCGAAGGGCGACGACGCGATGAACCTGCTGCCCGACCGTCCGTGGCACGACAGCTTCCTGGGGCGCAACAGCTACGTCTACAACGCGATCCGCGGCTACGCCGACTACCTCGACGACCGCGGCGAGCAGAAGGACCTGGAGCGGACGATCGATTTCCGCTTCGAGGTCGCCGGCATTCCCTTCAACCAGGAGCAGGGGTCGCGCGACGAGCCCGCCTACGCGCTCTGGCAGCAGGAAGGCCGCTACGGCTTCGATCTCTACGACGACGCGCTGCACGACTTCGTGGCGCTCGCGAAGGAGCACGGCTTCCGTCCGATCGTGACCTACTCGCCCTGGGCGCACGCGGTGTACGGACCGGTGGAGTTCGCGCAGCTCGGGCTCCGCGAGAAGCTGGAGGCGTTCAGCCGCGAGCAGCGCGCCTACTTCGCGGGGAAGGCGAAGGAGCTGGGCTACACGTTCATCGACCTGGAGCCCGCGCTCAAGAAGGAGGCGGGCCGGGAAGGAAACCCTCCGCGCGAGGACAACCTGCTCTACTACCCCACCACCATCCACTACACGGCGCGCGGTCACGCCGTCGTCGCCGAAGCGATCGCAGCAAAACTACGCTAGGGTCTGTCTGAGAGAACGCCTGGCTTCGACGGGCTGCGGCGGCGCGTCGCTTCACCCCGCCTTCCTTGCGGTATCGACGTGGTACAGCAGCGTCGGCGGGGCTCGCGACGCTTGTCCTCACTCCGTCTCGGGCCGACGGCGTTCTCTCAGACAGACCCTAGCCGCTCGGCCATCGCCGCGCCGATGTCGGCCGGCGAATCGACGACGGTGACGCCCGCCTTGGTGAGCGCCGCCTTCTTGTCCTCCGCCTTGCCCGAGCCGCCGGCGATGATCGCGCCCGCGTGGCCCATGCGCTTGCCCGGAGGCGCCGTGGCACCCGCGATGAAGCTCACGACCGGCTTCTTGTAGTTCTCGGCAATCCACTCGGCCGCCTGCTCCTCGGCGCTGCCGCCGATCTCGCCGATCAGCACGACGCCGTCGGTGTCGGGATCGGCCGCGAAGAGCTCGAGGCAGTCGACGAAGTTCATGCCCTGGACGGGATCACCGCCGATGCCGATGCAGGTGCTCTGGCCGATGCCGCGCTCGGTGAGCTGCCAGACCGCTTCGTAGGTGAGCGTGCCGGAGCGCGAGATGACGCCGACGCGGCCCTCCTTGTGGATATAGCCCGGCATGATGCCGATCTTCGCTGCGCCGGGCGTGATGACGCCGGGGCAGTTGGGGCCGACCATGCGCGCGCCGGTCTCCGCCAGAGCCTCCTTGACGCGGACCATGTCCAGCGTCGGGATGCCCTCGGTGATCGTGATGATCAGCGGGACGCCGGCGTGCGCCGCTTCGCAGATCGCGTCGGCGCAGAAGGGCGCCGGGACGAAGATCAGCGAGCAGTTGGCGCCGGTCTCCTTCACCGCGTCTTTCACGGTGTTGAACATGGGCACGCCTTCCCAGTCGGTGCCCGCCGCGCCCGGCTTCACGCCGGCGACGATCTGCGTGCCGTACTCGCGGCACTGCGCCGCGTGGAACTTGCCCGCCGAGCCGAGGCCCTGGACGAGGACCTTGGTGTCCTTGTTGACGAGAATGCTCACTGGGCTGCCTCCACCGCCTTCTTGGCCGCGTCGGTCATGTCCGACGCCGTAATGACCGCGAGATCCGATTCGGCCAGCAGCTGCCGGCCGCGCTCCACGTTGGTGCCCTCGAGGCGCACCACCAGCGGCACTGCGAGGCCGCCCGCCTTGACCGCGCCGAGCACGCCCTCGGCGATCAGGTCGCACTTGACGAGGCCGCCGACGCTGTTGATGAGGATCGCCTTCACGTTGGGATCCTCGGTGATGATCTTGAACGCCTCGGTGACGCGCTCGACCGAGACGCCGCCGCCGACGTCGAGGAAGTTGGCCGGCGAACCGCCGTGGTACTGAATGGTGTCCATCGTGCCCATGGCGAGGCCGGCGCCGTTGACCATGCAGCCGATGTTGCCGTCGAGGTTGACGTAGCTCAGGTTGAACTGCGCCGCGCGTGCCTCGGCCGCGTCCTCCTCGTTCGGGTCGCGCAGCTCCTGGACGTCCGGGTGGCGGTAGAGCGCGTTGTCGTCGAAGTTGATCTTCGCGTCGAGCGCGAGCATGCGGCCGTCCTTCAGGCGCACGAGCGGGTTGATCTCCGCGATCGAGCAGTCCTTCTGGATGAAGAGGCTCGCGAGCGCCTTGAAGATCTTCGCGCCCTGCTTGGCGGAGTCGCCTTCGAGGCCGAGCGCGTAGGCGATCGAACGCGCCTGGAAGTCGTGCAGGCCGTCGTGGATGTCGAGCTTCTCGCGCACCAGCCGGTCCTGCGGGACGCTCTCGATCTCGACGCCGCCCTCGGCGCTGGCGATGAGCACCGGGCCACCCACGTTGCGGTCGACCGCGATCGCGACGTAGTACTCATGCGCGATGTCGAGGCCCTCCTCGACGAGCAGCTTGCGGACCACGCGCCCGTCGGGACCGGTCTGGTGCGTCACCAGCGTGGTGCCGAGCAGCTTCTTGGCGTGGTCGAGCGCCTCGTCGCGCGAGCGCGCGAGCTGGACGCCGCCCGCCTTGCCGCGGCCGCCCGCGTGGATCTGCGCCTTGACGACGGCGAGCTCGCCGCCGAGGTCCTGGTAGGCGCGGCCGACGTCGTCGACCGAATCGCAGGGAACGCCGTTCGGGACCGGGATCCCGAACTCACGGAAGAGGCCCTTGGCCTGGAACTCGTGGATATTCATCGCGGTCGGCGAGCCTACGCCAACCGGATACCCCCCTCAAGAAGTCGGGCACGGAGTTCTCAGTGATCAGTTCTCAGTCGTCAGTGGGCCGCAGGAAGTCCCCGACGGCCCCCTGAATACTGACCACTGACAACTGATGACTGACCACTCTCCCTTTAATAGATCGCGCTCTTGTGCTTGTAGCGCTCGAAGGTCTCCGACCAGAGCATGCTCGACTCGATGGTGACGCGCGGCTTCTTCTTCTCCTCGCGGCCGCCCACCCAGAGGGTCGCGTTGGAGCCCCTCGAAACGCCGGTGATCTTGAGAAAGATCGGGCGGTCCTTGTCCACGCGGCGGCGGATATAGATGCGCAGCTCCTCGCCGGCGCGCGCCTCGAGGCCGGTCCCGAAGTAGAGGCGCGGCAGGCGGTCCGGGTCGAAGTTTTCCTTCTGGTCGGACTGCCTGCGCTTGAGGACAACGACCACGGTGCCGTCCTCCAGCGTGGAATTGGTGCGCTCGATGTGCTCGAGGTCGCGGCTCAGCCCGATCTGCGATTCGTAGAGCTGGGCGGACATCTCCACCCGGATGAACTCGGCCCACAGAATGCGCTTGGTTCGCGAGACGAACTGGACGGCGGGCTCCAGGTCGTCGGGCGGGATGGTGATCTGGGCGCCCTCGACCTTGCCGTCCTCGCCCTCCGGGGTGCTCTCGCAGGCCACGGCGAAGAGCGCCAAGAGGGGCAGGAAGAAACGGAAACGGATCATGATCTCTCCTCGGGGGCCGGACGGGCCCCTACCCCCTCATCGGTCGGACATGGCGGCGTCCGTAGTCGGCCTTAAACTGGCGAGCCCGAGCGCCTTTTCGGGCTCGCTCCCGTGACGGCGGAATGACCGCGCCGTGCGATCCATTCCGCCTTGGAGACTCGGCCATCCGTCCGTCCCTGCGATCCTGCATGCGGCCCATCCTGCTCGTCCTCGTCGCGTTCAGCGGCGCGGCGGGCTGTGCGACGGCCACCAAGGAGGCGTTCCCGCCGCCCAAGGAGGAGAACCGTCCCGCGCCCAACCCGTTCGTGGACCGCGAGCCGTTCCCGGGCGAGGAGGCGCGCAAGGTCCAGTTCCGCCCCTTCTATTGGAAGTACGAGCAGGGCGCGACGAAGAAGGTCAATATCCTCGGCATCGTCTACCGCTGGCGCGAGGACGAGGTCTTCGAGCGGCTCAACATCCTGCCCATCGTCTACTACACGGCGCGCAAACAGCCGCAGGAACTCAAGAGCTGGTTCCTGATGATCTTTCCGGTCGTCTGGGTCGGCAGCGACGACTTCCTCATCTTCCCGTTCGGCGGCATCACGCGCGGTCTTCTCGGCCTGCACGAGCTGATCATGATCACGCCGCTCTACATCCGGACGCGCACCTTCTCCACCGATCGATCCGGCCCCATCGTCTACACCGTGCGCCACTTCCCGTGGCCCTTCTTCGCGTATGGCAGCGATCAGCGCGTCGGGGGCCGCCGCAAGTGGCGCATCTGGCCCTTCTGGGGGAAGGAAGTGCGCCGGCGCGACGGCTCGAGCAAGGGCTTCATCGGCTGGCCGTTCTATACGTGGTGGCGGAAGAGCGACACCGACTTCCGGTTCCTCTTCTTCCCCTTCTACGGCCGCGACGAGACCGCGATCATCCGCAGCACCACGGTGATGTTCCCCTTCTACCAGCGCGTGCGGGACTTCCATTCCGGCCTGGTCGACACCACGTTCTGGCCCTTCTACCGGAAGGCGGGCGGCGTCGACTGGGTGGAGCGCGAGCGCTACTGGCCCTTCTGGGACTACCGGCGCGCCGACTTCACCACGACGGAAGTCGTCGCATGGCCCTTCTGGCGCCGCACCTACGTCGACAACGAACGCCAGTTCACGCGCTACACCTGGGTGGTGCCCTTCTATCGGGACAAGGTCAAGGTCACCCGCGCGGACGGACGCATCTCGCGCAAGTACTACGTCTGGCCGCTGACCCGCGTGGAGTACATGGCGGACGGCGGCACCGAAGTGACGGTGCCCGAGCTGCTGCCGGTCGACTGGCCGTCGCTGCGCGAATCGATGGAGTCGATCAAACCCTTCATCAGCATCTACCACCGGCGCAAGTATGCGGACGAGCGGGTCGACGTCTCCGCCGCCTTCAGCCTCTACATGCACCGTCGCGGGCGCGACTTCTCGCGCACCAGCCTGCTCACCGGTCTCGTCGGATGGGACCGTGACGAGACGGGGAAGTACGTTCGTCTACTCTGGGGGATACGCTTTCGCGTAGCCAAACCGTCATGAAGCCCGGATTGATCCCCGCCCTCGATCACGCGGGCTACATCGTGCGCCTGATGTTCCATGCGCTCGGCTGCGCGATCCGCAAGCCGCGCTGGGGCATGACCGTCGGCATCATGTACGAGTACGGCCTGAAGTCGCTGCCGGTGGTCGCCATCGTCGCGCTCTTCAGCGGCATGATCATCAGCCTGCAGACCGGCATCCAGCTGGTGCGGTTCGGCCAGGAGGAGTTCATCGGCATCGTGGTCGCGCAATCGTTCGCGCGCGAGTTCGGGCCGTTCATGACCTGCATCATCCTCGTCGGCACGGTGGTCAGCGCGTACACCGCGGAGCTCGGCACGATGACCGTCTCGGAGGAGACCGCCGCGCTGGAGGTCATGTCGATCGACCCGGTCGGGTACCTCGCGGCGCCTCGCATCCTCGCGCTGACGCTGATGGCGTTCCTGCTCACCATCTGCGCCGACGCGATCGGCCTGCTGGGCGGTGGGCTTGTCGCCGCGACGCAGCTCGACGTACCGATCGGGCGCTACTTCGACAATGCGCTCGACTCGCTGGCCGGGCGGGAATGGCTCGGTCTGCCGAAAGATCTCTATGGAGGCCTGCTGAAGGCGATGATCACCGGCGGCGTCATCGGCTCGGTGGGCTGCGCCGAGGGCCTCACCGCGCAGGGCGGCGCGCTCGGCGTGGGCCGCTCGGTCCGACGCGCCGTGATCCTCTCGATCGTGCTGATTCTCGTGATGTCCTTCATCCTCACCTGGCTCTTCTACCGGGCGTTCGGCCAATGATCCGCATCGACGGCGTATCCAAGGCCTGGGGCGACCGCACGGTCCTGCGCGACTGCTCGCTCGAGATCCAGAACGGCGAGACGCTGGTCGTGATCGGCTCGTCCGGCACCGGCAAGTCGACGCTGCTGCGCTGCATCATCGGGCTGGTCGAGCCCGACCAGGGGCGCGTCTACGTCGACGGCCAGGACGTCCACGCGCTCGAGCCGAAGGAGCTCGCGGCCCTGCGCGCGCGCATGGGCTATCTCTTCCAGAGCGGCGCGCTCATCAACTGGCTCAATGTCGGCGACAACGTCGCGCTGCCGCTGGTCGAAACGCAGGGCTTCAAGCGCGATGCGGTCGAGGATCGCGTGGACAACGCGCTCGAGCTGGTCGGACTGGCCGGCACCAGCGATCTCATGCCGGGGCAGCTCTCGGGCGGCATGCGCAAGCGCGTCGGCCTCGCGCGCAGCCTCGTGACCGAGCCCGATTTCATCCTGTACGACGAGCCCACCACCGGGCTCGACCCCATCACGGCGCACATCATCGACCAGCTGATCGTCGACATGAGCAACAAGCTCAACGTGACGTCGGTCGTGGTGTCGCACGACATGGAAGGCGTCTGGCGCGTGGCCGACCGCGTCGCGATGCTCAACATGGGCCAGATCGTCGGCATCGGGACGCCGGAGGAGATGCGCGGCTCCAGCGATCCGATCATTCAGCAGTTCATCTCGGGCGCGCTCGACGGTCCGCTGTCGCAGCCGTCGCCCGGTCGATCCCCGCAAAAGCCTCCCGAGCAGCCCCAGGAGTCGTCATGAAGCGTATTCCCAACTGGATTCTCGGTCTCTTCGTCGTCAGCGCCCTCGGCCTGCTTACGGTCGCGACGCTCTGGCTTGCCAACATTCCGATCACGCCGCACGCGACCTGGACCGTCTACCTCGGCGAGGAGTCGATGCTGCAGGAGGGCGCCGAGGTGATCTCCTCGGGCATCAAGGTCGGCAACGTCCGCAACGTGGAGACGGTGCCGGACGCGCAGCTCAAGCCGGGTCGCTACGTGAAGGCGGAGCTCTCCATTCGCGAGAACATCACGCTGTGGGAAGGCGCCGAGGTGCGACTCGTCGACCGCGGGCTCATCGGCGGATTCGTCGTCGTGCTCCACCGCGGAAAGCCGGGCAGCCGGCTGCTCAGCCCGGACACGGAGCTGGTCGGGCGACGCACGTCGGGCGTGGTGCAGGAGCTGACCGCGCTGCTGCAGGAAAACCGACCGCAGGTGAACAAGGTGCTGGTCGACCTCGCCGCCATCACGACGCGCGTGCGCACGGGCGAAGGCACGCTGGGACGGCTCATCAACGACCCGTCGGTCTATGACAACTTCGCCGAGACGGCGGCCAACGCGGCGCGCCTGAGCGCGGAGCTCGCGGGCCCGGACAGCACCCTCGGTCGCCTCGCACGCAGTCCGGAGATCTACGACAACTTCACGGCGACGCTCAAGAGCGTGCGCAACGTGGTCAGCCAGGTGGAGTCGGGCAAGGGCACGCTCGGCGCGATCCTGATGGACGATCGGATCGCCGAGGACGTGCGCCAGACGACCGGCACGATCCGCGCGCTGGTCGAGGGCATTCGCCAGGGCGACGGCACGCTGGGACTGATCCTGCAGGACCCGGAGTTGCGCGACAACTTCCTCGCCACGATCCGCGGCGCGCGCGAGCTGATGGACCGCGTCGGCAAGGGCGGCGGCACGCTGGAGCTGCTCCTGACCGACCGCGAGATCTACGACAACATCCAGGCGACCACGGTCAACCTGCGCGAGGTGTCGGCCGACATCAATCAGGGCCGCGGCAGCCTCGGCCTGCTGCTCAAGGACGAGTCGCTCTACCGCGAGGCGACCCGCCTCTTCGAGAGCTTCCGCGAGGCGGGCGAGATCGCACGCGAGAACGCGCCGATCGCGTCGCTGGTGTCGTTCACGTCGCTGTTCTTCAGCGCTCTGAATTAGGGGCTAGGGGCCAGGAGCCAGGGGCGAAGGACTCGGAGCCCGTCGCCCATCCGTGCGCACCCCGAGGGCGCAGCCGCTTGCCGTAAGTCTTTCCCGCTAAGCCATTTGCAGCGAGCCGGAAGCGTACTGAGTACACCTTTCGATTAGGGGCTAGGGGCCGGGGGGCGCTTGCGGCGTAGCTCCGGGCCGGTCCTGCAGGCGGATGCGGACGAGGTAGAGGACGGCGGCCAGCGTGCCGATCGGGAAGAGGATCAGGAGGTGGCACATCAGGCCGCGCGTGAACGCGAGCGCGATGCGGGCGGGACGGAGGCGCAGCGCCCATGCCGCGAGGCACAGGATCCCGAAAACGCGATGGAGCCAGAGGACATAGGACGTGAACGGATCCGAGCGATCCGTCCCCGCGCTGAACTCGGCGAGGACGACGACCAGCAGGCCGGTCGCGACCAGGAGGCGGCCGCCCACGGGCGCGAGCGGGACGGGGTTCCTCGGCGAGAGCGCGTAGGCGAACCAGAACGCGATGGCCGCCAGAGCCGCGCAAATCGCGACCATGAATTCCAGCACCCATCGATCCTCCAGTTCGAACGGAGAGATCGTGAACAGGACGATCGAGACTCCGGCCGCGATCCCGAACCAGCAGGCGAACGCCGCCCCCAATCCTTCCCCTTCGCGTGCCACGTCGATCGTCAACCGTCCCGCGCGCTAGCCCTGCTGCTCCACCCGCCGCAGAAACAGCTGCTCGCCCTTGCCGCGGGCAAGCTCCTGCGTCAGATGAAGAAACGGCCCCTCCTCGTCACTGCCCCACTCGACGAAGTAGCGGCGTTGCGCCGACTCGACCGCGACGCCGTCCAGGCCGCGGCGCTCGAAGACGAGGTAGTTGCCCTCTTCTTCCGTGAGCACGCCGCCGCGACGGGACATCTCGATGCCGTCGGTCACGAAGACGCGCTGCAGGTACTTGCCGCTCGGCTCGATGATGTAGTGCCACGCCTGCTTGTTCTCGAGCGGGTTGGCACTCATCAGATCCGCCTCCGGCTCGAAGCGGAAGAGCTCCCAGGTGCCGACGTACTTCGGGTCGATCTCGGTCGTGTCGACCGGCGCGTAGATCGCCCAGGCCCAGAGGCCGGCGGCGCCGAGCAGGCAGGCGACGGCGACGAGGATCCTCACGCGCGCGCCTCGTGCAGCGCGGCGACGTACTTGGCGAGGATGTCGCCTTCGAGGTTGACCGGATCGCCAGTCTTCATCTTGCCGAGCGTGGTCACCTCGAGCGTGTGCGGAATGAGCGCCACGCTGAAAGTGCCGTCGCGCACGTCGGCCACCGTCAGGCTGATGCCGTCGATCGCGATGGAGCCCTTTTCGACCACCTGCCCGCGCAGCGAATCCGGCAGCCGGAATCGGAAGCGGACGTCGCCGTCGTCCTCGGCGCGCTCGACCAGCTCGCCGACGGCGTCGACGTGGCCCTGCACGAAGTGCCCGCCCAACCGGTCGCTCGGCCGCAGCGGCAGCTCCAGGTTGATGCCGTCCCCGACCGCCTTGGACCCGAGATTGGTCCGGTCGAGGCTCTCCGGGATCACGTCGAACGAGAGCCGGGTCTCGTCGATCTCGACCACGGTCAGGCAGCAGCCGTTGACGGCGACGGAGTCGCCCAGCTTCGCCTCCGCGGCGGGCCCGGGGGCCTCGATGACGAGTCGCACGGCCCCCCCGCGCGGCTCCATGGCGCGAATCTCGCCGAGCGCCTGGATCAATCCTGTAAACACCCGCGTAGTGTACGAGGGTTCCAACGGCTTCGATCGGAGCTGTGATAGGCCACAGAAACACAGAAACACAGAAGTGTGCGCTCCGAGCGCGGAACGCTCCCCATCGCCACCCATCCGATCCGGGGATCTCAGGAGGAAAAGGAGTAGGAATCCGCAGCCACGGGCGAGAGGACCTGGTCCCCTTCTGTGCTTCTGTGTTTCTGTGGCCAACTGAGGCCCCACCCCCTCCTCAGCCCCCCGGGAACCTTGACCGACGGCGGTTTCTGGCTTCCAATACGCGACTTGCCCTCGGGGAGCCCCCGGAGGCGTCATGAAGATCGCGATCGTCACGCTTTTCCCCGAAATCATCCGGGATTACACGTCGCTCTCGATCCTCGGAAACGCCGCCGAGAAGGGTCTGGTCGACTACGACGTCATCCAGATTCGGGACTTCGCGCAGGGTGTCCATCTCCAGGTGGACGATCGCCCCTTCGGGGGAGGACCGGGCATGGTGCTCATGCCGGGGCCGGTCGTGGCGGCCGTCGAATCGGCGCGCGCGAACCAGCCACCGGAGGCGCGCACCATCCTCCTCTCGCCCCAGGGTCGGCGACTCGACCAGGACCTGGCGGCGGACTTGGCCAAGGCGCCGGGGTTGATCCTGGTCTGCGGCCGCTATGAAGGGTTTGACGAACGGATACGAACGGTGCTGCAGCCGGAGGAAATCTCCCTGGGCGACTACGTCCTCGCGGGCGGGGAAATCCCTGCCCTCGCGGTGACGGAAGCGGTCGTTCGTCTGCTGCCCGGCGCCCTCGGCCACGAGGATTCCGCGCACGAGGATTCGTTCAGCGAGGGGCTCCTCGAGGGCCCGCAATACACGCGCCCCCGGGAGTTCCGCGGGCACACCGTGCCGGACGTGCTGTTGTCCGGCGACCATGCGGCCATTCGCGCCTGGCGGCGCGATCAGTCGCTCCGGCGCACCGAGGAACGGCGCCGGGACCTGCTGCAGGGCGATTCCTGAGACCGCCCCGCGACTATTAAAGGAGCCGAGGATGTCGAAGATCCAGCGCATCGAACAGGCCTTCGCCAAGGAAGAGCTTCCCAAGTTCAACGTGGGTGACACGGTGGACGTGCACGTCCTGATTCGCGAAGGCGAAAAGGAGCGCGTGCAGGTCTTTTCCGGCACCGTCATCCGCAAGCGCGGCTCCGGTATGGGCGCCACGTACACCGTCCGTCGCATCGTGCAGGGCCAGGGCCTCGAGCGCGTCTTCCCGATGAACAGCCCGTTCGTCCAGAAGGTCGACGTGAAGCGCTCGGGCCGCGTGCGCCGCTCGCGCCTCTACTTCCTGCGGGACCGCACGGGCAAGGCGACGCGCCTCAAGGAGATCATCCGCGCGCGCCCCAAGAAGGTGAAGAAGGCGCCCGCGCCCGCCGCGGTTGTCGAAGCGCCGGCGGAGCCCGAGGCTCCCGCCGCCGACGAGACGCCCGCGACCGAAGAGTGATTTCGCCATCCCCGGCGCGAATTCGAGGCCCCTCGCTGGAGGAGGCCGGAGAGGAGTGCAGGGATGGACCGACGACGCGAGATGGGGCGCCGCTCCGAGCGGCGCGCCGAGAAACGACTCAAGCGGGCGGGACTCGTCATCCTGGCCCGGAACTGGCGCGGAGGCGGCGGCGAGATCGACCTCGCCGCGCTCGAACGCCGCACCCTGGTCTTTGTCGAGGTGAAGACGCGAGCCGAGCCGGGCGCCGAAACGCGCCGGCCGGTCTCGATGGCCCAGCGCCGCCGCATCGTGGCCGCCGCGCGCGCCTTCCGGCGCCGCTACGGCGTGCCCCACCTGCCGGTCCGCTTCGACCTCGTCGAGGTCGCGCGCGACGGCACGGCGATGCGCTGGGAAAAGAACTACCATCGCGTGCGCCCCGATCGCGCGCAGGAGGAACGATGAGCATCAGCCTGGAGAACATCATCCCGCCCGAGCGGGTGAAGGTGCTCGCGGCGACGGACAAGGAGTCCGCCCTGCGCGAGATGGCGGCGCTCGCCGGCGAAGCGCCCGAGGTGCAGGACGCCGAGCGTCTGCTGGAGGCGATCTTCGAGCGCGAGGAGATCATGTCGACCGGCATCGGCCTCGGCATCGCGATTCCCCACGCCAAGATCCCGGAGGTGACCGACTTCGTCGTCGCGCTCGGCAAGACGGCAAAGGGGATCGAGTTCAGCGCGCTCGACGGTCAGCCGGTCGAGTTCATCGTGCTCATCGCCGGCCCCGACAACCAGCAGGAGCGCTACCTGCAGCTGCTCGCGCGCATCACGCTGAAGCTCAAGGACGCGCACGTGCGGCGCGCCATCGCCTCGGCGTCGGACACCGACGCGATCCTGCAGGCGCTGGCTTGATGCGGCGCGCGGGCCTCGTCCTCCTGCTCGGCACGACGACGCTGCTTGCGCACCCGTTCACCAAGGACGACTGGCACAACACGCAACGGAACCGCATCGCGGTGCAGAGCCAGCTCGGCGAGCGCTGGGCGGTCGTCTTCGCGCAGCCGTTCACCGACATCCTGCTGCCGCGCCAGGAGGGCGACTACCTCTACCTCACCGGCGTGCGCGAGCCCGGCGGCGTGCTGGTTCTGAGTCGCAAGACGAGCACGCTCCTACTGCCCGCCCTCAACCCGCGAACGGCCCAGTTCTACGGGCAGGTCTACCTGCCGAACGACCAGACGTCGCGCACGCTGGCCATCCAGACCGCGCCGCTCCGGCGCTCGTTGGCCACGCAGCTGCACGCCCTCCTGCCGCAGGGGGCGCGCCTCGCCCTGCCGCGCTACGCCGGGCCCGACCATGCGCCGGTCCGCGAGCGCAAGCGGGCGCTCGTCGAGGGCATCCGCAAACTGCGTCCCGGGATCGAGATCGTCGACCTCGATCCCGTTCTGCTCCCCACGCGCAGTCGAAAGAACGAGTGGGAGCGGCGGTTCATGGGCCGTGCCATCGAGATCACCGAGGAGGCGTTCCGCAACGCGGTCGAAGTCATCCGCCCCGGCGGCACCGAGGCGCAGGTGGAGCACCGCATGCTCGGCGCCATGCGCCACGCGAAGTCGCGGCCGGCATTCCCGACCGTGGTCGGCGCCGGACGCAACGCCGCCATCCCCCACTACTTCGCCAATGACGGCCCGCTGCCCGCGGGTGGCCTGGTGGTGATCGACAGCGGCGCGACGTGGCATCGGTACGCCGCCGACATCACGCGCACCTTCCCGGTCTCGGGCCGCTTCACGCCGGCGCAGCGCAAGCTCTACGACGCGGTCCTCGAGGCGCAGCTCGCCGGCATCGCGGCGGTGCGTCCCGGCGCCAGCTTTCGCGACATCCACAACGCGGCGCGCAACGTGCTGCGCAAGCACGGTCTCGATCGGCACTTCATCCACGGCACCTCGCACCACGTGGGACTCGACGTCCACGATCCCGGTCCCACCGACGCGCTCGCCGCGAACATGATCATCACCGTCGAACCCGGCATCTACATCCTCGAGAAGGAGCTCGGCATTCGCATCGAGGACATGGTGCGCGTGACGAAGGACGGCGGCGAGGTGCTGACCGCGAAGCTGCCCAAGACCGCGGACGCGATCGAGAAGTGGATGGCTTCGATTCAGTCGCCGGCCCAGTCGCGCTGAATCGAGATCGCCAGCGTGCGAATCTGATCGGCGTCGAGCTTGTCGAGCTGCTGCACGACGAGTCGCTGCGAATCGATGGCGGGATAGCGCGCCGGATCGGCAAGGATGCGCCGTACGAACTCCTGCACGATCTCGCGGTAGCCCTGGGCGTGGACGCCCGCGCCACCGAGCGACGCGCAGCAGACCGCAAGCGCCGCACGCGGCGTGCGCCCTTCCGCGATCGCGGCGAGCTGCGCGTTGCGCTCGAGGTAGGCCATGACGTTGGTCGCGCTCAGGCCGCGCCTCCACGCGAGTCCGACACCGGCCCAGAGCCGCTTGCCGTCCTCCGGCAGGTAGCGCTTCGCGTCGACGAGGTGCGCGTCCTCGTGGACGAGCACTTCGGCCGCCACGTCGAGCTCGGTATCGAACAGCAGCCGCTCGGCGACGCCCGCCGGATCGTCGACGGCGTCGAGCGGTTGGTCGGGCAACGCCTGCTGGCGCGCGATCGCCGCGCGGTAGGGCTCCAGCGCGGCGCGGCGTCTCCGCAGCTCGCCCTCCCACTTCGCCGCCGCCGGGAGGTCGACGAGGATCAGGCGGCCGAGCGCGAGCCCCGCCACGTCGCCGCCGCCCAGCCATTCGACGTAGCCGGAGAGGTGGCGCTTCCCCAGCCAGACCGCTTCGCGTTCGACCGTCACGCCGCGCGACGCGACCTTGGCCGGCCCCTCGCGCCGCACGACGTCGCCGAGCATCGCTTCCGCGGGACCGCCCGCGCGCTGCCCGAGAATCAGCAGCAGTCCGCGGTCGGCGAGCGCGCGGACAACCGGTTCGCGACTCTCGATGGTGGGATCGACGAGCGCGCCGACGAAGGACCAGCTCTCGATCGGTCCCGGCGCCTCCAGCTTCGTCTTCAGGCACTCCTCGTAGAGCGCGCGAACCCAACCGCGCAGGGACTCCAGATCCTCCGACTCCTTCGTCGCGCGGAAGTGGCGGTAGCGCGCCTCCATGCCGCGACGCAGCCGGGAGATGAACCGCTCCATGCGAGGGTCGTGACGTTGCGGGCGCGCCGCCGCGCGCTCGCCCTCGGTGGCGCCCAACGCACGCGCCCGCTCGATCGCGACGGTGGCGCGCTCCGGCTCGCCGAGTTCGTCCCAGAGCTCCGCTGCCTCGAGCTGCGCACGCACGCCGCCCGAACCGAGCAGGCGAGCCGCCCGCTGCTTGCGCGCATCGGTCCCGCTCGCACCCACAAGTCGTCGCGTCGCCTGCTCGTCGCCCGGCGCGCCCACGAAGGCGCGACGCGCCGCTTCCCACGCCAACTCGTCCTCGCCCAGACGCTGCGCGCAAAGACTCAGGCCGTACCATCCGCTGGGATGCCCCGGTGCGACCGAAACCGCGGTCTCGAAGGCTGCGCGCGCCTCGCCGAACCGTCCGCGCGCGTGCAGCATGCGCCCCCAGCCGATCCAGTTGAGCGCGTCGCCCGGATCGAGCGCGCAGGCGC
>JBCDBY010000082.1:0-15804 GCA_039182715.1 Planctomycetota bacterium
CGCCTCTAGTGTCGCGGCCTCTCGCCACTGGGTGGTTCGCGTCTGGTTGGCTCGCGTTTGGGGGGCTCGTGCGTTGGGGACCCGCTCCCTGGACCCGCCGGGCGCAGACGAAAGCGTCCGCTCTGGGTGACTCGCGCCACCATGCGGTGCGGATCCGCACAGTCGACTTTGCGCGGGTTTGGCCGAGTCTGCACGCGAAGTACACGCAAAAGCAGCCTGATGGGCGGAAAATCCGAAACCAGTCGTTGGTAGCTTGCGTAATAAGTACCGGGTGGTCTGGAGTTTGCATCCAAAACCACCGATCTACTCAACAGAAGGGTACGTCACAAACGATCGCTCCGCTGCCGACCACGAGAGAGAAGTTGCCATGGAAATCAGGTTTTACGCAGTCCAGAACGGGAAGAAGTTCTACAAGGTCATCCTCCACGGCGAGGAGATCTTCTGCGGCACCAAGGGTGAGTGCCAGCGCTTCATCAAGATCCACAACGAGAAGGTCCAGCGCAATCTCACCGAGAGCGCCAACCCGCGTCCCCGTCCGGGCCGCGTCCGGGTCTATCGCCGCCGCGTGGGAACGCCCGGTCTCTAGTTGGGGCTCTAGCCAGGACTTTAAGTCGGGATCTCCAGACTCTGGAGGGGGAGCCGAGGTGCTCTTCCGCCCGTCGAGCGAATCGACTCTTCGAACATGCTGTGTGCCGGCCGGATGACGGCCGCGTTACACTGCTCCGCGATCAATACACAAGCCGTCTTCGGACGGCTTTCTTCGTTCCCATGCGCCCTTCGCTCCTCGTTCTGCTCATCTTGCTGGTTGCGTCCGGCCCGGCCGGCGCCGCTCCGGGCCAGCGCTACGTCACCGAGATGGGACGACGCGTGCTCTCGCTATGCGACATGGTGGCGGTCGGAGAGGTCACGTCCGTCAATCCGCCGTTTCGTGGCGTGAGCACGGCGCGATTTCGTGTCGCCGAGCACATCTCCAGTCTCGACAAGCGTCGCAGCTTGACGCTCATCTACATCGAGGACTACCTGGCGCCCGACGCGATCAAGGCGACCTTCGAGTCGACCACCGTCACGTTCGAGCCGCGCCGCTCCGCGGGCGCCGACAAGATTCTCGAGAACGAGGAGTCCGCCGCCGGCTCCACGCCGCGCGCGGCGACCGATCGTGAGGTGGCCAAGCCGCCGCGCACCGGTCCGGCCGGCCAGGGCGTGCGCCTGCTGAAGGGCGAGAAGGGCATCTTCTTTCTGCGCAAGCGCGGAGCGAGCTTCGCGATCGTCGGGTTCATTCCGGAGCGCGATCCGCTTTTCGATCGCAAGCGGACGCGGCTGCGCGACGTGCTCTCCATCGAAGCGGTTTCGACTGTCGACGGTCGGGTGCGAGCCGCCAAGCGGTACTTCCTGCGCGGCCTCGGCTCGGCGGACCTCTGGGAGCGCGGAAACGCGGCGCGCGAGATCGAGGGACTCTCCTCCCGTTATGCCGGCGGATTCCAGCCGAAGGAGCGCCGCTACCTGGCGGAACGCCTCTACGTCGAGAACAACCCGACGATCGCGTCGGCCCTGGAGCGCGCGGTGCGCAGCGTCGCGCCGCGTGAAGCGCTCGCCTACGCGTTCGAGGCGGAGGAGCGCGAGCGCTCGACCTACGCCAAGGCGCTCGAGCGCGAAGAAAAGATGATCGCGGCCGTGAAGATCCCGGAGATGAGGGCGGCCGATCTCGTGCGTCTCGCCAACCGGTATGGCCGCGCGGCGACCGAGACGCTCTGCCGCTACCTCGGCGATGAGGCGGCGATCGTCCGGGAGACCGTCGCCGGGGTGCTCTCCCGACAAGGCGGCCCCTCCTGCCGGAACGCACTGCGCGATGCGCTGGCGAAGGAGCGCGACCCCGACGCGGCGCGCGCCATGATCCATACCCTCGGCGTGAAGAGCGATCCGCAGGCGGTGCGGTTGATCGAACGGCGACTTGCGACCCCGGACCTCGAGCGCGCGTCGGCGCAGGCGCTGGGTCGAATCGGCACCCCGGAAGCGTTCGCGGCGCTTCGACGGTACCGTCCGCAGGCGAGCGCGTCGGTCCGCGGATACATCGACGTGCTGCTGAAGGATCGCAAGTCGTGAGGTGGGCCCTCGTGCTGCTCGCGCTGTCGACCGCCCTCGTGTGGGCGGAGGATCCGCCCCCTGCGGACGAGCCCCCCGCGGACGAGCCGCCCCGTACGGATGCGCCCGCGCCCGACGTGACGAGCAAGCCGGTACGGCCCCGTCGCAGCATCTCGTTCGAGGACGCGATCGAGCTCGGCCTGGCCTACAACCTCGGACTCAAGAGCGCCCGCTTCGATGCACTCGTCGCGCGATTCCAGGTCGCGCGCGAGGACGCGCGCTGGGACTGGACGCTGGATTCCGAGCTGGGCGCCGGCGAGTCGCTCGTCCCGTCGCGCTCCGCGCTGGCGGGTGCGGACGTGGTCGACACCGACAGCGCCAATTTCGTGCTCGGCTTGACCAAGCCGTTTCGTTCGGGCGCGACGCTGGGTCTCAACTGGCGCAACGACCGGACGTTCTCGAACTCGACCTTCAACACGATCAACCCCGCCTACGATTCCGCGCTCGACATCACGCTGACCGTGCCGCTGCTGCGCGGCCGCGGCCGCAGCGTTCAGGAAGCCGCGCTGCGCGCGAGCCGCGCCGCCGCGGACGCCGCGCGATACGACTTCCTCAACCGCGCCGAGCTGCTCATCCAGGAGGTCGCCAACGCCTACTGGAACCTCGTCTTCCTGCAGGAGAGCGTGGATGTGCTCGAGAAGGCGCTCGAGGTCGCGCGCGATACGGAGCGCATCGAGCTGCGCAAACTCGAGCCGGACATCGGTCGCGCCACCAAACTGACGGTGGCGCAGGCGCAGGCGGAGCGGTTCCGGCGCGAGGCCGATCTCATCGCGGGCCAGCTCGACGCCGAGAACGGCGCCGACACGCTGCGCCGCCTGATTCTGCCCTACACGGGAAATGCCGACGACGAGATCCTGATCGTCGCGAAGTCGGCGTTGCGCGACACCGCCTCGCGGCCGGACCTCAGTCTGCTGGTCGAGGAGGCGATGGGACGCCGCCAGACGCTCCGTCGCAGCGATGCGGTCATCGAGCAGCTGCAGGAGGATCTCGTCGCGGCACGCAACAACCTCCGGATCCGCCTCGACTTCGACGCGACCGTGACCTCGCGCGGCGTCGCCGGCAATCTCGAGCAGAGCGCCGCGGACGTCTTCCGCTGGGACACGCCGAGCTACGCGGGCGCCTTCACGCTCAGCTGGCCGATCGGCCGGCGCGACGCGAAAGCCGCCGTGCAGCAGGCGCAGCTGCGTCTCGACCAGGCGCGCGTGAACCGGCAGGAGACGCTCAACCTGGTGATTTCCGAGGTGCGTCGCGCGTATCGCACCCTCGGCAGCAACGCGCGTGAGATCGGAGTGCGGCGCGACGAGCTCAAGGCGAGTATCGAAGCGCTGGAGGGCGAGCGCGCGCGGCTGAAGCGCGGCGTCTCGACGGTGCTGGACGTCTCGCGGCTGGAGGAGAACGCCGTGCAGGCGGCGCTCCGGCTGCTGCAGGCGCAGACCCTGCTCGAGCGCGCGGACGTCGAGATGCAGCGCAGCAGCGGCACGCTGCTCGACCGCTGGAACGTCAAGTTCGATCCCAACCTCGAATCGAACCGCGAGAAGCAGGAATCCAGGAAGTCGTGACCGGGCGCGGGATGCTCCTGCTCGCATTGCTCGCGGGCGTGGGTTGGGGCGTCGTTTCGTGGAAGCAGGCTCGCGACGCGGAAGAGCTGAAGCAGGCGTCGCGCCGCGAACCGTTCGTGCTCCCGCGACCCGACGACCGGGCCAAGGCGGCCTACTTCTTCCAGCTCCTCTCGTCGGGCAAGACGATCCGGATGGCCGACCAGAACATCCCGGCGTGGCGCATCCTCGGGCGGGCCGGGTTGCTGGAGGGCGGGACGAGATCCCTCGACTACCTGCTCGACCCCGCGCTCACGAAGTCCCTGTTCGCGGCGCCGAACCGGCTGACCAACATTCTGCAGCTCCTGCCGGCGATGCCCGAGGCGACGGCGCATCCGCGCTACGAGCCGTTCCTGCGCTACTGGCTCGATCCGCGCAACTGCCCGCCGGATACGCCGGGGTTCCGCGCGGCCGAGGAGATTCGCAAGGACATCTTCGCGACCTTCCGCAGCAATCCCCCCGCGTGGAGCACGGAGTACTGCGAGCAGGAGCTGCGTCGCGCCGATCCGTTGCACGACCATCGTCAGACCGCGCTCGCCGTGCTGCTCTATCACGGGCGCACCAAGGTCATCCGCGAGGTGTTCGATGATCTGCCGCCCAACGAGGAGGAGCCGGATATCGAGCTGAAGGCGTTCGTCCTCAACCAGATGCGCTCGTACGCGGCATCGGCGCAAGTCGAGGAGCGTCGCGAGGGCGTGCGGCAGCTCGACGCGATCCTGCGCAAGACGGCGAAGCAGGGCGATCTGTACGCGCGCGCCCTGGCCGCTTCGACGCGCGTCCGGTTGGGGGAAGAAGGAGCCGTCGATACGCTGCTGGGGATCTATGAGGAGGGTGTGCGCACCCAGCAGGAGGAGCTGGCGTGGTCTGCGCTGCTCTTTCTTGCCGAAGACGTCGACGATCCGCGCGTGGCCACGATCTGCTGGAAACGGCTCGATCAGACGCCGCGCGTCTACGACTACACCTATCGCTTCGCCCTCAAGATCCTCGCCGTGCGGCAGATCGATGACGAGACACTGCGCGAGCGCATCTGGGACTACGTGGCGCAGACGTCGCTGCGCGACCTCAACGCGCTGCAGTGGTTGAACCAGCGGCCGGAGGAACGCCCGCGCATCGCCGAGCGGTTGCGCGAAGGGTTGCGCAGCGGATCCTCCGAGGAGCAGGGCAACGCCATCCGCTTCCTGACGTCGGATCGGGACCCCTATCCGGAGGTGCTTCCGGACCTCTTGCAGCTCGCGCAGGAGACGCCGTTCGGGCGCGGGCGCGCGCGCCTGTTCTCCTCGCTTGCGTCGATGAGGTTCGCCGGCGCCGTGCCCTACCTGCAGGCCGATCTCGCGGACCCGGATCCCGTCGTCCGTGCGGCGGCGGCGGCCAACCTGCTGACGTATGGGAGCGGCACGGACGTCGCGGAGCGACTCGATGCCGGCGACGAGGCGATGCTAGGTCCGATCGTGACGCGTGCGGGCGTGCTCGGGCGGCAGGGTGTCCCCAAGGAGCTGCTCGAGCCGCTGCTCCGGACGGTGGAGCGGGGCTCCAGCGAGGCGGCGCGGCTGCGGGCGCTCTTCGCCCTACGCTGCCGCGGTACGCTCGAGGGCGTCGAGACGCGGCTCATGCGCGCGTACGAGCTCGAGCCGAGCGGGAGGATCGCCGACGCCATCCGGGAGACGCTGGTGGAGCTGGCGCACCGGTGACGGTTTTCGGAGAGTGAGGGGGCTGAGAGTGAGGGGGCTGAGAGCGCGGAGGTTTCGCGCTGAGGAAGCTGAGGACTCCGCTGAGTTCGCTGAGGATAAATAGGGGGTCGCAGGACGTCTCGTTCCCCCCCCCTGTTTCATCTCAGCGATCTCAGCGGAACTCCGTCGCCTCAGCGCGATTTCTCCGCGCTCTCAGCTCCCGAACGCTACGCCATCCGCACGTAGATCACGTACAGATGGAAGACGAAGAGCGCCGCGTAGAGGACGAACGCCATGCGCAGCAGGAACCGCACCCGGTCGAAGCGCACGTGGAGCAGCAGGACGGACACGCCCAGGAGCGTGAAGAGGGACTTCGCAATGATGAATGCGTCGGTCCCGCCGGTCTGCAGGAAGTAGTCCATGACCGGGTTCGCCTCGCGGCCGCCCGCCTGCAGGTGGATCAGCGTGAAGACGAGATCGAGGAATGAGAGCACGACCACGCCGCCCGCCAGCACCCACTCCTCGGTGGTGTAGCGATCGACGTAGATATTGCCCGCTTCGCCCACGCGTCGGGCGCCGCGACGGCGGCCGATGAACATGTAGCGAGAGAACGGGCGCGTCGGGCGGCGACGCCGGTCGTGATCGCCGCGACGATCACCAACGGACGTGATGCCGGCCGCAACCGCCGGATGGACAGCTCCTTCAGACACTCCTCGATTACCTCAAGCGCGAAGATAGCAAACGGGCGCGGGCACGCCGCCGCGGAAAGGCCCCGTCCGCGAACTTGGGACGGGGCATTCTGAGACAGTGATGAGCCGATTGGACGATCGCTACTCGGCGGCGTCGAGCATGGACTCGTAGCCCGCCAGGTCGATCATCTTCTCGTAGCCGGCCGCGTCGCTGACCTCGATCTTGATGAGCCAGCCGCCGCCGAACGGATCGGCACCGAGGCCCGAGGGATCGTCGCCGAGTGCGCTGTTGACTTCCTTCACGGTGCCGTCGACGGGCGAGTAGACCTCACCGACCGCCTTGACCGATTCGATCTCGCAGGTCGTGTCGCCGGCGGACAGTTCCGCACCCTCGTCGGGCAGATCGATGAACACGATGTCGCCGAGCGCTTCGACGGCGTAGTCGGTGATGCCGAGCGTGAGCACGCCGTCCTCGAGCTTGGCCCACTCGTGGCTCTCGGCGTATCGAATGTCGTTGGGTCGCGCCATCTCCACCTATCCTCCCGCCGCCTTCTTCTTGCGTTTGCGGCTGTAAAACGGAAGCCCTTCCACCGTGACCGGCACGCGCTTGCCGCGCAGGTCGACCTCCAGGGTCGTCCCGTCCTTCGCCAGGTCCGTCCGCACCAGCGCGATGGCGATGGGGCGGTCGAGCGTGGGGCTGAAGGTGCCGCTCGTCACGTGGCCGACGTCTTCGTCGCCGGACAGCACCCGGCAGCCCTCGCGCGGCACCCGGCGCCCTTCGACTCCGAGTCCGACCAATCGGCGCGGGATGCCCCCGTCGCGCTGCGCGCGCAGGGCCGCTCCGCCGATGAACTCCTTGTCCAGGTCGAGGCCGAACTCGAGGCACGCCTCCAGCGGCGTGATCTCGCGATTGATCTCATGGCCGTACAGCGACATGCCCGCCTCGGTGCGGCAGACGTCGCGCGCGCCCAGCCCGATCGGGCGGGCACCCGCCTCGAGCAGCGCGTTCCAGACCTCGAGCGCACCCTCGCGCGCGAAGAAGAGCTCGAATCCGTCCTCGCCGGTGTAGCCGGTGCGGCTGACCAGCGCGTCGTACTTGCCCAGCAGCTTGCCGAACGTGAAGCGGTAGTACTTCACCGTCTTCAGGTCGACGTCGCACAACCCGGCCAGCACATCCTTCGAGGTCGGGCCCTGCAGCGCGATCATCGTCTGCTCGTCGGAGACGTTCTCGATCGTGACGTCGAAGTCCGCCGTCTTCTCGCGGAACCAGGCGTCATCGACTTCGCGGCCCGACGCATTGATGACGACGTGGATGGTCTCGTCGTTCTCGCGATAGACCAGCGTGTCGTCGATCACGGTCCCGTCGTCGGCGCACATCAACGCGTAGCGGATGGCGCCCTCGGGGATCTTCGCGACGTTCTGCGAAAGGACGTGGTCGGCCGCCGCGATCGCCTGCGGGCCGCGCAGGACCAGACGCCCCATGTGGCAGAGATCGAACAGGCCGCACGCCTCGCGGACGGTCCGGACCTCCTCCTGGATGCCGCCTTCGTACTGCACCGGCATCTCGTAGCCGGCGAACGGCACGCAGCGCGCTCCATGCTCCTTGTGCCAGTCGGTGAGCGGGGTGGTGCGCAGCGCTTCGGCCATGGGCGCGCAGCATACCGGCGTGCCCGGTGTCCTGCAATTTCGCCCCGGCCTACAATCGTCGGATGCACTCCACGTCGGTGCGACGCGCCCTCTACGTCCTGTTCGGCCGCCTCTTCGCGGGCGGGCTCACCGCCGCGCTGTACCAACGCGTGCGCGAAGGCGGCCTCGAAGACCTGGCGCGCGCCCAGTCGGTCGACCTCTTCTCGGACTTGCTCGACCCCTCCGATCCGGAGAGCTCTTCCGTCGAGCTGGGGGCGGAGTACGCACGGCTCTCGGAGCAGGTCTCGTTGCGCGCCTCCGACTACAGCAACACGACGGAGGATCCGGTCGTCGCGCTCGAGGCCTACCTGCGTGAGCACGAGCTCAGCGTGTCCGGCGAAGTCGAGCTCCCGACCGATCACCTCGCGCTGGTGCTGGGCGTGATGGGCGAACTGGCGGAGCGCGAAGAGCAGGGCCGCGACGACGATGCGACCGCCCACGCCGCCGCCTTCTTCCTGCGTCATCTCCACCCCTGGGCGCCGCGGGCGCTCACCGAGGTCAGCGCCGCCGCCGACCGTCGCTTCTATCGCGGTCTCTCGATCATGCTCTCCGCGTTCCTCGCGGCCGAGCGCCAGCGCTATCAGGGTGCATGAGCCGCATCTTCGCGATTGCCGACACCCATCTCGGCCGCGCCGTCGACAAGCCGATGGACATCTTCGGCCCCGCGTGGGAGGGCCATGCGGAGCGCCTGCGCGAGCAGTGGGCCGAGGTGGTGGCGGACGACGACTGGGTGCTCGTTCCGGGCGATATCTCGTGGGCGATGAAGCTCGACGAGGTGGCCGCGGACCTTGCGTTCCTCGCGGCGTTGCCGGGTCGCAAGATCCTGCTCAAGGGCAATCACGACTACTGGTGGACCAGCCGGGGCAAGGTGGAGGCGATTCTCCCGCCGCGGATGCGGCTGCTGCAGAACGACTTCGTCGACCTCGGGGACGGCATCGGGGTGGTCGGTACGCGCGGCTGGCAACCGCCGGACGCGCCACGCGCGACCGAACAGGACGGCAAGATCTATGCGCGTGAAATCCAGCGGCTCGCGCTCTCCATCGAGGCGGCCGGCGACCGCTTCGACCGCCTGATCGCGATGTTGCACTATCCGCCGATCTACACCGGATTCGGGGAGACCGAGTTCGTGCCGCTGCTGCGCGAGGCGGGCGTCCGCGTCTGTCTGTACGGCCACCTGCACGGACGGGATCACCGCTACGCCTTCCAGGGGGAACGGGACGGCATTCGGTACCAATTCGTCGCGGCCGACTTCCTCGCCTTTCGCCCCGCCCTCGTCGCCATCTAAAAGGACGTTTCAAGGTCCGCACGGCCCTCCGTTCGTTGACGGCCCCAAGACGCGCCCTTAGGCTCGAATTCGTCATGATCACCGACGATCCCTCGCTCTTCGATATCAAGACCAGCCTGTTGAACACCGGCATGCGGGGATTCCCGGTGGGAACCTGTCGGACGAGCTCGGTGAACAAGGACACCGGCGTTCACTACGGCGGCTACCCGATCTCCGAACTGGCCAACCAGTCCGTCGAGTCGGTCGTCTACATGATGCTGCACAAGCAGCTCCCGAGCCCGGCGGAGGAAGAGGCGTTCGCGCAGGAGTTGCGCAACCGCCAGGCGCTCCCGGCCGGGGTGGTCGAGCTGCTCGCCACGCTGCCGAAGGACGCGCACCCGATGCTCTGGTTCGTGACCGGCATCCTCTATCTCGGCATGACCGAGACCACGGACGACTGGCGCGAGGACGGCCTCAACCTGATCGCGCGCGTGAATCCGCTGGTGGCCGCGATCTTCCGCCTGCGCGAGGGCTGGGGCGATCCGATCGCGCCGCGCGACGACCTCGACTACGCGTCGAACTTCGCGCACATGCTCGGCGCGCCCGATGCGCACGAGCGCCTCGGCGACGTGCTGCGCATGTTCCATGTGCTGCACATGGATCACGGCGGCGGCAACCTGTCGACCTTCACCGGCAAGGCGGTCGCGTCGGGACACGCGAGCATCTACGTCTCGCTCTCGGCGGCGATGGGCGCGCTCTACGGTCCTCTGCACGGTGGCGCGAACGAGCGCTGTCTCGACTTCGTCAAGCAGGTCGGCACGGCGGAGGACGCCGAGGTCGAGCGCTTCGTGCGTAAGCTGCTGGCGGACGGCGGCAAGGTCTTCGGCTTCGGCCACGCCGTGCTGCGCAACGAGGATCCGCGCGCCCGCGTGCAGTACCGGTACGCGCGCAAGCACTTCGCCGACAACCCGCTGGTGGCGACGGCGCTCACGCTGCGCGAGGTGGTTCCGCCGATCCTGCAGGAGATCCCGAAGATCCAGAACCCGTATCCCAACGTGGATGCGATCAGCGGCAGTCTCCTGACCGCCGCCGGCCTGCCGCAGAGCCAGTACTACACGGTGCTCTTCGGCTGGTCGCGCGTCGTCGGCATCGCGGCGCAGATCATCGACGAGCGCCTCGTCCTCCGCGACGGCAAGGGCGTGCCGATCTACCGGCCGCGCTTCATCGCCGAGGGGCAGCCGGAACGCCACCTCGAAAGCTGAACAGCTCCCCAACGCGGCTTTCCCCGGGGACGTGATTCGGGCTGGGGCACCGGTGCGGAAAGTCCGCCTCACCCTTGGGTTCTGCAGGTCGTCGGATTACCCTTTGGGGCCCGGCCGAGCCGCGGAAAAACGAGGATGGACACCCTGTCGAGCACGCGCAATCCACCGTCGGGCACGCGACCCGTGCGAGGAGCGGCATGACCTCGGCAGAGGCTCGACAGCTTCGGAACGCCTCCACCGCGGTCGCGGTCGTCTTCGCGCTGATCGTCCTGGCGGCCCTGGGTTGGCCCGCGGTCCTCGCGTTCGCGGTCTGGGGCCTGATCGTCGCGGCCATCCACGCGCTCTACTTCCAGATCCAGGCGGACGACCTCCGATCGCTGGAGGCGCGCCGCCGGTCCGGCTCATCGGCATGGCGTGAGGAGGGCGACGAGTCCGAGGCGATGGAGCGCTACATGGCGCTTCCCCGCTTCCGCAGCTTCTGGCAACTGCTGCTGCTGGGAGGCGCCGCCGTCCTCATGGGCTGGCTCTTGTGGCGGGCGTGGCGGATGCCCGTCGCGGAGGCGTCGACCGCGTCGCTCCAGCTCGGCATCGTGCTCTCCATCGCCGTCGCGGTCCTGCTGAGCCTGCTCGGGCGCTACGCCGTGGTGCTCGGCGCGAAGCTGGAGACGGCGGATCTGAACGGCGTGGCGCAGCTGGCGCGCTTCTCGTTCTGGGTCGGCGGCGCGCTCGCGGCGTCGCTCGGCATTCTGCTCTACGCACAGCGGGATCTCCGCGTGGTGACCGGTCGGACGCTCGTGTTGATCACGGCGGCCCTGGTGCTCGACGCACTCGTGCGGGCGATGCTGCGTTCCTATCGGCCGGCGACCGCGCGCAAGGCGAGCGGACCGGTCGGCGACAGCCTGTTGCTCGCGCTCTTCCTGCGCCGGTCGAACCCGTGGGACGAGGTCTCCACGCGGATGGAGGGTGCGCTGGGCGTCAAGCTCGGCGATACCTGGGCGTTCCGGTTCCTGCGCCGCGCCTTCGCTCCGCTCGTGCTCGCCTCCCTTCTGCTCGCCTGGTTGGCGACGGCCGCGACCGTCGTGCCGGTCGGACATGCGGGGGTGCGCGTCGAACGCGGTCGATTCGTGTCGCCGCCCGTGGGCCCGGGTTGGCACTGGTCGGCGCCGTGGCCGTTCGCCTCGATCGAGCTCGTCCCGACGAAACGCGTCGATGAGATCCTGCTCGGGTTCGAGCGCGACACCGGCCAGCCCATCCTCTGGGCGGAGCGGCACTACGAGGGGGAGAAGAACATCCTCGTCGGCGACGGCGACGAGCTGTTGACGATCGCGGTGCCGGTGCACTACCGCATCCACGATCCGTTGGCCTACCTGATGACGACGTCCGACGCGCGCGCGACGCTGCAGCACCTCGCCTACCGCGAGCTGCTGCGGGTCACGTCCGCACGCGACAGCTTCGCGATCATGACCGATCAGCGCGCGGACGTGAGCGCCACGTTACGGACGGGGCTGCAGCGGGCGGTCGACGCCCACGGCCTCGGGCTGGAGATCGTCTGGGTCGGTCTGCGCGACATCCACCCACCGGTCGCGGTGACGCCTTCGTTCCAGGACGTGATCAGTGCGGAGGAGGAGCGCCAGACGATGATCGAGCTGGCGCGGGCCTACGCGGCGCGGGCGCTGCCCGAGGCGAAGCAGGAGGCCGGGCGCATGCGCGCGACGGCCGAGGCGGCGGGGGAGGAGCGGACGCTCGCGGCGTCCGGCGAGGCGCTGCGCTTCCGACAGCTCGCCGGGGCGCAGAAGGCGCAGCCCGACGTCTTCCGCTCCCGACTGCGGCTGGAGGCGCTGGAGGCGGCGCTGGCCGGTCGACGCAAGATCGTAGTGGCCACCGACAAGCCGCCCCGCATCACGATGGATGCGCGGCGCAAGACTGAAGTCGGAAGCGACGGTGAGGGGGAAGGCGATGAGTAGGACGATGTGGATCCGGTCGGCGGCCGTGCTGGCGGTCGCGGTCGTGCTGATCCTGGCGATGACCACGTTCCAGGTTCGCCAGAACGAGAACGTCATCCTGACGCGCTTCGGGAAGCCGGTGCGCGTTCTGGTCGAGCCCGGACTGCACGGGAAGTGGCCCTGGCCGATCGAGTCGGTCAACCGGTTCGACGCGCGTCTCGATTTCTTCGAGGCACGGCTCGCCGAGGCGCTGACGAAAGACAAGCGCAACGTGATCGTGCCGGTCTTCGTGGCGTGGCGCATCGCGGATCCGCTGCGCTTCCTGGAGTCGGTGGGCAGCGTGCCCAACGCGCGGGCCAAGATCGACAGTCTCGTCACCAGCGCCAAGAACACCGCGCTGGCCGCCTTCGATTACGGCCAGCTGGTCTCGACCAACCGGGACAACGTGAAGCTCGGTGAAATCGAGCAGCAGATCGTCGCGCTCGTGGCGCCGCAGGCGCGCGACAGTTTCGGCGTCGCGATCGCGCAGGTCGGCATCAAGCGCGTCGCTCTGCCCGAAGCGAACACGGAGTCCGTGCTCAAGCGCATGCAGGCGGAGCGTTCGCAGTTCGCGGCGAAGTACCGCGCCGAGGGACGCCAGGCGGCCGACGAGATCCGCGCGCGCACCGATGCGGAGCGCACGGTGATGCTCGCCAAGGCGCAGAAGTTCGCCGAGGAGACACGGGGCAAGTCGGAAGCGGATGCGGCGCGCATCTACGCGGAGGCGCACGCCGAGGATCCGGAGTTCTATCGGTTCCTCCGCGAGCTGGAGGCATTGCGCAAGGTCGTGGATGCCAACACCACGCTCGTGCTCGACGGCGACGCGGCGCCGTTCCGCCACCTCCGCGGAGCGGACGGGAAAGGCGATGACGAGTAGCCGGCGCAGTCGTTCGGTTTCGTCCGAGGCGGTCCTGGGCGCGCTGCGCGAGAGCGCACGCGTGATCCGCTGGGGCTTCGTGCTGCTCGCGCTGCTCTACCTGGCGTCGGGGATCACCCGCGTCGGGCCGCAGGAGAACGCCCTGGTGCTCCGCTTCGGCAAGCTGCAGCCGCAGGTGCATCCACCCGGACTGCTCTTCACCTGGCCCGCGCCGATTGACGAGGTCATCCGCGTGCCGGTGCGCGCCGCGCTGGAGCTGCGGCTCGACGCGTGGGGCGCACCGCCCGAAGGCACCGCGGAGATCGCCGCGACGATGCACCCGGTGCGCGACGGGTACACGCTGACCGGGGACGCCAACGTGGTGCATCCGCGGCTGGCCGTGCGCTACCAGATCGTCGATCCGGTGGCGGCCGCCTTCTCCATCCGGCAGCGCGACGCGCTTCTGGAGGCCGTCCTGTACCGGTCGTTGGCCCGCGCGCTGGCGCAGACCGGCGTCGACGCCGCGTGGACGTCGGGGCGCGACGAGGTGCGTCGCGACACGCAGCTTCTCGCCCAGGAGGAACTCGACCGTCTCGACGCGGGGATCCAGATCACCGCGGTCGAAGTCCGGGAGCTCCTGCCCGCGCGACTGGTGCTGCCCGCGTTCCGCGAGGTTGTCAGCGCCGAGGTCGAGGCGCGGACGCTCCGGCAGGAGGCGGAGGCCTATCGGGCCCAGACGCTTCCGGAGGCCGAGGCGAGCGCGTATCGCATCCGGCAGGAGGCGACCGCGGCCGCGGACAGCGCGAAAGCGCGGGCGGAGGGCGAATCGTCGGCGTTCACCGCGTTGCTGAAGGAGTACCGGAAGAGCCCGGCGTTGACGAAGGCGCGCCTGCGCGCCGAAACGCTCGAAGCGGTTCTCCCGGCGTTGCGCACGGTCACGATCCTGCCCGACTCGCCGGGCCACATCTGGTTGCCGACGACACCGGCCGAGTCGAAATGACGAAGGACGACGATCGATCGCTGCGGCGGCGGCTGGCCGTCGTTTGCGTCAGCCTGGCGTTGGGCGGCGCCTGGGGTTCGATCCGCATCCTGCGGCCGTCGCAGCCGGACGTGGCCACGCCTTTCATGGCGGCGGCCGCGTTCGTCATCGCATGGCCCATCCTGCGCAGCACGCTTGCGTCCTGGTGGGTGCGCGGCGAGAAGGTGACCAACCCGCATCTGCACCGCTTCGTCGCGCTCGCCGTCGCCGCCTGCCTCGCCACCGGCCGCTACGAAACCGCGTGGCTCGTGTCGTTGATCCTCGTCATCGGGCAACTGCTCGAGGATCGGAGCGTGGCGGGCACGCGCGAAGCGCTCGAAAGCCTGCTGCATCTCTCCCGCGCGCGGGCGCGGCGGTTGCGCGACGGCAAGGAGGAGGAGGTCGACGCCACCCAGCTCTCGGTTGGGGACGATATCCGCGTCCTGGCCGGCGAGACCATCCCCGCGGACGGCGTGGTCCGGACCGGAGCGAGCACCGTCGACCAGTCGCACATCACCGGCGAGTCGCTGCCCGAGGACGTGGAGCCGGGCGACTCCGTCTTCGCCGGCACGGTCAATCTGACCGGCACGCTCGAGCTTCAGGTGACCCGGACGGGCGACGAGACGATGATCGGCCGCGTCCGGCAGATCGTGGAGGAGGCGCAGGAGACGCGCGCCCCCGTCGTTCGCATCACGGAGGAGTACGCGGCGTACTACACGCCGATGGTCCTGCTGATCGCCGGGTTCGTGCTCTTCTTCACGCGCGACCTCGATCGCGCCATCGCGGTCACCATCGTGAGCATCCCGTGCGCCTTCCTGCTTGCCGGCCCGACGGCGATGGTGGCGGCGCTCGCGGCGGCGTCGCGTTCCGGCATTCTCGTGAAGAGCGTGCGCTTCTTCGAGGCCGCCACGTCGATCGACACGGTCGTCTTCGACAAGACGGGCACGCTGACGACCGGCAAGCTGGCGGTGCAGCAGGCGGACGACGACGTGCTCGCATGGGCGGCCGCGCCGGCGCAGCACTCGACGCATCCGGTGAGCCGGGCGGTTGTTGCGGAAGCGGAACGGCGCGGTGTCGCCGTCCCCGAAGCGCGCGAGGTCGAGGAGCAGCCGGGCCGAGGCGTGCGGGCGGTGGTGAAGGACCAGGCGGTCCGCATCGGCCGCATCTCGTGGCTGCGCGAGCAGGGCATCGACGTCCCCGACGAGAACGGGGCGGACAACCTGAGCACGCTGCACGTCGCGCGGGACGACCGGTGGCTCGGCTCGATTCGGTTGGCGGATACGTTGCGAGAGGATGCGCGGCCTCTCGGCGGCGAACTCCACGACCTGGGCGTGGATCGACTCGTCATGCTGACCGGCGATCGCGAGAGCGTCGCCCGGACCATCGCGGCGGAAGTCGAGATCGAGGACGTGCGCGCGGAGTGCCTGCCCGAGCAGAAGCTCGAAGCGGTCGAGGCGCTCAAGGCGGAAGGCCGCGAGGTGCTGGTGCTGGGTGACGGCGTGAACGACGCCCCGGCGCTGGCCGCGGGGGGCGTCGGCCTGGCGCTGGGCGCGCGGGGCCGCGACGTCGCCCTCCGCCCCCCCCACCGCGCCCGCAAGAGCGGCGCCCTCCCACCCCATCCCCCGGTTCTGCGCCACACCCCGCGC
>JBCDBY010000083.1:0-15713 GCA_039182715.1 Planctomycetota bacterium
ATTCTCCCGCTTTCTCAAATAGCGGGAGAATCGAACCCGGCTCAGTAATCCCGCTAACTGGAGGGACCGCGGACACGAAAGCCGTTGGCCCACCGGAGTCGTCGAAGACTCCACCCTCGGCACAACACGCTGCGAGGCCGAAAAGCTCCAACAGGCCCGCCGTCGGCCTCGGGCCATCAGTTCCCTCACGCGGTCCCGAAGCCAAACGCTTTCGAAGTCGTCAACGACTCCACCCTCGGCACAACACGCTACGGGGTCGAAAGGCTCCAACGGCGTAAGCCGTTGGGCCCAAGAGTCATCCGCCCGACCGCGGGGGTCGGGCGCCCAAGCGCCCCGGACTACCTCAAATAAAAAAAGCGCCCGACCCCCGCGGTCGGGCGCGCTCTACCTGAACGCAATGGTTGGGCTCTCAGTTAAGGAAAAAAGGGTACAAACGAAATCACTCTCTTGAATTGTCAGAAACTCAGGTAGAACTCGCCCGGCACTAATGCAAGGGTGGGACCATTCGCGGTTTCTTTTCGGAAATCGCCGTGCCGTGCGGGTTTTTCGCATTCCGCTGCCCGAACTGCGCATCCAAGCGTGCGGATTCGCTCGAACTCCCCCGTGCAACGCTGCACTGCTGGGAAAGCACCCTAGAATTCCTCGATGCGGGGCTGGAAACTCGTTCTCGGGTACCTGAATCGGTACCGCTGGCCATTGGCCGGAGGCATTGCCGCCCTGCTCGTCAGCAACGCCGCGATCCTCACGATTCCGGAGCTTTTCGCGCGCGGCATGAAGGCGATCGAGGAGCCCTTCAACCGGGGTGATCCGGTCGACGTCGGCCGGGTCGGCCACTTCGCGCTGCTCGCCCTCGGTGTCGCCGTACTGAGCGCCACCGGCAACTTCTTCAAGCGATACCTGATCGTCGGCACCTCGCGGCGGGTTGAGGCGGACATGCGTCGCGACCTCTTCCGCCACATCGAGAAGCTGCCGCTGCACTACTACGATCAGACCCGGACGGGTGATCTGCTCTCCCGCGCGACGGCCGACATCGAGGCGGTTCGCATGGCCATCGGCCCGTCCATCATGTACCTGGCCGACGCCGTCCTGAAGTCGGTCGGCGTTCTGGTGCTGATGCTCGTGATCAACGCCGAACTGACCCTCTGGGCTCTCTCGCCCCTCGTCGGCATCGCCATCGGGCTGATCTTCTTCGCGCCGCGCATCCAGCGGGCGTCACGCGCCGTGCAGGACGGCGTCGCCGCGATCAGCGCCCGCACGCAGGAGTCGTTCGCGGGGGGCCGGGTCGTCCGGACGTTCGCCACGGAGGACTTCGAGAACGCCGAACTCGACCTGCTCGGCCGCGAGTATCTCGACCGCAACGTCGCGTTGGCGCGCGTGCGTGGAGCCACCACCGCCTGGACCGCGTTCATGGGCGCCACCGCGGCGGCCCTCACGCTCTTCGTCGGCGGACGACAGATCATCGACGGGGAGTTCACCATCTCCCGCCTGATCCAGTTCAACAGCTATCAGGCGATCCTCATCTGGCCGATGATCGCGTTCGGCTGGGTCCTCGCCCTCATCCAGCGGGGCCGCGCCGGTCTCGAGCGGATCCAGGAGATCATGTCGCTCGATCTGGAGGCGGACGACGGCACCGTCGACGCACCGCGCAGGGGACACGTCGAGGTGCGCGACCTGACCTTCGCGTACGGCGACGAGCCGGTGCTGCGGGACATCGCGTTCGACCTGCCGGCCGGCCGCACTCTCGGCATCGTCGGCGCCACCGGCTCGGGCAAGTCGACCATCGTCTCCCTCCTCACCCGTCTCTACGACCCGCCGCGCGGCACGATGCGCATCGACGGCACCGACGTCCACGACCTCACGCTCGACCGACTGCGCCGCGCGGTCACGATCGTGCCGCAAGAGGCCTTCCTGTTCTCCGCCACGCTGCGCGAAAACATCCTTCACGGGCGCCCCGACGCGACCGACGCCCAGCTCGATGCCGCGGTCGAGGACGCGCGCCTCGCGGCCGACCTGCCGCAGCTTCCCGACGGGCTCGACACGGTCGTCGGCGAACGCGGCGTGACGCTCTCCGGCGGACAGAAGCAACGCGCCACGCTCGCGCGCGCGCTCATCAGCGACGCCCCGATCCTCGTGCTGGACGACTCGCTGAGCGCGGTCGACAGCGAGACGGAGACGGCGATCCTGCACAACCTGCGGCGCGTGCGGGAGGGTCGCACGGCGATCATCGTCGCGCACCGCATCTCCGCCCTGCGCGACGCCGATCACATCCTGCTGCTGCGCGACGGCCACATCGCCGAGCAGGGCACGCACGACGAACTCGTCGCCCTCGACGGCGAGTACGCGCGCATCGCCCGCGCCCAGGCGCTCGAGGAAGAGATCGAGGCGATCGACCGATGAGCGGCGCGTATCGGAACATCACCGAGGACAACAAGGCGGACTGGCGCGTCACCGGGCGCATCCTGCGCTACATCGTCCCGCATCGCGCCCTGCTCGTGCTCGCCATCGCGATCCTCGTCGCGCAGGCGGCCGGCTCGCTGATCGCGCCGTGGGCGGTCGCCCAGGCGATCGACCTCGGCATCCGTCCGCGCGACGTCGACGCCCTGCAGTTCTGGGGCCTCGTGTTCTGCGGCCTGGCTGCGATCGGCGCGGTGCTCGAATACCTGCGCCAGCGCATCACGATCCTGCTGGGCCAGCGCGTGATCTTCGATCTGCGAGAGAAGGTCTTCGCGCACATCCACAGGCTGCCGGTGCGCTTCTTCGATCGCACGCCGGTCGGCACGATGGTCACGCGCGTGACGAGCGACGTCGAAGCGCTGGCGGAGATGTTCTCGAGCGGCGTGGCGGCGATCGCGAGCGACCTGCTGCTGCTGGTGCTCATCGTCGTCGTGCTGCTGGTCGTGCAGACCGAGCTGGCCCTGGTCGCGCTCGTGCTGCTCCCGCTTATCGTGATCTTCTCGCTCTGGGTCGGCAAACGCATGCGCCGGGACTTCCGCATCATGCGGGGGCGGCTCTCGACGCTCAACGGCTTCCAGCAGGAAGCGTTCACCGGGGTCCGCATCACGCGCCTCTTCCGCCGCGAGGAGGCGGTCGCCGAACAATTCAAGGGACACAACCGCTCCTTGATGCGCGCGCACTTCGAGACCATCTTCAACTTTTCGTTCTTCTTCCCGAGCATCGAGCTCATGTCCGCGGCGGGCCAGGCGGCGATCCTCGTACTGGCGGCGTCACGCATCACCGGGGGCGACATCTCTTGGGGCACGCTCGCCTTCTTCTGGATGGCGCTCGCGCTCATGCTGCGACCGATTCGCGAGCTCTCCGATCGGTTCAACATCCTCCAGGCGGCCCTCGCCGCCGCCGAGCGGCTGTTCGGCGTGCTCGACCAGAAGGTCGAGGAGCCCGATGTCGAGGGTGCCGCGAAGGCGGACACGCTGCGCGGCGCGGTCGAGTTCGATCACGTCGAGTTCGCCTATCTCGAGGACGAGCCGGTGCTGCGCGACATCTCGTTCCGCATCGAGCCGGGTGAAATGGTGGCGATCGTCGGCCCGACCGGCGCGGGCAAGACCTCGATCATCTCGCTGCTCAGCCGGCTGTGGGACCCGCAATCGGGCACCATCCGTGTCGACGGCCGCCCGGTCGAACAATACGAGCGCCGCTCGCTGCGATCGCGCATCGCCGTCGTGCTGCAGGACGTCTTCCTCTTCCACGGCACGGTCGCCGAGAACATCCGTCTCGGGAAGGAAGAGATTCCGGAAGAGACGCTCCGTGCCGCCTGCCGCACCGTGAACGCGGAGCGCTTCATCGAGAAGCTCGACGGCGGCTACGACGCCGAGATCCGCGAGCGCGGCAGCAACCTGAGCGTCGGCCAGAAGCAGCTGCTTGCCTTCGCGCGGGCGCTCGCCAGCGACCCCGCGATCCTGGTGCTCGACGAGGCGACCAGCTCCATCGACACCGAAACGGAGATGCTCATCCAGGACGCCATGGAAAAGCTCATGGCCGACCGCACGAGCATCGTGATCGCCCACCGCCTCTCGACGGTCCGCCGCGCCGACCGCATTTTGGTCATGCACCACGGCCGCCTGGTCGAGCAGGGCAAGCACGAGGAGCTGCTCGCGCAGGACGGACTCTACGCCCGCCTCTACCGTCTCTCGGTGGAGGAGGGAACCCTCTAGCGGTCCCTAGTCTTCTTGCGCCGGATCCCCGTCCAGCAGCGCGTAGGCGGTTTCCAGCACCGCATCGTCGGAGTCGAGTTCGCCGTTGGCGAGACGTCGGCGTACGTCCTCGAGGTACTGGGCGCGCCACGAGGGGTCGGGGAGGCAGAGTCGATCGCGGTCCACTACGCCCTTGTTCGGCGGTTCGCGGGGTCGCTTTACCGCACGTCCTGCAGCATGGTCTGCAGGCGAGACAGCGCGCGCGAGTGGATCTGGCTGACGCGCGACTCGGTCACGCCCAGCACCTGGCCGATCTCACGCAGCAGCAGCCCCTCGCGGTAGTACATCGTGATCACGCGCCGCTCCACCTCGGGCAGGCTGCGAATGCGATCCGCGATGGAACCGATCTGCTCCAGCTTCGCCGCGCCGTCGAACGGGTCGAGCGTGTCGGGGCAGGCGAGGATGTCGCGCACCTGCAGCGCGTCGGGCGTCGACGTGCCGTCCTCGATGCTGAGCGTGATCACGCGCCGCGCGATCGCCGCCAGCTCGCGGACGTTGGCCTCCTCGACGCCGAGCGCCGCGGCGACCTCGAGCGAGGTCGGCTGGCGGCCGAGCTTCTGGCTCAGCTGCGCGTTCGCCTTGTCCATCGCGCGGATCTTTTCGCGTGTGCTGCGCGGCACCGCGTCAAGGCGGCGCAGCTCGTCGAGCACGGCGCCGCGGATGAGCGCGAAGGCATAGGTCTTGAAGGCGACGCCCCGCTCCGTATCGAACGAGCGCGTGGCGTTGACCAGCCCGATGGATCCGACCTGGAACAGCTCGTCGGTATCGACGTGCGAAGGCAGGTTGATCGCGATGCGGCCCACGACGTGGCGCACCAGCGGGAGGTACTCCTCCACCATTCGATCGCGGTCCTTGGCGGAGAGTCCACCCTTCCCGCGACCCGCTGTTTTGTTCCTTGCTGCAACCGTCATGAAGTCATCCCGCGCGAGTCCGGAGCAGGTATCGACGCGCGGGAAAGGACGGCTCAAGGCCCATCGGCGGGGGCCGTGCCGAATCGGGACAGGCACGCGGATGGTGCAGGACAGCGTAGAATCAGGGCATGAAGCGCTACGCGCTGCCGCTCGTGCTGTTCTCCGCCATCGGAGCGATCGTCGTGATCCTCGTTCTGGGCATGGACGACAAGCGCGGTGGCGTCACGACCAACCCCTTCCGCAACCAGGAGAGCGGCTCGACCGGAACCGGCGGCACCGACACGACCACGGCCGACGGTCCGCAGCCGGCGCGTACCACGACCTCGCTCGAGAAGAACCGCTGGATGCGCGAGTTCGAGCGCTCGCTGGATCGCGAGGACCTCTCGAATGCGCAGCACTACCGCAGCAGGGTGGCGGAGAGCATGCACGCGATCATGGCGGACAAGGAGCTCCAGGCGAACCTCGTCGCAACCATCCGCAAACATGCGGTGGAAGAACGAGACCCGGCCAAGCGGCGCATCCTGCTCCCGCTGCTGCGCGTGTTCGCCACGCCGGAGACGACCGCGATCGTCGAGCAGGAGTACTACGCCGCCGAGAGCGAGTGGGAGAGGCTCGTCCTTCTCGAGGCGATGTCGAGCCGCAAGCACAACCCCACCGTCGCATCCGAGTGGGCGCTCGACATGGCGCTCCACAGCGAGGACCCGCAGCATCGCGCGCTCGCGTTCCAATACATGCAGGACAATCCCGCGAGCCACGAGGCGGTTTTCCAGATGGCGGAGCAGCTCTACCAGTCCTCGACGCGGCCCGCGCAGCGGCTTGCCGCGCTGGAAGAGGTCGCCCGACGCGCGGCCCTGGATCACGAGCCCGCGCGCGCGATGGTGCGCCGCATCCTCGCCAACCCCCGCCCGGAGGAGCTTAGCCGCGCCATGTCGGAGATGGAGGTCTGGGCGACGGAAAAGGACGCCCGACGTCTCGAGGTGCTCGCGCAGGAGTTCCCCGACATGGAGGGGCTCATCCTCAACGAGGTCGAGCGCATCCGCATCCGCATCCGGATGGAAGAGGAACACAAGCGCGACGGGACGAGATAGTAGTCAGTCGTCAGTGGTCAGTATTCCGCCGGGCCTCCGTCGTCCGTAGGGCTCCGATCACGAAAAACTGATCACTGAAGACTACTCACAGGCAACTCGCACTGGATCAGGCCAGGAGCCAGAACCCTTCGGTTTCGACGAGCCCCCACTCGACGAGGCGCGCGCGAATCTTCTCGCGCGCACCGTGACTGCCGACGGCGGCGAGCACCTTCGCCGACCCGGGTCGAAAGGCCTCGACCGGAATGATCGGCCGCCCTTGTCGCACGCGCCCGCATTTCGCCGGGTCGACGTCCAGCAGGGCAACCGGCGGCCGTCCCGCGCGCACGAGCAGCCGGTTTAGCCGCCGCCCCATCATGCCCGCGCCCCAGATGACGAAGGGTTGCCCCTCCGCCAGCGGCCCGCGCAGCAGGTATCCGCACTTCGCCTTCAGGAACGCCTCGACCGAGTAGCGCGGATGGGTCCGCGTGACGCGCGCGGGGTGTTCACGCCAGTCGTGCAGCACGGCCGGCACCTTCGCGAAGCGGAAGCCCGCCTCGAGCGCGCGCAGCCAGAAGGAGTAGTCCTCCGGCAGCCCGTCGTCCACGTATCCGCCCACCCGATCGAAGACCTCGGCGCGAAAGGTCGCCGTCGGATTGGGCAACGGCAGCTCGACGAGAAACTCGCGCCGGATGGACTCGTGATCGACCAGTCGGTTGAGCCACTCTTCGTAGCGGCGCGAGCCCTCCCCCACGTGCTCGTCGGGAAAGTGGCGCACGCGGGCGCCGACGATATCGACCTCGGGATGGTCGCGAAGCAGCGCGAGCTGCCGCTCGATGCGCGTGGGATGCATGCGGTCGTCGGCGTCGAACCGCGCCAGCAGCGAGGCGCGCGCCTCGCGACGCAGCAGATTCGCGGTCTCGATGAGCCCGATGCGCCCGGGCTGGAGCAGGCGAACACGCGCGTCGCGCTCCGCGTACGCCTCCAGGAGCGCCCCCGAGCCGTCCGTTGACCCATCGTCGGCGCAGATCAGCTCGAAGTCGGGCATCGTCTGGGCCAGGACGGACTCGATCGCGTCGGCGAGGTAGGGCGCGGCGTTGTGGACCGGCACCATGACCGAGACGGGCGGGTTCGAAATGGACGGTTTCGACACGAGCGTCTGATCGTAGAATGAGGTCCATGCGTTGGCTGGTCCTGGTCCTCCTCGCCGGCGGTTGCGCTTCGTCGCCCGTCGCTCGGATGAGCCATTCCGACCAGTACCGCGCGTGGAGCCAGCAGGAGCCGACCGCCGCGAAGGTGCGCGCCCAGGCGGTTCAACCGCGCGGCGAAGGCGCGCGCCTCCACATTCCCGCCGAGCACGTGGCGCAGCTCGAGTGGGATCCCGCCGCGTTCGCCGACGCCCCGCGCCTTTTCGACGTGGAGGAGTATCCCGTCGAGGCGCAGCCGAATCGCGCGCCGCGCGCGGAGCGCTCCCGCAAGGTCCGCCGCTCGCGTCGCGCCCGAAGCCGCCGTGATCGCGGGTTCCGCACCATGGGCGTCATCGTGCGCCGCACGCGGGCGTCGGGCCATCCCGTCGGGCGGCCGGGCCAGGCAGTCGGCCGACCGGGCCAGGCGGTCCAGCGCCCCGGGCAGGCTGTGCAGCGACCCGGCCAGGCGGTCGGGTTGCCGGGCCAGGCGGTCGGGCGGCCGGGCCAGGCCGTGGGCCGTCCGGGCCAGGCGGTCGGGCGACCGGGCCAGGCCGTGGGCCGTCCGGGCCAGGCGGTCGGACGACCTGGCCAGGCCGTCGGCCTTCCCGGCCAGGCGGTCGGACGACCGGGCCAGGCGGTCTCCCGTCCCGGCCAGTCGATTGGCAGCGTTCCCAACGGGCGCTGATCAGAGCCCGAACAGAGCCCAATCAGGGTCCCAATAGGGCCGAAACAGGGTCGGACACGGGACCGTCCCCCCCGGCGCGCGCCCTCATTAAGGCCAACGGCGCGAAATCCCGATACCTAGGCGTGGACTCCGCCCCGTTCGGGGGGCTGTCAGCCAATGATCGCGTACGTCAATCTCGCCACGTGGGCACTGATCGGTGCCGCCGTGATCGGCCCCGCGCTGGCCGTGCTCATCTCGCTGCGTGACCGCAACCGGCTCACGCGTCGCCTGAGCAATCTCGAGGACGTGCTGCGCCGCATGCGGAGCTCGGACCCCGCGGGACAGTTCGACGACCGGCCGGAAGAGACGTCGCTCGAACTGAGCCGCGAACGGCTGGTGCTCACCAGCCTGCTCGACCGCTTCCCCGAGGTCACCAAGGAGTTCGTGGCGATCAAGACGGTCGATCGCCTCGGCCAGTCGATCATCCATTCGTTCCAGCACATCCTCGGATGCGAGTTCGGCGTCGTGTTCCTGCGTGACCACGACATCCTGCGGCTCTATTCGCAGAAGGGACTCGCGCCCGACGAGTGTGCGCCGAACACGACGGTGCCGATGACGCACGGCCGCATCGGCTACGCGGCGAGCAAGGGCCTCATCCTGCGTCCCGAGCAGTTCGCCTCGCTCGACCACGACGTGCTGGAGTACGTCGAGAAGACGCGCGTGCTCGCGCGGGAGTTCGAGTACTACATCCCGCTGGTCCACGACGGCGAACCGCTTGGCTGCGTCGCGATCGGCGGGATCAAGCGCCCCATCCAGAAGGCGCACACCGTCTCCATGGCGCTCGCCAACCTGGGCGCGCTGGTGCTCACCAACCTGATGCGCGCGGAGGAGATCCGCAAGCTGAGCCAGACCGACCCGCTCACGCAGCTCTCCAACCGCCGCCACTTCTACGCGCAGCTCGACCGCCGCCTCGGCAGCCGCGACACGGCGCCCTTCGCGCTCGTGCTGTTCGACATCGACCACTTCAAGCGCATCAACGACGACCACGGCCATCACATCGGTGACGAGGTGCTGGTGCAGGTCGCCGACGTCGCGCGCGGGTTCGTGCGCGAGGACGAGAACGAGTTCGCCTGCCGGTTCGGCGGCGAGGAGTTCATCTGCGTCGTCAACGCCGAGGACATCCCCGCGCTCGGGCGCCGGCTCGAGCAGCTGCGCGCCGACATCGCCCGCGTCGCCATCGGCGGCGAGGAGGGCGTGGTGCGCGTCTCCGGCGGCGTCTCGTTCTGCCCGGCCGAGCGTGAAGAGGCGGACCCGCTCATCCAGCTCGCCGACGCGCGTCTCTACCGCGCGAAGGAGGACGGACGCGACCGCATCTACCTCGAGTCGGAGGCGAGCGAGGTTTCGCCGTGAGCACGGCGCTGCATGCGGGCCGCCTCGTGGCGGGCCTGTTCGGCACGCTGAAGCTCATGCAGATGTACGGGCCGGACAACGACGCGACCAAGGATGCGCTCGACAACCTGCGCGCCGCGGTCGAGGAGGCGGCGCAGGAGAGCGAAGCGGTGGTCGTCGTGCGCGGCAGCCGCGTGCTGATCAACGGTCGGCTGATGCGCGCGTCCGAGTGCGGCGCGCTCGCGCTGGCGTTCCTCGCCTCCGAGTTCGCGCGTCGCAAGGTGCACTCGATCCGCATTGCCTCGCGTGTGCCGGTGCACGAGCTGTCCACGCTCACGATGCGGTTCCTCGATCTCGACGCGAGCCGCCCCGAGCCGTGCCAGCAGCTCATCGCGCAGCTGGGTGCCGCCGGCGTCGAGCACATCCAGGTCGAGGCGCGCGCGGAGGCCGACGACAGCCCGGTGCTGCTCGAGGAGCGACGCCGGGCCGCGATGAAGACCTACCTGCGCGGGCTGCGCGCGTTCCGCGACGTGCTGCGGCTCGACGGCATCGAGGATCGCGCGCGCATCCGCCGGGCGCGCCGCGCGGTGCACGGCCTCGTCGACCGCTTCCTCGAGGACGAAAGCGCCGTCCTCGCGCTGGCGCAGATCCGCGGCTACGACCAGAAGCTCTTCCACCACAGCCTCAACGTCTGTCTCTTCGCGCTCGCGCTCGGGCAGAAGCTGGGCCTGACGCGCCGCCAGCTGGGTGATCTCGGCATGGCCGCGCTCTTTCACGACATCGGCAAGACGGTACCCGCCGAGGCGGGTGCACCCGACCGCCACCCGGAGCTCGGGGCGCGGCTGCTGTTGGCGGAAGGGACGGCGCACGAGGGCATTCTGAAGGCGGCCATCGTGGCGTACGAGCACCATGCGCATCTCGACGGCGGCGGACGGCCGCGGATCGATCACGAGCCGCACCTCTTCTCCCGCGTCGTGGCGATTGCCGACTGTTACGAGCAGCTGACGACGACGCGCAACTACGAGGAACCGCCGCTGACCAGCGCGGCCGCGCTCGACGAGATGCAGTCGCGTGCGGGCAGCGAGTTCGACGCGCTGCTGCTCAAGGCGTTCGCCGGCGTGGTGGGTCTCTTCCCGGTCGGGTCGCTGGTCGAGCTCGAGAGTGGAGACTATGCGGTCGTGGTGGATGCACCGGGCCGGGATGCCCCCGCCGAGAAGCCGTGCGTCCGACTCGTCGATCCGGTCGAGGCGCCTCGCGGCGGCGGCGACGTCATCGATCTCGCCACCACGCCCGGCCATCGCATCAAGCGCGCCGTCTCCCCGCACGAGATCTTCGAGACGCTTGAGAAGTTCGTCTCGGCGACGTAGGGGGTCGGAGTCCTGCGCTCCCGGGCTGCGGGTTGGTAGGCCGGCGTCCCTGGACTGCTTGGGCCGTCGATTTCAGCGCTGAGATCGCGGAGGAACCGCGGAGTTCGCGGAGAGCGATCGGCCGACGGAACACCGACGGCGCGACGAGGCCGTCGGTCTCCCGGGGGCGCTCGGGATGAGAAGGGCGCAACGGGTCCCTCGCCGCCCCCGGCTCCCGGCCCCCAGCTCCCGGCCGATTCCCTCAAACCCCAAGAGGCTCCCCCACTCTCTTCTCTCCCCCCGGCTCTTCCCGTACAACTCCGGTCATGGGTCGCAAAGACAAGAAAGAGAAGAAGCAGAAGCGCAAGCAGAAGAAGAGCGGGCTGACCTCCGCGACGGCGGACAGGTTCTTCCTCTACGAGAACTCGGTGCAGGAGCCCGAGGCGGACGTCGAGTTCATCCTGCAGGCCTTCCGCGAGCGCTCGCGGCTGGTGCCGAGTTCGATTCGCGAGGACTTCTGCGGCACGGCGATCACCGCGATCGAGTGGGTGAAGCACGACGCGAGCCACACCGCGATCGGCGTCGACCTCGACGTGCCCACGCTGGCGGTCGCGCAGCAGCGTGTCGACGAGCGGCTCGACGATGAACAGAAGCGCCGCCTGCGCCTCATCGAGGAGGACGTGCGCGCGGTCAAGGTGCGCTACGTCGACGGCATCCTCGCCTGCAACTTCAGCTACTTTCTTTTCCGCACGCGGGACGAGCTACGCGGCTACTTCAAGCACGCGTCCAACGGCCTCAAGCGCGGCGGCCTGCTGATCCTCGACGCATACGGCGGCAGCGACTCCTTCACCGAGATGCGCGAGCCGCGGGAGTGCGACGGCTTCACCTACATCTGGGACCAGGACTCCTACTCCCCCGTCACGGGACACGTCACCAACTACATCCACTTCAAGTTCCCCGACGGCACGAAGATGAAGAAGGCGTTCGTCTACGAGTGGCGCCTCTGGACCCTCCCCGAGATCCAGGAGCTCCTCGCCGAAGCGGGCTTTCAGAACATCGCCGTCTACTGGGAAGGCACCGACCCCAAGACCGACGAAGGCAACGGCGTGTGGAGCGTAGAAACCACCGGAGAAGCCGACAAGGGCTGGGTCGCCTACCTGGTCGCGGAGAAATAGCGCCAGGAGCTAGGGGCCAGGGGCTGTTGCGCCCCACAGCCCCTAGCCAGAACACCAGCCAGCTTCGAACGGAACCCGAGTCCGTACCAAGTCGGAGTGATCGACGACTCCGGAGCACCCCCAAAAAAAGGCCCCGCACCCAAGTCGTCAACGGCGCCACCCAACGCCCCAGCGACGTTCCGTCTGCACACAAGGGGGCTCGTCCAACACTCCGGAACACGGCACAACACGCCCCGCAGCCAAGTCGTCAACGGCGCCACCCAACGCCCCAGCAACGTTCCGTCTGCTCGCAAGGGGGCTCGTCAAACACTCCGGAGCACCGCACAACACGCCGTAGGAGCCGCTGGCTCCAACGGCGTCAACAACCCAATGCCCCAGAGACGTTCCGTCTGTGCACTCAGGGGCTCGTCAAACGCCCCGGAGCACGGCACAACACGCCGCAGGAGCCGCTGGCTCCAACGGCGTAAGCCGTTGGGCCAAAAAAAGAGGGACAGCCCCATTGGCTGTCCCCTCGACCACGAGCCGGTCCCGATGTAGCTCGATGGCCGAACCTTTTTGAGTTGATTCGTTAGCGGCCGCTCCCGAACGGGTGCGCGAGCGCTTCCACCTCGGGGTGGAGCAACGCGACGCGGTCGATGGCGATGCGCTGGTAGGCGAGGATGCGGGCGAGCGCCTTGCGCAGGGCAGGCACGCGCTTGAGCACCTCCATGTCGAGTCCGGTGGCGGTCTCGGCGCCGCCGAACATCTTTTCGAGCGCCTCGAAGGGGCCGCCGCGGCGCGGCATCTCGGCGATGTGCACCTTCCCGGCGTCCTTCAGACCGGCCTGCTCCTTGGCGTAGACGATCGCGTCCTGCAGGCCGCCGAGGCGATCGACGAGGCCGTGGCCGAGCGCATCGCGACCGGTCCAGACGCGACCCTGCGCCACCTTGTGAATCTCATCGGGCGTCTTGCCGCGGCCGGCGGCCACCTTCCCGATGAAGTCCTTGTAGAGCGCCTCCATGGTCCCGCGCAGAACGGCCTTGTCCTCCTCGCCCATGCCCTTGCTGGTCATGAACGCGGCGGCGCGCTTGCCGCGCGTCATGCGCTGCATGCTGATGCCGACCCACGGCCAGAACTCGTCCATGTTGGGCACCATGCCCACGACCCCGATCGAGCCGGTGATCGTCTGCGGCTCGGCGAAGATCGCGTTCGAGTTCATCGAGATGTAGTAGCCGCCCGACGCCGCGACATCGCCCATCGAGGCGATGACCGGCTTCTTCTCCTTCGCGCGGGCCACGGCACGCCAGATCATGTCGCTGGCGAGCGCCGAGCCGCCGGGGCTGTTCACGCGCAGCACGATCGCCTTGACGTCGTCGTCCTTGCGCGCCTTGTCGATCGCCTTGACGATCGTCTCGGAGCCCATCGAGGAGATGTTGCCGGTCCAGTCGTACGAGCTCGAGCCGCTCGTGATCGCGCCGGTGCAGTAGATCACCGCGACGCGCGGACCCTCGAGCTTCTTCTTCGGGGCACCACCCATGAGCGCGGTCATGAAGACCTGCATCGCGGCCATCGGGTTGTTCGGGTCGATCTTCGTCCCGGCGCCCTTGCCGTACTTGCCGGAGCGCATGACCTTCTTGCCGGGGAAGCTCGCCTTCATGCCGGCGATGAACTGGTCGCGGTACTCGATGCGGTCGACGAGGCCGGCGTCCTTGGCTTCCTTGCCGTAGAAGATGCCCTTGTCGATCGCGAGCTTGACCTGCTCCTCGGTGAGGCCGCGGCTCTCGGCGATCGACTTGACCATCGTCGCGTAGAACTCGTCGAGAATCGGCGCGAGCGCCTTGCGCTGCGCGTCCGACATCGTGTCGCGCACCATCGATTCGCCGGCGGTCTTGAACTCGCCGATGTGCACGACGTCGAACTTGATGTGGAGCTTGTCGAGCAGCCCCTTCATGTACATCATCTCGATCGCGAGACCGGGCACGCCGACCATCCCGGTCTCCGGCATCGACACGCGATCGGCGGCGCCGGCCAGGATCAGGTCCGGCGTCATGTAGTTCTCCTTGTAGAGGAAAACCTTCTTGCCGGCGCGGCGCAGGCCCATGAGCGCGTCGCGCAGCTCCATGAGACGCGCCCATCCGAGCGGCGCTGACTTGAGCTTCAGCAGCACGCCGTCGATCTCGCTGTCGGCGGCGACGGTGCGCAGCTGCGCGAGGAACCCGCGGAAGTTCTTGCGCTGCGGCCCGAGCGGGATGTCCGCGAACGGATCCTCGTCGGGACTCAGGCTGACCTCGATCTCCGCGATGAGCGCGGTTTCCTTCTCGGCCTTCTTCTCCGCCTTCTCCTCGATCTTGGCCTTCACTTCGGCAGGAATCTGAGTGTCCTGCGCCAGCACGGGCGCAAGCAGCAGGGCGAGGGCGAGAATCAGGCGTCCGGTCATACGTTCCATCCAGGTTCCTTTCCGCACGGGTATCGGTGGAGATACAACTCCCGTGCCGCTCGTATTCGCGGAAATCGGCCCCGTTTCGGGCCTTTCGGTGTGCGGAATCCTTACGCGGCGTTCCCGATCGGTTGCCCCGCGTGCTAGCTTTCGACTATGGCGTTCGAGGCACCCGACTTCTTCGAGATCGACGAACTGCTCACCGACGACGAGCGCATGATCCGCGACACCGTGCGTGATTGGGTTTCGGAGCGCGTCCTGCCGGTCATCGGCGACCACTACATGGCGGGCACGTTCCCCAACGACCTGATTCCCGAGATGGCGGAGCTCGGCCTGCTCGGCGCCGGCATCGACGGCTACGGCTGCCCCGGGCTCAGCCCGGTCGCCTACGGCCTCATCCTGCAGGAGCTGGAACGCGGTGACTCCGGGATCCGCTCCTTCGTCTCGGTGCAGGGCTCGCTCGTCATGTGGCCGATCTTCGCGTACGGCAGCGAGGCGCAGAAGGAGAAGTGGATCCCCCCCATGCACAAGGGCGAGGCGATCGGCTGCTTCGGCCTGACGGAGCCCGACCACGGCTCCGACCCGGGCGGCATGGCCACGCGCGCGGAGAAGACCAGCAAAGGCTACGTGCTCAACGGCGCCAAGATGTGGATCACGAACGGCACCTTCGCCGACGTCGCGATCGTCTGGGCGAAGCTCGACGGCAAGGTGCGCGGTTTCCTGGTCGAGAAGGAGCGCGAGGGTTTCAGCGCGCCGCTCATGGAGAAGAAGTACTCCCTGCGCGCGTCGGTGACCTCCGAGCTCATTCTGCAGGACGTCGAGATCCCCGAGGAGAATCTGCTGCCCGACGTGCAGGGGCTCAAGGGTCCGCTCAGCTGCCTGTCGCAGGCGCGCTTCGGCATCGCGTTCGGCGCGGCCGGCGCGGCGATGGCGTGCTACGACGAGGCGCTCCAGTACACGCTCGAGCGCACGCAGTTCGGCAAACAGCTCGCCCACTTCCAGCTGCCACAGACCAAGCTCGCCAACATGCTCTCCGAGATCACCAAGATGCAGCTCATGAACCTGCGTCTCGGCCGTCTCAAGGAGGCGGGTCGCGTCACGCCCAGCCAGATCTCGATGGCGAAGCGCAACGGCTGCTGGCACGCGCTCGACATCGCGCGCACCTGCCGCGACATGCTCGGCGCCAACGGCATCACCGCCGAGTACCAGGTCATGCGCCACATGTGCAACATGGAGTCGGTGATGACCTACGAGGGCACGCACGACATCCACGGGCTGATCCTGGGCCACGAAATCACCGGCCTGGACGCCTTCCGCTAGGGCCTGTCTGAGAAAACGCCGTCGGCCCGAGAC